>NZ_JATS01000027.1:0-1449 GCF_000526095.1 Streptococcus sp. CM6 | reverse complement strand
TAGGCTCATTGTCAACTGTAGTGGGTTGAAGAAAAGCTAAGCTCGAGAAAGGACAAATTTCGTCCTTTCTTTTTTGGTATTCAGAGTGATGAAAATTCGCTTCTTGAAGTTTTCAAAGTTCCGAAAACCAAAGGCATTGCGTTTGATAAGTTTGATGAGATTATTAGTCGCTTCCAATTTTGCGTTGGAATAGGATAACTGAAGGGCATTGACGATTTTCCCTTTGTCCTTTAGAAATGTTTTAAAGACAGTCTGAAAAAGAGAATGAACCTTCTTTATATTGTCTTCAATAAGTCCGAAAAATTTCTCTGGTTCCTTATTCTGAAAGTGAAAAAGCAAGAGTTGATAGAAATGATAGTGGTGTTTCAAGTCTTATGAATAGCTCAAAAGCTTGTCTAGAATTTCTCTATTCGTTAAGTGCACACGAAAAGCAGGGCGATAAAAACCCTTATCACTGAGTTTACGACTATCCTGTTGAATGAGCTTCCAGTAGCGCTTGATAGCTTGTGTTCTGCCCTCAAGAACAATGATGATATTGAGCTTTTCAAAATCTTGCGCAATGAAACTCATCTTTCCCTTAGTGAAGGCATACTCGTCCCAGGACATAATCTCAGGCAGACGAGAAAAATCATGCTTAAAACGGAAGTCATTGAGTTTGCGAATGACAGTTGAAGTTGAAATAGATAGCTGATGGGCAATATCAGTCATAGAAGTCTTTTCAATTAGCTTCTGGGCAATCTTTTGGTTGATGATACGAGGGATTTGGTGATTTTTCTTGACTATAGGAGTCTCAGTGACCATCATTTTAGAGCACTGATAGCACTTAAAACGGCGTTTTTTAAGGAGAATTCTAGTAGGCATACCAGTCGTTTCAAGGTAAGGGATTTTAGAAGGTTTTTGAAAGTCATATTTCTTCATTTGGCTTCAGCAATCAGGACAAAGTGGGGCATCATAATCCAACTTAGCGATGATTTCCTTGTGGGTATCCTTATTGATGATGTCTATAATTTGGATATTAGGGTCTTTGATATCGAGTAGTTTTGTGATAAAATGTAATTGTTCCATGTGGCTCTTTCTAATGATGGTTTGGTTGCTTTTCATTATAGGTCATATGGGACTTTTTTTCTACAACAAAATAGGCTCCATAATATCTATAGGGGATTTACCCACTACAAATATTATAGAGCCAAAATAAATTAAATTAAAAAGAAGATGGTGTGATCATCTTCTTTTTAATTTATAAACATGTGGATTTTTCTATAAATAGAGAGAAAAAAGAGTAAATATTTGCATCTTGCCTTGTAAAGTGCTATTATAAGAAGTAACGACTAAATTTAGATAAGGAAATGGCTTATAATGAAAAATAAAAAAGAAGTCTATGGATTTCGTAAAAGCAAGGTTGCCAAAACTTTGTGTGGTGCTATTTTAGGAACTGCTTTGATTACTTTT
>NZ_JATS01000026.1:0-125555 GCF_000526095.1 Streptococcus sp. CM6 | reverse complement strand
TTAAAGAACTGCAACAGTTTCCAAATCTGAAGAAAGCGACAATTATGACTAGTAATTTTGAACAAGTTGAGGATATTTTTAAGAGTCAAGGAATAAAAGTAGAACTACTATAAACGTCCTTTTTAACTAGATTTAATAAGTTCTCTAAAGAGGGAGTGTCAAAGGATACTAGTAGCAAGCATTCTACTCTACATGATTTTTAACATTGAAAACTTAAAGAACTTTAAGAATTAATATTAAAGCATTATTAGGCAAGAAATCAATCTATTTAAATTCAGGACATTCAATTTTTAGTTTTAAGAATTTAGTTATATAATGGCATAGTATTAAAAAAGCTATATTGAAACTTAATTTTTTATAGTTAGGTTGTAAGGAGAATTATAAATGAAAAAAGCAATGTTAATTATCAACCCTACCTCTGGAGGTGAAAAAGCTCTGGATTATAAGGTGAAGCTGGAGAATAAAGCTAGAGACTACTTTGATGATGTAGAGATTAAAATTACGGAAAAAGCGCAAGATGCAACAAACTTTGCAGAAGAAGCTGCTCGAGAGCAGTATGATGCAGTTCTTGTTTTTGGTGGAGATGGGACTGTCAATGAAGTAATCTCTGGTATTGCTGAGAAAGACTATATTCCTAAACTGGCGATTATCCCAGGGGGAACTGGAAATCTCATTACGAAACTATTAGAAATCTCTCAGGATATTGATAGTGCTATTGACGAGCTTGATTTCAGTTCTACCAACAAGATTGATATTGGAAAATCAAATGGAAATTATTTTGGTTATATCTTTAGTATTGGCTCTTTGCCAGAAGCTATCCACAACGTTGGGATAGAAGATAAAACAAAGTTTGGTATGCTCGCCTATGCGATTAATACCATGAAGTCTGTGGTTACAGATCAAGCATTTAACATTAAAGTTGAGACTGATAATGGTAATTACATTGGCCCAGCCAGTCATGTTTTAGTTCTCCTCACAAATTATTTCGCTGACAAAAAAATCTTTGATGAAGACAAGGATGGTTATGCTAATATTTTGATTCTAAAAGATGCGTCAATTCTTACTAAATTGTCAGTTATCCCTGATTTATTAAAAGGGGATGTTGTCGTAAATGACAATATCGAGTATCTGAAAGCTCGACATATAAAAATCTCTTCAGATAGTGAATTGGAAACGGATGTTGATGGTGACAAATCCGATAATCTACCTGTAGAAATCAAGGTACTAGGTCAGCATATCGAAGTATATTCTCAACCGAAAGAATAAGAATTTTTTAACAGAGGGAAACATACACGGGAGTATCTAGATAAACCATTTTCATGAATAGTTAGAATAGCTCTCATACAAAAACAAGTTGTTGAAGATAAGGAGTAGATATATGGAATTACAAGATTTTACCGAAAAAGAACAAGAAATGATTAAAGAGGGACTAACTTTCTCTAAGCTTAACGATAAGGAAACTGCCGATAAGATTATCGCCTTACTTCCTCAAGATATGATTAAACGGATTCCGTTTTTTGTTAGAAAACATGCTATTACACGTACAGTCAAGAGAATTTCTCTTGAATATCCGGAATTGTACGCTGTTGCTAAACAAGAAGGTCAACTTCCAGAAAAGGAAGCTCAAGAATTGCGACAAATTCTTACAGATATTTTCCAAGAAAAAATGAACAAGCATAAGATTAAGTAGTTTTTAATCATTTACTTAATCTTATACTTGCTCGTATTGAAATGATACTATCTTATTCCCACATACTGTGTTGAGCTCTAACACCATAACTATCTATGGAACCATCTGAATTGAACTTGGCTTCAATCCTGTATCTTTTCCAGAGGTCGTAATCTGCCGTTTGAATGGTTAGGATGTAGTTTGAGTCAGTCTCAGCGACATTGTAATCAGCAGGATTGACTTCAAAGATATCGATTAATTTTCTTGTTTGAAAATCTTGGAGCTTGAGATTTGCTAAACTGACATGATTGATAGAAATCCCCTGCAATTGATGGGCATCCTTAGGCGTTCTATAGTAGGTAATGACACAGTTTTTGAGTTGATCAGTATCTTTGCCAGTAGGAGTAAGGATCATAAAACCATAGGACTGATCTTCACGCTTGATTTCGAGAAGCTGGCCGTAGTAGAAATGGTCGTTTTTTGGATTGGTGATGAAACTCTCTGCGCCTTTATCTCCAAAGGTAAAGCCTTGGTCTAAAAGCTCGGAAGCCTTGGTCTCCCCGATAATGACAGTGGTATCTTGAATGGTTACTGGAACAGGTTGAGCTGGAAGACCACTCATCATCATGCAAAACATAAAAACATAACTCGTTAAAAAGGCTGTCCCGACAAAAGCGTTGGTTGATGCATAGGCATGACTGTTTTGAAAGTTTTTTCTTATAGCTAATACGATTAATTTGCCGATACTTTTTAAAACCATACTAACAAGTACGATAAAAAATTGTTTTTTCAAACATTCATAAATTGCTTGCGGAAAGCTATTGCCACGATAGTAGAAGCCAGCCAATACCAGTAGATTTACGATTAAATAGATCAGCAAGAACCAATGAATCTCTTTAAGGGCATTAGCATCTGTGATTTCTTCATAGTCAACGTGAATTCTACCTTGAATGGCATGGCCGAGTTTATAGATCCATTTTGGGACATCTTTCCCTTGTCTGACCGCAACTACAAGTCTGATATAGAGATAGATAGTAAAGGACAAGGATAGAAAGAAAAGAGCATAAAAACCCAAAACAATACTAGTGAACATTACTATTTCCCCCTATTTAACATTCAATAAAACAATTTCTTAGCTCCATTATAGCATTTTCTAGGGAAATAGAGCTAGAAAGATCCGTATAATACTAACTGATTCAAAGGAGTAAAATCATGGGAATGATTGCCAATTATCAATATTTACCAGACGATGAATTAGATCAAATAAAAGGTCTTTCCAATCAAGAAGATGACTTGTTAGATTTTGCAGAGGATTCCGCTGATAGTCATGATATCTTACTAGATATTGACAAAATGTGGGATGCCTTGATCTTTGTCTTGACAGGATTTAGTAGTTCAGAATTTTTGGATGACAATCCCTTGAGAGAAGCGGTTTTAGGAGTGACTCCTTTAGAAGAAGTGTCTGAGTACATAGCCTATACTGAAAAAAATAAGATAGCCGAAATCATAGAAGCTCTAGAAAGTTTTGACATGCACAGAGCCTTGGAAGACTTTAGTATGGAAGCTTGTAAGAAGGCCGATTTGTATCCTAATATTTGGGATTATCTTGAGGAAGAGGAAGAAATAAAGGATGATATTTCAACCTGCTTTGTCAAAATGAAAGACTTTTACAAAAAGATTCTGGAGCTCAATGGAAATGTCCTAGTTACTATTTGTTAAGATTTTATGTCATCCATTAGGAAGGCGGCCAGATGAATCCATATTTACAAGAATATATCACCCAGACAAGGGAATACCATGCTAAAGATGGAAATCCTTCAAGTGTTGCAGCCCTTTATGATTTGGCTGATGAATTAGCTAAGTCTGATGATTTAGAAGCTAAGAAAGTCTTAGCTGACCTCTATGACCAATTGGGTCTCTACACTAGTGCCTATAGCTTATTGACCGAAATCTTAGATAAACCAGACCGAAAACAGTTAAAGAAACTGAGCCGATTACAAGAAATGAGTCAGAGTCATGGAGACAGATTTGCTCTTTCTCGTCCTCTAAGAAAAGAAGAGAAGAAGCAAAGACAGAAGCTATTACAGTCTTTGCCACATTTTATCTATCATCCAGACCCTTTAGCTACAGGTTCATTTGTTGAAGGAGAAGCTAAGGTTTGTCCATCTTGTGGGAAAGAAAGCAATGTTTATTATGCTCTTAGACCCTACAGTATTGAAGAGGTAGAACATCTCTGCCCAACTTGCATTGCAAATGGTCAAGCAGCTAAAAAATTCGATGCAGAATTTATCCAAGATGCCGAGTGGCAGGGTGAATTGGATCCAGAAAAGAATCAGCTGCTTTTTTGTCAGACCCCAGACTACTCTAGTTGGCAGGGAGAATATTGGCTTTCTTGTTGCCAAGATTATTGTGCTTACTTGGGTACAGTTGGAACTCGTGAATTAAAGGATATGGGAATCGCTGAGCAAGTCTTGGCAGACTATGAAGCGCGTGAAGAATATCAAGAGGTAGAAGATTACTTGGTTAAAGACGGGCCTATCTGTGGCTATTTGTTTAGATGTCTACATTGTCAAAAATACCAGATCTGGGTTGATGCAGATTAAATCGGAATGTGATTCGCTATGAAAATTAAAGAGAAGACTATGGAAGAACTAGAATTATTCGAAGCTGCCTCCAAAGATTTATTTGATACTATGCAGGGATTTAAAGACAATCTATCTGTTCAATTTTCCCTATTAGATAGTGATAACTGGCAGTATGATAAGGGATCGATAAAAGTTTGTAAGGCTGATGAGTCAGGATTCAAAAAAAGATGTAGAGTCGGAATCAGCTACAACTTGAAAGTCTCCCTATTAAACGAAGATGCCGAGCAAATCTGGTTACTGTTTAAAGACTGGTTCAATACTAGCAGATTGGGTCAAGTTGAAAGAAATCCTAATAATGAGGATTTGGGAAGATACGTCTTCTCAGCAAGTTCTCCTCTTGGAGATCAGGTAGATTGTTCCATTTATTTGCCTAATGAGTGGAACATCCCTCAGATTAGCTTTTCAGGCTATCTAACAGCTCGTTATAGGGCTTGTGATCTTGATAAATTGCAAGAATAAGATGGAAGGTTTTTAGAGATGAGAAAGATTGATTGGGACAAGATAAAAACTCGCTTAGATGCCTTGCTGGTTATCGATGAGTATCTAACAGATCCGAGTGAGGATTGGCTTAGACTCGTGATTAAGACTGAGGAAGACTATGGAGTCCGATATTTTATTGACAATGGCTCAGGTGATTCTTTAGATGTGATTTTGACTGATAAAATGATCCTCATGAAAGGCTTTGATCATGAAAGTAGTTTAAGCCAGTTTGCTGCTGACGAGTGGAATCAAGACGTCATTGATGGTTTTTATAAAGGACTGGATGAGAAGTATGTCTCACTTTATTCTGAAGATCAAAAAGATGAAACAACCTTCTTTATCTGGTATGACGGTCAAGCGCATCAACAGACTTACCAAGATCAGGATGGCGGAGAATGGTTGCTTTCTTACCTTTTTGATAGTTTTGAGAGATTTCATGAGTTTATGACAGACTATTATTCAATCACAGTTGATGAAGACTTACTAAGAAAACTTTACAAGGAAGGATCTCTTTCAGATCTAGAATTAAACCAATTAATCCAAGATGATTAAGAGGCTTATTATGAGAGTGAACTATAAAAATACCCCTGAAAACTATCGAGCCATGGCGGAAATAATCATCCCACCCTTGCTTAATTTACTCAAAAGTTTAATCTTGTTAGAAGAGGAAATTTTTGAGCGTAACAGAGCACTGGATAAGGAAAAAGAAGCCCTTAGCATCCCAGCAAATCAGCTTCATCCCAAGTGGAATGAACTTATGGATAACTATTTTCAAAGGCAAATGCAACTTCTAACTGGACGAGTGACTCAAAAATGCTTGGAAGGAGGAGTTCGAAATTCTTATGGCTCCCCAAGTGAATATAACTATGTTCAAACGAATGATTTTTCTGTCGATTTTATCATGACAAAAGCTGAAGAAGCAAGAGTCATCACCCATTATCAAGAAGCTTTAGAAATGAAGCATCAGTTTGTACTTAGATTGGTGGATGGAAATTGGCTACTTGATGAGAAATTTTACGGTTTTGAGGATGAGGAAACTTGGTATGGCGACTTACTTTGAGTAAGAGAGCTTTGCTTTCCAACTGATATGAGAAAAAGGAGAAGTCCTGTGAATTTTTTAAAAAATCTATTTACAAGTAAGAAAGAAAAGTCAGAGAAGAAAAAACAACTGAACTTGTCCATGCCTCTCTTCAAAGGCAAGCAGGCCTATTCTTTAGACCAGGTCGTTCAGGAATTGAAATCTCACTGGGCGCTTGAAATTTCTGAAGTTTCTGGGGATGATTCTAGTGCAACATTTGTGATTGATGGTGCTCTCGTTGCGCTGGCTCTAATGGATTTGCCTATCCCAAGTCAAGAATTTGAAGAATTGTATGCCTATTCTTACCTCTGGCAGGATGTTGAGAAGGATACACAGGAGCACACACAACACGCCATTGTTTCTATTTTGTCTGACGATCTTTCGCCAGTAGAAACTTATTCCCTATTAACTAAAGTCAATACCTCTATCCTAAAAACTAGTCAATCAGCTATTGGTATTTATCAGGGTTCTACCACCTTGCTCTTGCCCAAAGATCTTTATCTAGACCTGGCTGACCTTTTGAAAGAAGAAATGCTTCCCCTTCAACTCTGGATTTATATGGGAATTATCAACCAGGGAGATAAAACTAGTATTTACACTTATGGTTTGAAAGAGTTTGGAAAAACTGAGATTGAAATTATCGAGTCTCTTATGAATAGCGATGACCTATATTATTTTCTCTTGTCTATTCTTCAGTATGTTTTAGGCAGTGATGTCACCTTAAAGGATGGTGAAACCATTGGCTTTTCAGAGGATCAAAAAATCAAAATCACTGAGTCAAAAGCCGTCTATTTGGAAGGAAATTCCTTGAAATTAGATGTTTAAACCATGATTTATAATTGAGTGTCCTTCCTAGATTGGGGGTTTTATGAAGCGTGATATAAACAAGTATTATCTCTACCGATTTCTGGTCTATAGATTTGAAAAACTCTCTTGTAAGAACCCAAGTCTCAAGGAAATAAAACCAGAAAACAGAGAAAAAATCGTTTTAGAGGCTACTCGAACTAGTCAAAAGATTATTCTAGTCCTTGGAATTCTTTATGTTTTTCTAAATTCTGCTATGTTCATTTACCTAAGGCTCAATGATTTTCAAAATCCCTTTTTGACTTGGTTTACTGACTACATCGACTATTTGGGGGTACTGATAAACGGTGAATGGGGCGGTAGTTGGCGTCAAAAGAAAGCTAGTTTTTTGATGATTGCTCTAGTGGCTTTACCCATTGTGCTGATAGAAGGCGGCCCCTTCTTCTTGCTGGTTTTATTGATTGAGAATTGGGTACTAAAGAGAAAGATAAGATTTGTGAGAGAACATAAAGGAGTAGAGAGCCATGGGTAGAACAGTGATTATAGGTACTTTAATTGCTTTTGCAATCTTTAATCTGCTGCTAGGTCTGGGTTTTTATCTCTTTCTAAAAAAGAGGAAAGAGAATGGACAGTCATTGTACGAAACTCCTGTAAATCAACAAACTCGAACAGAAAAACTGGGTCTAGGCGAGATTTTGGTCTACCTGACCCTGATTGCCATCGCAGGGATCTTTGCCTTTCAGACCTTAAATAGAGGCGGTGTGGGGAATTCTATTTTAGCCAAAATGATCCTCCTGCCTGCTCTAATGGCCCTTTTCAATGCAAGAAAACGAACTGGGAAGTCTATGCTTGCCCTCCTTATAACTTTGATGGTCTTTCTAGTAGGAGTCACGTTTAATCTCACGATTGGTTTGCCACCTCAAGCACCGATTTTACAAATTAATGAAAGTAAAATCATTTTAGCTGAAACTAAATCCAGTGAGCTGATGGACGCTGGATTTGACATCTATGTAAGACAGGGCGATGGTGGTAGCGATTATGAAGACCTCCTGACAAGTAACAGTTTCCAAAAGTATCCTGGAGATAAAACAGTTACCATCGAAAAAGGCTTCAGGATTGATAGCAATGCTGTTCCTTACGCTCCCTATCTCCTAGCAAAAGATGGCATAGTACTGGGCAGTATTTCCTTTTACGGTGCTGAGGACCATGATGTGGCTATAGAAGATTCTAAGGTTATTCAGGTTCGATTTAACAAGGACAGTATTGAGGCAGCGAAAAAACATTCTATTACTTTCAAATTAAATGAACTTGACTTGACTACACGACTGGATGTTTCTCTTGTTCAAGAAACTTTCAAGAAGCATCTATGGTCAATTCCGCCATCAAATACAAGTGATGTCACTCAACTATGGTATGGATTAAAGTGGTCCAGCAACAGCGATTCGCTATTTTGGAATGAGTACTATGGTCTCATCCGCCTAGATGAAAATTATATGATGACTGATTTTGAACTAGCTGTTCAAGTAGCACGAGATAAGTAGATAAGATTTTGAATAACTGACTATACTTACGATTCAACAAAGGAACTAATCGATTTAGTTCCTTTTTTTGTTTTTTAATTTCAATTTAAAACGATTTCTTTTTATTGTTGAGTAATATTTCACGAACAAAAAAAGAAATTGTTTAAAAAACTTTCATAAAATACTTTACAAGCTCTTGTAAACATGGTATAGTTATAAGGCTTAGAAAATGAGATGATGTTTTCTAGCAAATATAAACCCGAGTAAAAAATGCCTACGGACAGGCAGGGTTGAATGCCGAAGCGTGGTTGAAAAGCCGCATTATTGATAGGGTTAAAAGCCTACTTTTATAAGTTGATGTTAGGACGCTTGTCCTAATTCATAAATTTTAGTGTGGTGAAAGCACACGTCATCTTGTGAAACGATCAATAAAGTACGTAATATTTGCTACTAGAGAGTTAGGAAACATCAGGAACAGACATACTCAACAGAAACCAAAATACACACGTCAGAAGATTGCAGAGCAGGTGAAAACCTGCTCTTTTTTCATAAGTCAACTTTTAGTCGCCTTTATCTTCTTGAGGTGCTAAAAATACGGTAAAGGAGTATGTCTTGAAGAAGTTAGATCAAAACCAAGCCCCAATTTACGAGGCCTTGGTCAAGCTACGCAAGAAAAGGATTGTCCCCTTTGATGTGCCAGGTCACAAGCGAGGGCGGGGAAATCCAGAACTGGTCGAACTGTTAGGAGAAAAATGTGTTGGCATTGATGTTAATTCGATGAAACCCTTGGATAATCTTGGTCATCCCATTTCGATTATTCGGGATGCGGAGGAATTGGCTGCAGATGCTTTTGGAGCAGCCCATGCCTTTCTCATGATTGGTGGAACAACTTCATCGGTGCAAACTATGATTCTTTCCACCTGCAAGGCGGGAGATAAGATTATTCTGCCACGTAATGTCCACAAATCTGCTATCAATGCGCTGGTTCTATGTGGTGCTATTCCCATCTATATCGAGATGAGTGTAGATCCTAAAATAGGCATCGCTTTAGGTCTTGAAAATGACCGGGTTGCCCAGGCCATTAAGAAACATCCAGATGCTAAAGCTATCCTAATCAACAATCCTACCTACTATGGAATTTGTTCAGACCTCAAGGGTTTAACGGAAATGGCTCATGAAGCGGGCATGCTGGTTTTAGTGGATGAAGCCCATGGAGCGCATTTGCATTTTACAGATAAATTGCCATTGTCTGCTATGGACGCTGGAGCTGATATGGCGGCGGTCTCTATGCATAAGTCTGGTGGGAGTTTGACTCAAAGTTCGCTTCTTTTAGTTGGTGATCAGATGAATCCTGAGTACGTTCGTCAGATTATCAACCTGACCCAGTCTACATCTGCCTCTTACCTACTTATGGCTAGTCTAGATATTTCTCGACGGAACTTAGCCCTTCGTGGCAAAGAGTCTTTTGAGAAAGTCATTGAGCTATCCGAATACGCTCGTCGTGAAATCAATGCTATCGGTGGTTACTATGCCTACTCAAAAGAGTTAATAGACGGAGTGTCGGTCTGTGATTTTGACGTGACCAAGCTGTCCGTTTACACCCAAGGTATCGGCCTAACAGGGATTGAGGTTTATGACCTCTTGCGAGACGAATACGATATTCAGATTGAATTTGGGGATATTGGCAATATATTGGCCTATATTTCAATCGGTGACCGCATTCAAGACATTGAGCGTCTGGTCGGTGCTTTGGCGGATATCAAGAGACTATACTCAAGAGATGGAAAAGATTTGATTGCTGGAGAATATATCCAACCCGAGTTAGTCCTTTCTCTTCAGGAAGCCTTTTATTCAGAGAGAAAAAGTTTGACCTTAGACGAATCAGTCGGACAAGTCTGTGGAGAATTTGTCATGTGCTATCCTCCAGGCATCCCAATCCTAGCACCAGGTGAACGCATTACTCGAGAGATTGTGGATTATATCCAATTTGCCAAGGAACGTGGTTGCTCCCTCCAAGGAACGGAAGATCCAGAAGTCAATCACATCAACGTCATTAAGAGAAAGGAGAACTAGATGGATTTATGGTTTTCTGAAGTTCATACTCCAGATGTGAAACTGTCCCTGAGAACAGCCAAGCAACTCTACGCTGGTAAGAGTGAATGGCAGGATATAGAAGTTTTAGACACGCCAGCTTTTGGAAAGATTTTGATTTTAAATGGGCATGTCTTGTTTTCAGACGCGGATGACTTTGTCTACAATGAAATGACCGTCCACGTACCCATGGCTGTCCACCCAAATCCCAAGAAAGTCTTGGTTATTGGGGGTGGCGACGGCGGTGTTGCCCAAGTATTGACGCTCTATCCTGAACTGGAACAAATCGATATCGTGGAACCAGATGAGATGTTGGTTGAGGTTTGTCGTGAGTATTTCCCAGACTTTGCTGCAGGGCTAGATGACCCTCGTGTTACCATTTACTATCAAAATGGACTTCGTTTTTTACGAAACTGTGAGGATGATTACGACATTATCATCAACGATGCGACAGATCCCTTTGGCCATACAGAAGGTCTCTTTACCAAGGAATTTTACGGAAATAGTTATCGGGCTCTCAAAGAGGACGGAATCATGATTTACCAGCATGGGAGTCCTTTCTTTGACGAGGATGAGTCAGCTTGCCGAAGCATGCACCGCAAGGTCAATCAAGCCTTTCCAATCAGCCGGGTCTATCAGGCGCACATCCCAACCAGTCCAGCTGGCTATTGGTTATTTGGATTTGCTTCGAAAAAATATCACCCTGTCAAAGATTTTGACAAGGAAGGCTGGAAAAAACGTCAGCTTTTCACAGAATACTACACTGCAAACTTACATGTGGGTGCCTTTATGTTGCCTAAGTATGTAGAAGACATTTTAGAAGAAGAGGAAGGAAAAAAATGAGTCGTTTATTAGTTATTGGATGTGGGGGCGTTGCCCAAGTTGCTATTTCAAAGATTTGCCAAGATAGCAAAACCTTTACAGAGATTATGATTGCTAGCCGTACCAAGTCAAAATGTGATGACTTGAAGGCTAAACTGGAAGGTAAAACAAGTACAAAGATTGAGACAGCTGCCCTTGACGCTGACAAGGTTGAAGAAGTGATTGCCTTAATTGATAGCTACAAACCAGAAGCTGTTTTGAACGTAGCTTTACCATATCAAGATTTAACAATTATGGATGCTTGCTTGGCAACAGGTATCCACTATATCGATACCGCCAACTATGAGGCTGAGGACACAGAAGACCCAGAATGGCGTGCCATTTATGAGAAACGTTGTGAGGAACTAGGTTTTACAGCCTATTTTGACTACTCATGGCAGTGGGCTTATCAGGAGAAATTCAAAGAAGCAGGCTTGACAGCTCTTCTTGGATCTGGATTTGACCCAGGTGTGACCAGCGTCTTTTCTGCCTACGCCCTTAAACACTATTTTGATGAAATCCACTATATCGACATTTTAGACTGTAATGGTGGTGACCACGGTTATCCATTTGCAACAAACTTTAACCCAGAAATCAACCTCCGCGAGGTTTCTGCGCCAGGTTCTTACTGGGAAGATGGAAAATGGGTCGAAGTCGAAGCCATGTCAATCAAGCGTGAGTACGATTTCCCTCAGGTTGGACAAAAAGACATGTATCTCCTTCACCATGAAGAAATCGAATCATTGGCCAAAAACATTCCAGGTGTTAAACGGATTCGTTTCTTTATGACTTTTGGCCAATCTTATCTAACGCACATGAAATGCTTGGAAAACGTTGGTCTCCTTCGTACGGATGCTATTAACTTTAATGGACAGGACATTGTACCGATTCAATTCTTAAAAGCCTTGCTTCCTGATCCAGCCAGCCTTGGCCCACGTACAGTTGGAAAAACCAATATCGGCTGTATCTTTACAGGTGTCAAAGACGGTGTTGAAAAGACTATCTATATCTACAATGTTTGCGACCATCAGGAATGTTACGCAGAAGTTGGTTCACAAGCAATTTCTTACACAACAGGCGTTCCAGCCATGATTGGGACCAAATTAGTGATGAACGGAACTTGGAAACAACCTGGAGTTTACAACCTTGAAGAGTTGGATCCAGATCCATTCATGGAAGCTTTGAATGAGTACGGATTGCCTTGGGTTGTGGTAGAAAATCCGCAAATGGTGGACTAATGAAGTTAGAACAAGTACCCACACCAGCTTACGTCATTGATTTGGCCAAGTTAGAAGCAAACTGTCGCATTCTACAATATGTTCAGGAAGAAGCGGGCTGCAAGGTTTTACTGGCCCAGAAGGCTTATTCTCTCTACAAAACCTATCCCTTGATTAGCCAGTACCTATCTGGTACGACGGCTAGTGGTCTCTATGAGGCTAAGCTAGCTAGAGAAGAGTTTCCGGGGGAAGTCCATGTATTTGCACCTGCTTTCAAGGATGCAGACTTGGAGGAATTGCTGGAGATAACGGACCATATCGTCTTTAACTCAGAGAGACAGTTGCGTAAACATGGTCCTCGTTGCCGAGAGGCTGGTATCAGTGTCGGTTTGCGCCTCAACCCTCAATGTTCTACCCAAGGTGATCACGCGCTCTATGATCCTTGTGTACCTGGATCCCGTTTTGGAGTCACTATAGACAAGATTCCTAGTGATTTGCTGGACTTGGTGGATGGTCTTCATTTTCATACCCTTTGCGAGCAGGGGGCAGATGATTTAGAGACAACCTTGAAAGCAGTCGAAGCGCAGTTTGGTCCTTATTTACATGAGGTCAAATGGCTCAATATGGGTGGTGGACACCACATCACTAGAGAAGACTATGATGTGGATTTGCTAATTTCTGAAATCAAGCGTATCCAAGAAACTTACAATCTTGAAGTCTATATCGAGCCGGGAGAAGCTATTGCTCTCAATGCGGGTTATCTAGCAACTGAAGTATTGGACATTGTCGAAAACGGTATGGATATTTTGGTTTTAGATGCCTCCGCGACCTGCCATATGCCTGATGTACTTGAAATGCCCTATCGTCCACCTTTGAGAAATGGATTTGAACCGCAGGAAAAAGCCCATACCTATAGACTTTCTTCCAATACCTGTCTGACGGGTGATGTGATTGGCGATTATAGCTTTGAAAATCCAATCCAAATCGGTGATAGACTTTATTTTGAAGATATGGCTATTTACTCCTTTGTCAAAAATAATACCTTTAACGGTATTGGCTTGCCAAGTCTCTATCTTATGAACGAGCAGGAGGACTGCAGCTTAGTCAAAGCCTTCGACTATCAAGACTTTAAAGGGAGATTATCATGATAGAAACTCCAAAAAAATTAGGCTTTCGTATGCCAGCAGAATATGAACCCCATCATGGTACCCTCATGATCTGGCCGACTCGACCAGGTTCGTGGCCCTTTCAAGGAAAGGCTGCCAAAAGAGCATTTAGCCAAATTATAAAAAACATAGCCCAAGGGGAAAGAGTCTATCTCTTGGTGGATCAGGCTCATCTATCTGAAGCCCAATCCTATCTAGGAGACAAGGTCGTTTATTTAGATATTCCGACAAATGATGCCTGGGCGCGTGATACTGGTCCGACCATTCTTGTTAATGACAAAAGAGAAAAGTTGGCAGTTGATTGGTCATTCAATGCTTGGGGTGGGGCCGTGGATGGTCTTTATCAAGATTATGAAGAGGATGACCAAGTAGCTAGTCGTTTTGCTGAGATCTTGAAAATACCTGTTTACGATGCTAAACCTTTTGTACTGGAAGGTGGAGCGATCCATAGCGATGGTCAAGGAACCATTCTTGTGACTGAAAGTTGTCTTCTAAGTCCTGGACGCAATCCCCACCTGTCTAAAGAGGAAATCGAAAACACCTTATTGGAGAGCCTTGGCGCTGAAAAAGTTATCTGGCTTCCCTATGGTATTTATCAAGATGAGACAAACGAGCACGTTGATAATGTAGCAGCCTTCGTTGGTCCTGCAGAGCTTGTTCTAGCTTGGACAGACGATAAAAGCGATCCTCAGTATGCTATGTCTGCAGCCGACCTTGAGATTTTAGAAAAGGAAACGGATGCAAAAGGTCGCACTTTCACTATTCATAAGCTTCCTATCCCAGCTATTCGTCAGGTTGTCACTAAGGAGGATTTACCAGGTTATATCTATGAAGATGGGGAAGAGGAGCGTTATGCAGGTGAACGTCTTGCAGCTTCCTATGTCAATTTCTATATTGCCAACAAGTCTGTCTTAGTGCCACAATTTCAGGATGTAAACGACCAAGTGGCCTTGGATATCCTCAGCAAGTGTTTTCCAGACCGTAAGGTCGTAGGAATACCAGCTAGAGATATTCTTTTAGGTGGTGGCAATATCCACTGTATCACCCAACAAATCCCAGAATAGGAGAAAAAGATGAGAAATGTAAGAGTTGCAGCGATCCAGATGCAATGTGCCAAGGATGTGACAACAAATATCCAAACCGCAGAGCGTTTAGTACGTCAGGCTGCAGAACAAGGCGCACAAATCATCCTCTTGCCAGAGCTGTTTGAACGTCCCTATTTCTGTCAGGAACGCCAGTATGACTACTACCAGTATGGCCAGTCAGTGACAGAAAATACAGCCATTCAGCATTTTAAAACCATTGCCAAGGAGCTAAAGGTCGTTTTACCCATTAGTTTCTACGAAAAAGATAGAAATGTCTTGTATAACTCAATCGCCGTCATTGATGCAGATGGAGAGGTACTAGGCGTTTATCGGAAGACCCATATACCAGATGACCATTATTATCAAGAAAAGTTCTATTTCACGCCTGGCAACACTGGTTTCAAGGTCTGGGATACTCGCTATGCTAAGATTGGGATTGGCATCTGTTGGGATCAGTGGTTCCCTGAAACAGCGCGCTGTCTTGCGTTGAATGGGGCAGAATTGCTTTTTTACCCAACAGCTATTGGTTCAGAGCCAATTTTGGATACAGACAGTTGTGGTCACTGGCAACGTACTATGCAAGGGCACGCAGCAGCTAATATTGTCCCAGTCATTGCAGCCAATCGTTATGGTTTGGAAGAAGTCACTCCTAGTGAGGAAAATGGTGGACAGAGTTCCAGTCTTGACTTCTACGGTTCGTCCTTTATGACGGATGAAACAGGAGCTATTCTAGAGAAAGCTGAAAGACAAGGTGAAGCTGTTCTGTTAGCGACCTATGACCTTGACAAGGGAGCAAGTGAACGCCTCAACTGGGGACTATTTCGAGATAGAAGACCAGAAATGTACCAACGGATTACCGACTAGAAGGTAACTTTCATAATAAATTTTTGATATTTACACCTGTCTTACAAAAATGTAAGATAGGCTTTTTAAATGTAAGATAGGTGTACGATTATACGTGGAAATGTATGCTATACTCTATGTAGATAAAAAAGAAAGAGGTTTATTATGAAAAAATGGAATGCGACGCAGTTGAAGTATCTGATGGCGGCAGTAATGGTTCTAGACCATATCCCACATATTACCGGAATCGTTTCTCCTCTATGGGAAGGTATCTTTCACGCCTTGACCCGTTGTGTGGGAGTTTGGTTTGCCTATATGGCTATGGAAGGTTTTATCCATACTCGAAATCTAAAAAACTATCTCATCCGTCTCTGGTCTTGGGCGCTTATCATGTTTGCTGGAAATAGCCTACTCAACGCCCTATTTGCATCCAAAGGAGTAATGGTCAATAATAACATTTTCCTGACTTTGGCCATCGGTGTTACCATGCTTTGGATTGGTTTTCCCAGAAAAGAGCTGGATAAAAAAGAGAAGTTGTGGCGTCGGATTGGGCTTGCTGTTCTCTTGATTTTCGGTTGTCTTTTTACTGAGGGTGGTATCACCATGCTACCATTTCTCTTGATTAGTTACTCTTGCCGAAATCGCAAGGGATTGCGAAATCTCCTCTATGCCTTTCTGTGGGCCTTCTTGTTAGTGACTTCCATCCAAATTTACGACACTTGGTACCAAACACTGGAAATGATGCTTTACAATTCTGACTGGCTCTTTATCACCGTCTTTCCTTTTATGGCCTTGTATAATGGACAGCGAGGAAAAGAAACTAGTTGGAGTAAATATTTCTTTTATATTTTCTACCCAGCTCATTTATGGATTATTACCCTGATTGCTTATTTGGTTAAGTAGATTCAATTTTCATTAGCTCCTTCTTGCTTAAAATGTGAGAGGAGCTTTTCTGTATCTGGAATTCCCAACAAAACATGTTATAATAGTTTTAGAAAGGATGAGGTTTATGGCGAGCATACTTGTAGTTGAAGATAATAATGAAATCCAGGAAATTTTAAGAACCCTTCTTGCAGAGGAACACGAGGTGATCCAAGCCTTTTCTGGTACGGAAGGTATCATGCGATTTGACAAAGGTGGCATCGATCTCGTCTTGCTAGATATCATGCTCCCTGGGAAAAATGGCGACCAAGTCTTGCAAGCTATTCGACAAACGAGTCAGACTCCGGTCATCATGCTTACTGCTTTAGGTGATAAAAAGCTCATCAGCCAATATCTACTAGACGGTGCCAATGATTATGTAGTAAAACCTTTTGATTTGGACGAAGTCTTTGCCAGAGTCACCGTGCAATTACGCCAAAGTGGTGAACATCAGTCAGAAGATCGAAGAGAAATTGATAACCTCGTACAAAATTTTAAAAATATCCAGTTTGATGCGGATAGTTTTGAAATAAGCAACTCTACTGAAATCATTCGCCTTGCAAAGAAAGAGTGTCAGATTCTCCAAATGTTGCTCCAGTACCCTAAAAAGATCTTCACCAAGGAAGAACTCTATGAATTGATTTGGGAAGAAAGTTACCTGCCTGGAGACAATACGCTCAACACCCATCTAAGCAATCTCCGTAAAAAACTGCATCAACTGGATCCAAATCACGAGTACATCGAAACCATTTGGGGAGTTGGTGTTCGATTAAAAGGAGACAAGCAATGATGTACATTTTGATATCTATATCGCTCCTCATTAACATCATTTTGGCGATTTCTTTGATTCGCTATCATATAGCAATTAGAGATTTAAGCAGACAAATCGAAGAAAAGATTCGCTCTGGTAGCATGAAGAGAATCGGTGTAAATTTCTTTTCAAAGACCATTTTGCGTCTACATAACCAAATTGAGAATCTATTTCAAGAAGTGGAGCAAAACCAACTAATCATGAAGCGTGAAAAACGCACCCTAGATATGGCAATCAGTAACATCGCTCATGATATTCGGACACCTTTGACAATCGCTTCAGGATATACTCAGCAACTAATAAAACACCCCGATAATAGTCAGGAAACTTTAAGCAAAATAGCCTATCATCAGGATTTGGTTTCCAAACGGTTGGAAGCTCTTCTTGAATACCGTCATTTGATGGAAGGAGCAGTCAAACCGAAACTGGAAGAACTTGATTTATCAACTTTTATAACGAAAAAGACTTTAGCTTATTACGACGTTTTTCAATCTTCACAGATTGTTCTTGATTTTAACGTTGAACCAGGATTGAAAACGACGACTGATGAGGACTTGCTTGATCGAATTATACAAAACCTTCTTGGAAATGTTCTCAAGCACGGTAAGGAGAAGGCTCGACTTTCTTTGAAAAAGGAAGACAATAGGCTTGTTTTAGAAATCGATAATCTTGTCAAAAAACCTATCAAGAATATAGACAATCTCAGCAATCGTTTTTATTCTGAAAATATGTCAGATACCGAAGAATCCTCTGGTTTAGGTCTCTATATTACTGAGGAATTAGTTCATCTTCTTGGAGCGGAAATGAAGCTAGCCACTGATGGAGAATGGTTTTCAGTCTTTATTTATCTTTAACAGAAGAAACCTCCTCTATATCCTAGAGGAGGTCCTTTTTATAAGCTTTTCTTCTTGAAAACAGTCAGTCCACTGAGAGAGAAGAAAAGTATGATAGCGATGCAAACCGTTATGGTATAGAGAACTGATTGACTATCAGCAGTCATGGCATAGGCAAAATTTAGGCTCAGATATCGTAAAATTTCGATATTTGGAAAGATAAGCATTGGCATAGAAAGGATGATAGAGGTAACTAGATAGCCGATAAATACGGCAAGATAGGAGTGAGTCACATAGAGAATAAAGGAAATAATCGAAAGCCAAGCGAGGAGGCAGAGAAATTGAAGGAAAATCATTAAGAGGAGATTAGCAATAAAACCATCAGATATCGTACCAAGTCCGTTTAATAGAGTTGAGGGAACAAAAGCAATCACAAGGCTGGCGATGAGTTGTAAGAGAGCGATACTTGCTAGAACAAAGAATTTAGCAAGGAAAAATTCTGTACGAGAAACGCCAACAGTCAAACTATTTTTATAGAGTTTGCCGATTAGATCAACTCCTAGAACGAGACATGCTAGAACAATGCAGAGAAAAACGAGGTTTGAATCATTGCTAGACGCATTGATTAGAGCTTCTATCCCATTCCAACCATGGGTAGGAGTCTCTGGTGGTGTTGTATTTACTGACATTAAATGTCCTGTAGCCCCGATAGTGGCACCCATTAGCAAGAGGACAAAGAGAATGAATTCTGTAATCCAAAATCCTTTGGAGCGGAAAAGACGGTAAAAATCTGCTTGAATGGTATGTATCATGATTTTTCTCCTATTCTACCAATTGTGTGAAGTATTCTTCTAGGTTTTGACGGGCAAAGTATATCTCATCAATAGCAACATCGGCCAAAGTTAGTTGCTTAAGAATCTGTTTGACATCTTGTTCATTACCAAAGATATGGATTTCATTTTCAGGATTTACAACCTTAAATTGGAGTTGGATCTGTTCTTTCAATACCTGACAAGCTCTTTCTTTATCGCTTGTTTTAAGCACAATATAATCCTCACTCAGTGTTTCAAACTCAGCTTTACTGATTTCACGGATAATCTTACCTTGATCCAGAATACCAAAGCGATTAGCTAAGAGATAGAGCTCTGACAAGATATGACTAGAGATGAGGATAGTTATGCCTTTTTCTTGATTGAGTCGCTGGATCATGAGGCGAAATTCTTTGATTCCAATTGGGTCGAGACCGTTAATGGGTTCATCAAGAATCAGGAAATCAGGTTTTGATAGGAGGGCAATGGCGATGCCAAGCCTTTGTTTCATTCCAAGTGAGAAATCACGAAAGACTTTTTTCCCTGTATCTGACAAGCCAACATAGTCCAAGGTCTCCTGAATCACCTTATCAGCATTTGGAATATGACGAATCATACAATAATATTTAAGGTTTTGATAAGCTGTTAAGTGATTATGGGCTACAGGTGATTCGATAACAGAACCCACTCGAGATAAAGCCTTGGTCCACTCATTTTCTTCTTTGCTAGAAAAGAGAGAAAATGTACCTTTGTCCGCAAACAATAATTGTGTAATGATTTTGATAAGAGTAGTTTTACCTGCTCCATTTTTTCCGATTAGTCCATAAATATCCCCCTCTTTTATGGTTAGACTAAGATCTTGAAGAATAGCTTGGTTACCAAATTGTTTGGTCAGTCCATGAATTTCGAGTACTGTTTTCATGATTTTCTCCTTTTGATTTGTTTTACTAACTTTAGTATAAGGTATAGAAATCAAAGAAAGTTCAAGTAATTCTAAAGAGTTTCTAAAGTTTTGTAATTCTTAAAAGAAACAAAACCCAGTTGATATGAACTGGGCTTCTCAATTATAAAATATACTTCTCAATCGCGCGTGCAACGCCTTCTTCTTCATTGCTGGTTGTAACGTCATTGGCTAAGGATTTGACATGGTCGCTGGCATTTCCCATAGCAATGCCAAGCCCTGCAAACTGAAGCATTTCGATATCGTTATTGGCATCGCCCATGGCCATAATCTCTGAGGGCTCGATCTTCAAAATCGCTGCTAGTCGAGAAAGAGCAGTAGCCTTTGTTGTTCCAAGTGGCATGGCTTCATAAATGACTGGCTGCGAACGAACACCGCTAAATCGTTGACAGAGTTCCTCAGCAAACCGTTGCTCAAAATCGTCTGTTTGCTCTTTTGTTCCTAAAAACATTCCTTGGAACATCCGATATTTACCACTGGTGGCTTCCTCAAGGGAAATTTCAGTCAGGTCTGAAAAGACTAGCTTGGCATCATTTTGAACGATTTGATTAGGCTTGCCACCGAGGACAAAATAATGCTCCTCATCAAAAAGAGTCAACTGGACGTCGCTTTTTTCTGCTAAGTCATAGAGGTATTCGATGTCAGCTGGACTGAGTTCTTGCCAGTCCACTAGACTCCAGTCACTGGTCTGGTGAGTTGAACAACCGTTATTGACGATGACATACTCATTCTGAAGGTCCAGTCCCAATTTTTTATAGTAAGGAAGGACACCGAAAAGCGGGCGACCTGTACAGAGAACCAGTTTGACACCTTTTTCAATGGCTTGGTGAATGGCAGTAATGTGGGCTTGTGGGATTTCCTTGGCTTCGTTAAGGAGGGTTCCGTCCATATCCAAGGCTAGTAGTTTAATCATAAGACTTCCTTTTCTAGGTGTTTTGCTATTATTATAGCATATAGACTATAAAATGTCCGACAGAATTGTAACATTCGACTTTCCTTTTCTTGAAAAACAAAATAAATTCTTATATAATATGTATACTTAATATTTTAGGAGAAAAAATGTCAAAGTATCACTTTAATTCAATTTACAAAAATGATGAAACAGAGTCTACAGGTCTTCTGTTCATTAAAGTCTACAACAAGTGGGAAAGCAACTTAAAAAGAGTTTTGAAATCAGTTGGTCTTACTCTGCCTCAATTTATCGTTTTGACTTCGCTTTTGTTTCTGTCTAATAGAGAGGAATATATAACGCAAGTTGATATTGCTCGGTTCACTGGTATGGATGTCATGACGGTTTCCCAGATTGTTAGACTACTGGAGAAGAAAGACTACATTAAGCGTGATCAACACCCAAAGGATAGTCGGGCAAAACTTGTCTCAGTGACGAAGTCTGGCGCAGAGAAGGTCAATCAAGCTTTACCTTTAGTAGAAGGGGTTGATGAAGAATTTTTTGATAAACTTTCTGAAGATAGAGAAAGTTTTAATCGCATGTTAGTAGAGTTGGAGGATAAAAATGCCTAGATATTGGGTCGGAGTTGTTTCGAAGAACCATGTTTTAAGAGGAGTTGAAGGAAATTTTTGCCAGGTCTGTCATGGAAAGGGTGGCCCCTTAAATCGTATGAAAAAAGGTGACTATCTTTTATACTATAGTCCAAAATACGATATGAACGGTCAAGATAAGTTACAGGCTTTTGTGGCCGTAGGTAAAATTATAGACGACAAGGCCTATCAAGTAGAGCAGTTCGAAGGATTCTTTCCCTTTAGACGTAATGTCGAGTATTATCAACCAGTCAAAGATTGCTCCATAGAAATAGCTAGACAACATCCTGAATGGAGAGACTATACTTCTCGACTTCGTTATGGACATTTTGAAGTTTCCAAAGACTTTTTCCTCTATATCTTTCAGCATATGAAAATGGATGATGAAGTATGATTGATTTGCTAGTTAAATGATTGTCAACTAGAATTTTGGATTTGGACTGTGAAGCGAACTTTGCTATAATAGAGTAAGAAACTTTGATAAACCAAACGAGGCTGAGATGAAATTACTTTATACTGATATTCGGACTTCTTTGACTGAAATTTTAACGAGAGAGGCAGAAGAGCTAGTTGCTGCAGGCAAGCGGGTTTTCTACATCGCCCCCAACTCTCTTTCATTTGAAAAGGAACGCGCCGTGCTGGAATGCTTGTCCCAGCAGGCTTCTTTTGCGATTACCGTCACGCGCTTTGCTCAAATGGCTCGTTACCTAGTTTTAAATGATTTGCCTGCCAAGACCAGTCTAGATGATATCGGCCTTGGGATGGCCTTTTATAAATGCCTTGCAGAACTGGATCCCAAAGTCTTACGTGTGTATGGTGCAATTAAGCAGGATCCTCAATTTATCCAGCAGTTGATTGAACTTTATCATGAGATGACGACTGCTCAGATGAGCTTTTTGGACTTGGAAAGTTTAACAGATGAAGATAAGCGAGCGGATTTACTCTTGATTTTTGAGAAAGTAACAGCCTATCTCAATCAAAGTCAGTTGGCTCAGGGAAGTCAGTTATCCCATTTGATTGAGGCTATTGAGAATGATAAGGTAAGTAGTGATTTCAGCCAGATTGCCTTGGTTATTGATGGATTTACCCGTTTTTCTGCCGAGGAAGAGCGTGTAGTGGAT
The DNA here is from genome assembly GCF_000526095.1 of Streptococcus sp. CM6. Lineage (NCBI taxonomy): Bacteria > Bacillati > Bacillota > Bacilli > Lactobacillales > Streptococcaceae > Streptococcus > Streptococcus sp. CM6. The sequence continues at coordinate 103,101 of NZ_JATS01000026.1, read as the reverse complement.
CTACTTCATCGAAAAGGTGTCGAGATTGTTATTGGGGCCTATGCAAGCAAGAAGGCTTATACCAGTCTGTTCTCTGAAGGGAATCTCTACCAAGCCAGTGTGGAATTTCTTCATCATTTGGGGGCAAAATACCAAACACCTGCTCAGGATCGTTCTCAGACACATGAGAAAATGGATAGTTTTGACAAGGCCTCTCGTTTGCTGGAGTCTTCTTATGACTTTTCAGAACTCGCTTTAGATGTCGATGAGAAGGACCGAGAAAACTTGCAAATCTGGTCTTGCTTGACGCAAAAAGAGGAGTTGGAGCTGGTGGCTCGCGCTATTCGTCAGAAATTACATGACCATCCAGAACTGAGTTACAAGAATTTTCGTATTCTCTTGGGGGATGTGGCTTCTTACCAGTTATCGTTGAAAACCATTTTTGACCAGTATCAGATTCCTTTCTATCTTGGTAGAAGTGAATCCATGGCTCACCACCCTTTGACTCAGTATGTCGAATCTATTTTGCGTTTGAAACGCTACCGTTTTCGTCAGGAAGATTTGATTAATCTCCTCAGAACTGGTCTGTATACCGACCTTAGCCAGGCTGATATTGATGCTTTTGAGCAATATCTCCGTTATCTTGGCATCAATGGCTTGCCAGCTTTTCAGCAGACCTTCACAAAATCCCACCATGGAAAATTTGATTTAGTTCATTTAAATTCTCTTCGTCTGCGAGTTTTGGCGCCACTTGAAACCTTATTTGCCAGTCGGAAGCAAAAGACTGAAAATCTCTTGCAAAAGTGGAATGCTTTTTTAAAAAATGCTGCTTTAAGCAAGCAGATGCAAGAATTGACAGCTACTATGGAAACTCTAGAACAGGAAAGACAAGCTGAAGTTTGGAAAGCCTTCTGCCATGTTTTAGAACAAATTGCGACCGTTTTCGCTGGTACACAGGTTAGTCTAGAGGATTTCCTAGCCTTGCTCCATTCTGGAATGAGTTTATCCCAGTATCGTACCATTCCAGCAACTGTTGACACCGTTCTGGTGCAGAGTTATGATCTGATTGCCCCTCTGACAGCTGACTTTGTCTATGCCATCGGTCTGACTCAGGATCATTTACCAAAAATCGCGCAAAATACCAGTCTTTTGACAGACGAAGAAAGACAAAGTCTAAACCAAGCAACTGAGGAGGGAGCACAATTACTGATTGCAAGTAGTGAAAACCTCAAGAAAAATCGCTACACCATGCTTTCCTTAGTCAATGCTGCTCGTAAGCAGTTGGTGTTATCCGCTCCAAGTCTCCTCAATGAAAATGAGAGCAAGGAATCGGCCTATCTTCAGGAACTGGTGAGTTTTGGATTTAGCCGGATAGAGAAGAAGATTCATCAAAAAAGTCTGACTAAGGATGATATGGGTTCTTATCACAGTCTCTTGTCTAGTCTAGTTGCCTATCATCAGCAGAGTGAGACGAGTGATACTGAGCAAGATTTGACTTTTGTCAAGGTTCTGGCGCGTGTCATGGGAAAAAAACTTGATCAGCAAGGTTTGGCCAATCCTGCCCTCCCAACCAGTCCAATCAGCAAGCCTTTAGCTAGGGAAACCTTGCAGGCTCTCTATCCCGCTGACAAGGAGTTTTACCTGTCTACGTCTGGTTTGACAGAGTTTTACCGCAATGAATACAGTTATTTCCTCCGTTATGTCTTAGGTTTGCAGGAAGAAGTGCGTCTGCGTCCGGATGCCCGCAGTCATGGTAATTTCTTGCATCGTATTTTTGAACGTGCCTTGAAACTGCCTGATGAAGATTCCTTTGATCAGCGTTTGGAGAAAGCTATCAAGGAAACCAGCCAAGAACGCGAATTTGAAGCTATTTATCAGGAAAGTTTGGAAGCCCAGTTTACCAAGGAAGTTCTACTTGATGTCGCGCGAACTACGGGCCACATCCTTCGTCATAATCCAGCCATTGAAACCATCCAAGAGGAAGCAACATTTGGTGGTAAAGATCAGGCCTTTATTCAATTGGATAATGGTCGGAGTGTCCATGTGCGAGGCAAGGTTGACCGAATCGACCGTTTGAAAGCTGATGGAGCGCTAGGAGTGGTGGACTACAAGTCTAGTCTGACTCAGTTCCAGTTTCCTCATTTCTTTAATGGGCTTAATTCCCAACTGCCAACCTATCTTGCTGCCCTAAAAAGAGAAGGGGAGCAGAACTTTTTCGGCGCTATGTACTTGGAAATGGCTGAACCCGTCCAATCTCTGTTGACCGTTAAGAGTTTGGCTGGAGCAGTAGCAGAAGCCAGCAAGTCTATGAAATATCAGGGACTCTTTTTAGAGAAAGAAAGCAGTCATTTGGGCGAATTTTACAACAAAAACAAGGCCAACCAGCTGACTGTTGAGGAGTTTCAGCTCTTATTGGACTACAATGCCCATCTTTACAAGAAGGCTGCTGAAAAGATTCTAGAAGGCCAGTTCGCCATCAATCCATACACAGAGAATGGCAGAAGTATTGCCCCGTACGTTCAGCAACACCAAGCCATTACAGGATTTGAAGCCAATTACCACTTGGGTCAAGCTCGTTTCCTAGAGAAGTTAGACTTAACTGATGGCAAGCGCCTAGTCGGAGAAAAGCTCAAGCAAGCTTGGTTTGAAAAAATGAGAGAGGAGTTGAATCGATGAAGCCCATTTCCTTTTTAACTGAGGAAGAGATTCAAAAACTGCAAGAAGCAGAAGCGAGTTCGAACAAGGAACAGAAGAAAACAGCCGAGCAAATCGAAGCCATTTATACAGCAGGGCAAAATATTCTGGTCTCAGCGTCTGCTGGTTCAGGGAAAACCTTTGTCATGGCAGAGCGCATTCTGGATCAGTTAGCGCGTGGTGTCGAAATTTCTCAACTCTTTATCTCGACCTTTACTGTCAAGGCTGCTACTGAACTCAAGGAACGTTTGGAGAAAAAAATCAGCCAACAAATCCAAGAAACCGATGATGTCGATCTCAAACAACACTTGGGACGCCAGTTGGCAGATTTGCCAAACGCGGCCATCGGAACCATGGACTCCTTCACACAAAAATTCCTCGGTAAACATGGCTACCTAATTGATATTGCACCCAATTTTCGTATTCTACAAAATGAAAGCGAACAGTTAATCCTCAAAAACGAAGTTTTTCATCAGGTGTTTGAAGAGCATTTCCAAGGTGAAAATAAAGAGAAATTTAGTCGTTTGGTGAAAAACTTTGCTGGGCGTGGCAAGGATGAACGAGGTCTGCGCCAGCAAGTCTACAAAATCTATGATTTTCTTCAATCCACCAGTAGCCCCCAAAAATGGCTGAGCGACTCTTTTCTCAAAGGGTTTGAAGAAGCTGACTTTGCAATTGAAAAAGACAAACTGACCGAGCAAATCAAGCAAGCGCTTTGGGACTTGGAAAGTTTCTTCCGTTATCATCTGGATAACGATGCCAAGGAGTTTCCAAAAGCAGCCTATTTAGAAGCTGTTCAACAGGTTCTGGATGAAATTAGCTCCTTAAATCAAGAGTCCGATAGTCTGGCTTATCAAGCAGTGCTTGCGCGTGTTGTTGCCATCTCGAAAGAGAAAAATGGTCGGGCTCTGGCTAATTCTAGTCGTAAGGCCGATTTGAAACCACTGGCTGATGCCTATAACGATGAGAGAAAGATCCAGTTTGCTAAACTAGGACAACTGTCAGATCAGATAACCATTCTCGACTATCAAGAGCGTTATCATGAAGACACCTGGGAGCTAGCTAAAACCTTCCAAACCTTTATGAGTGATTTTGTGGAGGCTTATCGTGAACGTAAACGCCAGGAAAATGCTTTTGAATTTGCTGATATCAGTCATTACACCATTGAGATTTTAGAGAATTTCCCACAAGTCTGCGAGGCTTATCAGAAACGATTCCACGAAGTCATGGTCGATGAGTATCAGGATACCAACCACATTCAAGAACGGATGCTGGAATTGCTGTCTAATGGTCACAATCGCTTTATGGTGGGAGATATCAAGCAGTCTATCTACCGTTTCCGTCAGGCAGATCCCCAAATTTTCAATGAAAAATTTCAACGCTATGCGCAAAATCCTAAAGAGGGTAAGTTGATACTCCTCAAGGAAAATTTCCGTAGCAGTTCAGAAGTGCTATCAGCAACCAATGATGTTTTTGGACGCCTTATGGACCAAGAGGTCGGCGAAATCAACTATGATAGCATGCACCAGCTTGTTTTTGCCAATACCAAACTGACTCCCAATCCCGATAACAAGGCGGAATTTCTCCTCTACGACAAGGACGAGTCTGGTGAGGAAGAAGAGGAACAAGCAGAAACGAAACTCACTGGTGAAATGCGCCTGGTCATCAAGGAAATCTTGAAGCTTCATCAGGAAAAAGGTGTTGCCTTCAAAGAAATTGCCCTTTTGACTTCCAGTCGGAGTCGTAATGACCAGATTCTACTTGCCCTGTCTGAGTACGGAATTCCAGTTAAAACCGACGGTGAGCAAAACAATTATCTCCAATCCCTAGAAGTACAAGTCATGCTAGACACCCTGCGTGTCATTCACAATCCCCTGCAAGACTATGCCTTGGTTGCCCTGATGAAGTCTCCTATGTTTAGCTTTGATGAGGACGAGTTGGCACGTTTATCCCTCCAGAAAGCAGAAGATAAAGTCCAAGAGAATCTTTTTGAGAAACTGATCAATGCTCAAAAACAAGCAGCTAGGCAGAAAGAGTTAATTCATACAGCTCTAGCGGAAAAATTAAATCAATTCATGGATATCTTGGATTCTTGGCGCCTGTATGCCAAAACTCACTCTCTCTATGACTTGATTTGGAAGATTTACAACGACCGTTTTTATTATGACTATGTTGGGGCTTTGCCGAACGGACCTGCTAGACAGGCTAATCTCTATGCCCTAGCTCTACGAGCTGACCAGTTTGAAAAGAGCAATTTCAAGGGCTTGTCGCGTTTTATCCGTATGATTGACCAAGTCCTAGAAGCCCAGCACGATCTCGCAAGCGTAGCCGTCGCACCGCCAAAAGATGCTGTAGAACTTATGACCATTCACAAGAGTAAAGGACTAGAGTTTCCTTATGTCTTTATCCTCAACATGGATCAGGACTTCAACAAACAAGACTCGACGTCAGACGTCATTCTCAGTCGTCAAAATGGGCTTGGTGTCAAATACATTGCCAAGGTGGAAACAGGAGCAGTGGAAGCACACTATCCTAAAACCATTAAACTCTCTATTCCTAGCTTAACTTATACGCAGAATGAGAAAGAACTGCAACTGGCTAGCTATTCAGAGCAGATGCGTCTGCTGTATGTTGCCATGACGAGAGCTGAGAAAAAGCTCTATCTTGTCGGCAAGGGTTCTCGTGAAAAGCTAGAAGCAAAGGAATATCCATCAGCTGAGAGCGGAAAATTAGATAGCAATACCAGACTGCAAGCAAGAAATTTCCAAGATTGGGTCTGGGCTATCAGTAAAGTATTTACCAAGGACAATCTCAACTTTAGCTATCGTTTTGTTGGTGAAGACCTGTTGACTAGAGAAGCTATTGGTCAATTGGAAAACAAGAGCCCTCTCCAAGATAGCTCTCAAGCAGACAATCGCCAGTCAGAAACTATCAAAGAAGCTTTGGAAATGCTGAAAGAGGTGGAAGTTTATAATACTCTTCACCGCGCAGCCATTGAACTACCAAGTGTTCAAACCCCAAGCCAAATCAAGAAATTCTACGAACCGGTTATGGATATGGAAGGGGTAGAAATTACTAACCAAACTCAATCATCGGAAAAGAAAATCAGCTTTGATTTACCAGATTTTTCAACTAAAGAAAAGGTAACTGGAGCTGAGATTGGTAGTGCAACCCACGAACTCATGCAAAGAATTGACCTCATTCAGCAACCAACACTTGCTAGCCTGACAGAAACTCTCAAACAAGTTCAGACTAGTCCAGCTGTTAGAGACAAGATCAATCTTTCTAAAATTCTTGCCTTCTTTGATACAGCACTTGGTCAGGAAATTCTCGCTAATACCAGCCATCTTTACCGCGAGCAACCTTTCTCCATGCTCAAAAAAGATCAAAAGAGTAAGGAAGATTTCGTTGTCCGTGGAATCTTGGATGGCTATCTGCTTTATGAGGATCGCATCGTTCTTTTCGACTACAAAACAGACCGTTACGATGAACCAAGTCAACTCATAGACCGCTATCGTGGTCAGTTAGCCTTATACGGAGAGGCTTTATCTAGAGCCTATTCGATTGAAAACATAGAAAAATACTTGATTTTGCTCGGCAAAGACGAGGTTCAAGTTGTAAAAGTATAACCTAGAAAGGAGACCTCATGACACTTCCAGTTAGAAAATCCCTGCACGATGCGGTTTTACAGGCTTCAAAAGCCGATACTTGGGATCAAGCTACCAAGGAATGGAATGAAGTTTCCTTGATTTTTAATGGCATTGGCCGTAGTAATTGTGTTTGCGGGAATGCCATAAAATACGCCTACGAACTCTTTAATGGTGTCACAGGCCAACGCCTCTTTCCAATCGGTAGTGACTGCGTCCGTCATTTTCATCGTATTATCCTCGATCAGCAACTGGAAGAGGAAGACAAGCTTCTCAGAAAACTTGAAAACCTAACCAGAAAGGCTCAGAAAAAGGAAAAAATCAAGGTCAATAAAAGCGACTTTGACGAACGACTTTTAAAATGGTTTTGGGAAAAAGGTGTTTTCAAAGCCAATCGTGGCAATCATTTTGCGCCTGAGAGAGACTATCAGCTCTTCCTAGAGGTCTTTCAAGGGGGAAATTGGACCAAGGCAGATCCAAAGAAGAAGGCTCGTATGGAAGAAGTGCTGGAAAAGTGTATCAAACCTTTTTTACTTGGTAAGACCGATGACCAACTCTACCTTGTCAAACTAGGCAAGGAGAAAATCGACTACGAGCAGCATCTACGGATTCAAGCAGAGAAAGAACGCAAGAAAAGAGATAAAATCGCCAAGCAATACGCTGACAACCTCATTCTTGCCATGGGACCTGCAGAACGAGTCTATCAAGATTACTTTGGCTTTACAGAAACCTTGACCCAAGAAGAACGAAAATGGGAAAAAATCCTCTTTGGAAAAAATAGAGACGAACGGGCTATCAAGGTTAAACAAAACCAAAAGGAGTTGGAAAAGGATCAGCGAATTGCAAATCAAGATCCTATTGAACGAAAGCAGAAGCAGACTTGGCTTCTTAATTCCTATTTTCGGGATTTGCCTGATGAAAAAGCTAGATTTTCTCGGCTTCTATTAGAATATCGAAAAAGTGGAGAAGTAGCCTTTTCAGATGAATACTTATCTGAGCATCTCATCGATTTTTTCTACAAGATGAATGCCTTTGAGTTTGAAATTGCACCAGAAAAAGTCCGCGATTTTCTAAAAGAATGCCTTCAGGCAGAACATCTATCATCTGCACAAGAAAGCTGGATTAAAGGAATTCTCCTTAATTGCCTTCACCCGTTCTTAAATAGGTTACTCATATAGAAAAATCCTACCTTGTCTATGCATGGTAGGATTTAAGTATCTCCAAAGATGTACTGGTAAAGTTGGACGACTTTCTGAAAACACTGCGTGTCCATTCTTGTTATTTTTTGAGCATTACGCATCCGAAAATCAAAGGTATACAGTTGAAATGGATTGACAGCGCCATCTACCTTGTCCGAAGAGACAGGAACGAGCAAGCCTTTTTCTGCCAAACGACGTTGGCCGTGAGTGATAGGACAGACAGCCACAAAACCAGTTTGCAAGGCATATTCTCTCCTAGAAACAACCAAGGCAGGTCGCCGTTTCTGAATCTCCCGACCAACTGATGGATCAAAGTCAAGCCAAATGATATCTTGCTTTTCTGGAATATAATCAGATTTCGCTATCAAGTAACCTTACCCCTTCAAAATCATTTGTCATTCTCAAATCAGCAATCCCATCAAAAGGATCTTTTAGTTTTGGAGCTAAGACAATGACTCCGTCAATCCCTTTGTAGACAACCATTTCTTCACCTTCCGTCATACCCAAATTTTTAGGAATGGTCACAGTGAGCGAATTCCCCACCTTCCGAGTCTTTACTGTATTCATTGCTCTACCTCCACGAAATTGTATACACCAAGTATATACCTGTTAGCAAAAAAAGTCAAGTAAATCCTTACTGTCATCAAGAATATTTCGCACGATTACTATTTATCATTTGTTGTGGTCAAAGCTTGTGCAAAAGTTCCTAATTTATGATAGAATAGATGGTGAGAAAGAAAACGTTTTTACTGCGTTTTTCAGTCGGAAAGGGAAATTTATGGCTACAATTCAATGGTTTCCGGGCCACATGTCTAAGGCTCGGCGACAAGTTCAGGAGAATTTAAAATTTGTTGATTTTGTGACGATTTTGGTGGATGCTCGCTTACCTCTATCTAGTCAAAATCCTATGTTAAACAAGATTGTGGGTGACAAACCAAAACTCTTGATTTTAAATAAAGCGGACTTAGCAGACCCAGCAATGACCAAAGAATGGCGTCAGTACTTTGAATCACAGGGAATCCAAACTCTGGCTATCAACTCCAAAGAGCAAGTGACTGTAAAAGTTGTGACAGATGCAGCGAAAAAGCTCATGGCAGACAAGATAGCTCGTCAGAAAGAACGTGGTATCCAGATTGAAACCTTGCGGACCATGATTATCGGGATTCCAAACGCTGGTAAATCAACTCTGATGAACCGCTTGGCTGGGAAAAAGATTGCGGTTGTCGGCAATAAACCAGGTGTTACAAAGGGACAACAATGGCTCAAAACCAATAAAGATCTTGAAATCCTAGACACACCAGGGATTCTTTGGCCTAAGTTCGAAGACGAAACCGTCGCTTTGAAACTGGCCCTAACAGGGGCCATTAAAGACCAGTTGCTTCCTATGGATGAAGTGACCATTTTTGGTCTCAATTATTTCAAAAAACATTATCCAGAAAAGCTGGCTGAACGCTTCAAACAAATGAAGATAGAAGAAGAAGCACCTGTTATCATCATGGATATGACACGTGCTCTCGGTTTCCGTGACGACTACGACCGTTTTTACAGCCTCTTCGTGAAGGAAGTTCGTGATGGCAAACTTGGTAACTATACCTTAGATACATTGGACGACATCGATGACAACGATTAAAGAAATCAAAGAACTTCTTGCTACTGTCAAAGAATTAGACAATCCTCTTTTTCTGGAATTCGAAAAAGATCCTCGTTCTGGAGTTCAAAAGGAAATCTACAAGCGTAAAAAAGCCATTCAGGTAGAACTGGATGAGAATCTTCGTTTGGAAACTATGCTTTCTTATGAAAAAGAGCTGTATAAACGAGGTGTGACTTTAGTAGCAGGTGTTGATGAGGTCGGCCGTGGTCCTCTGGCTGGTCCTGTAGTCGCTGCAGCCGTTATCTTGCCAAAAAATTGTAAGATTAGAGGCCTAAACGATAGCAAGAAGATCCCTAAAAAGAAACATTTGGAAATTTATCATGCTGTTCAAGATCAAGCCTTGGCAATCGGAATTGGTATCATGGATAATCACATCATTGACCAAGTCAATATCTATGAAGCGACCAAACTGGCCATGAAGGAAGCAATCTCCCAGCTCAGTCCGCAACCTGAGCATCTCTTGATAGATGCCATGAAACTGGAGTTACCAATTTCACAAACCTCCATTATCAAAGGAGATGCTAACTCCCTCTCCATCGCAGCTGCATCTATAGTGGCTAAGGTGACACGGGATAATATTATGAAGGACTATGATAATCAATATCCCGGCTATGATTTCACGGCTAATGCAGGATATGGAACAGCTAAACATCTAGACGGACTCAAGAAACTAGGAGTTACCCCAATTCACCGAATCAGCTTTGAACCCGTTAAATCATTGGTTGCAGAAGAAAAAGAAAATTTAAGTTAGAAGGAATGAATGATTATGGAGGAACAGTCAGAAATACTCAGCTCCAAGAAGGAATTTGCCTTTGCCTCAAGCACCATATTATCCCAAGTTGGGCGAGGGATCATTGTCGGTCTCGTCGTCGGACTAATCGTCGGATCCTTTCGGTTTTCAATCGAAAAAGGCTTCCACCTGATACAAGGACTCTATCAAGATCAAGCGCACCTAGTGCGCAATCTTTTTATCATTGGCCTATTTTATTTAATTGTTAGCTGGCTCAGTGCGAAATTAACTCGATCGGAAAAAGACATCAAGGGTTCTGGAATTCCTCAAGTCGAAGCCGAACTAAAAGGTCTCATGACCCTTAACTGGTGGGGCGTTCTCTGGAAAAAATATATTTTAGGTATTCTTGCAATTGCCAGTGGACTTATGCTGGGACGAGAGGGACCAAGTATTCAACTTGGAGCAGTTGGTGGTAAAGGTATAGCCAAGTGGCTCAAATCTAGTCCAGTTGAAGAACGTTCCCTGATTGCTAGTGGAGCTGCTGCAGGTTTAGCCGCAGCCTTTAATGCACCAATCGCAGGTCTTCTCTTTGTTATAGAAGAAGTTTACCACCATTTTTCACGATTTTTCTGGGTCTCAACTCTAGCAGCCAGTCTCGTAGCAAACTTTATTTCTTTACTCATATTTGGCCTAACACCCGTACTAGATATGCCAGACAACATTCCTCTCATGACCCTAGACCAGTATTGGATTTACCTCCTTATGGGAGTTTTTCTCGGGCTCTCTGGTTTTCTCTATGAGAAAGCTGTACTTAATGTTGGTCGAGTTTATGACTGGATTGGTCAAAAAATCCATTTAGATAGAGCTTATTATCCAATCCTAGCCTTTATCCTCATCATACCAGTCGGGATCTTCTTACCACAAATCCTTGGTGGTGGAAATCAGGTCGTTCTTTCCTTAACTGAGCAAGATTTTAGTTTCCAAGTTCTTTTAGCTTACTTTTTGATTCGCTTTGTTTGGAGCATGATTAGCTATGGAAGTGGCCTCCCAGGAGGAATCTTCCTTCCCATTCTGGCGCTTGGTTCCTTACTTGGTGCCCTAGTCGGTGTCATTTGTATGAATTTTGGACTTGTCAGTCAGGAGCAATTTCCTATATTTGTTATTCTTGGAATGAGTGGCTACTTTGGGGCAATATCCAAGGCTCCCTTAACCGCTATGATCCTCGTAACTGAGATGGTAGGGGACATTCGCAATCTTATGCCACTTGGCTTAGTGACCTTAGTCGCCTACATCGTCATGGATCTGCTCAAAGGTGCTCCAGTCTATGAGGCCATGCTAGAAAAAATGCTGCCAGAAGAAGCAACAGACGAAGGAGAAGTCACCCTCATTGAAATCCCTGTATCAGATAAGATCGCTGGAAAACAAGTACACGAACTCAACTTGCCACATAACGTACTCATCACTACCCAAGTCCATAACGGCAAGAGCCAAACAGTTAACGGCTCAACCAGAATGTATCTGGGGGATATGATTCACTTAGTGATTCCTAAAAGTGAAATTGGAGAAGTAAAAGATTTGTTGTTGTAGAATGTTACATAATTTATATTATGCAACAAAAATATTTCTTAATTAAATACATTTGAAAACCGATTCTCTGCAATGAGATCGGTTATTTCTTACTGATAAGGTATTTCAACATACAAGTAATTGAACTTTGTAAAAAATAAGACTATAATTAAGTTAGGAATGATAAAGCTAGAAAGGAGTTTACTGTATCAAATCTGTACAGTAAGATTAAAAATCATGAAAAAGAAAACAATAGCAATTATACAATGTATTTTGTATCTCATAGCTCCTTATATAGCTCTTCAGTTATGTAGAATGAACAGAAGTATCGTTACTGATAATCTCTTTTTTATTTTCCTTATTCTGCTGACTATTTCATTCTGGTTTAGTATTTGGAAACTAGAAAAAGCACTAGATAATGATTCACAATAGAAAAAAGATTTAGTTCTGTATTTCATAGATCTAAGTCTTTTTTCTATTCTTTGAAAACTCTCATAACATCTTTCCGAAAAACTATAATTTTCTTGAAAAACAAGTAAGTCTATGCTATACTACTAGTAGACTTAATTATGGAGAAAATACATGAAACGTGAGATTTTACTAGAACGAATCGACAAACTAAAACAAATCATGCCCTGGTATGTCTTGGAATACTACCAATCTAAGCTTGCTGTGCCCTACAGTTTTACAACCTTGTACGAATACCTCAAGGAATACGATCGATTTTTCAGCTGGGTTTTGGAGTCTGGTGTTTCAAATGCTGATAAAATGTCTGACATTCCTTTATCGGTCTTGGAAAATATGTCTAAAAAAGATATGGAATCCTTTATCCTATATCTAAGAGAACGACCTTTGCTGAATGCTAATACAACTAAACAAGGCGTTTCACAGACGACCATCAATCGGACCTTGTCAGCACTTTCCAGTCTTTATAAGTATCTGACCGAAGAGGTTGAAAACGACCAGGGGGAGCCTTATTTCTATCGTAATGTAATGAAGAAAGTTTCAACCAAGAAAAAGAAAGAAACACTTGCTGCTAGAGCTGAAAACATCAAGCAAAAACTCTTTCTAGGGAATGAAACAGAGGGTTTTCTAACCTATATCGATCAGGAGTACCCACAACAGCTCTCAAATCGCGCTCTCTCATCATTTAATAAGAATAAAGAACGTGATTTAGCCATTATTGCCCTTCTCTTGGCGTCTGGTGTCCGCTTATCTGAAGCTGTTAATCTGGATCTAAGAGATCTCAATCTCAAAATGATGGTCATTGATGTCACTCGAAAAGGTGGCAAACGTGATTCTGTCAATGTCGCGGCCTTTGCTAAGCCTTATCTTGAAAATTATCTAGCCATTCGAAATCAACGCTATAAGACGGAAAAGACAGATACAGCATTATTTCTGACCTTATATCGTGGTGCTCCCAATCGTATCGATGCTTCTAGTGTTGAGAAAATGGTTGCTAAGTACTCAGAGGATTTCAAAGTCCGTGTAACTCCCCACAAACTACGCCATACCCTGGCGACTAGGCTCTATGATGCTACTAAATCGCAAGTTTTGGTCAGCCATCAGTTAGGTCATGCTAGCACACAAGTCACTGACCTCTATACCCATATCGTCAACGATGAGCAAAAGAATGCTCTAGATAAGCTTTAATTTACATAATTAAAATTATGACACAAACAGAAAATACTCTACGATTTTTAATCATAGAGTATTTTTACTTAGATAGTATTTAACCGAATCACTTCATCAGCTTTTTCCCAAATCACTGGATTATGAGTTGCAAGAATTATCAAGCGGTCTGGCTTTTTCAATGATAAAAGCAAGTTCATAATTTCTTGTGAAGTTTCTGGATCAAGTACTGCAGTCAGTTCATCTGCTAAAATCAAAGGAGGATCTTTGAGGATGACTTTAGCCAAGGCGACACGTTGCGCTTCTCCGCCTGATAATTCATAGATTTTTTGATCGAGTGTGAGGTAATTCAATCCCACCTTTTCTAAGACTTCTTCTTCTCGCTGCTTCTTCTCTTGTTTAGTCCATTTTTGACCAATCAATCCAAGTTCTAAATTGGCCGCTACGCTCTCGTTTTCAAGAAGACCAAAGTTTTGAAAGAGATAGCCTAATTCATTTTTAAAAAAGTGATGAGATTTGATTTGCTTAAGTTCTTGCCCTCGATAGCTGATGCTTCCCTTTTCATAAGGTTCCAGCTTAGCCAGAATATTGAGTAAGGTTGTTTTGCCACAACCACTATTTCCGATTAGGGCATAGACCTTACCTGCTACAAATTGCAGATTGATATCCTGAAAGACAGTCCGTTCTCCAAATGATTTTGCTAGATGTTCTATTTTAATCATATTAGGCTCCTTTCAGAATAATGGGCAAGAAATGCTCTTCTTTATGCGAGCGGTAAAGGAGAATTAGCCATGCATTGGTCGCAAATAATAAAAGCGTGACGAGAGCGATCCACCACTCCTGTGTGAGAAAGAAAATTAGAACACTACCTAACAACAGCATGGCAATCTCTGATACGAGCATGCTCTGATGAATTTTCAAAAAGTCCATACCCGCAATCTTCTTCAGAAAGATCGGTCTTCTAAACTCTTCAAAATAGAGGAAATTCATGGTGTTAAAGAGTAGAATGGAAGTAGCTATTGCAAAGATTCCTCCAGCAATGGTCATGAGGTTCTCTAATTGAATGGATTGCATCATCTGCTGATAGACAGCTGCTGCATAGTCGTATTGACTCACGTTTTTTTCAAGCCCATTCTCAGCTACTAGCTTCTTGCTTTTTTCAAGTCCATCAAAATACAGATAAGAATTGAGATGAGAGAAATAAGGATTGTCGTAGTCACCAAAACTTTTAGGTTGAACAACAACCAAAATCGGATCGGTCAAGAATTGCTGATAGCTCATCGGTGTATTATTATAGATAAATCGTTTTTGGTTGTTAGGAAGATAGGTCACCCGTGCTTTCATAGGCAACTGACTCTTTCCTTGTTCATCACTAGGAGTCAGATAATCTTCATAGCGTTTTTTCAACTCCTCTTCTTGACCTTTCAACTTTTCAGGGAGCAAGAGTCCAAATTCTCCAGCTTGCAAATGATTCAGGCGCTCTTTTTCCTCAGAGGAAACTGAGATCCTTTGGATATCAAGGTAATTTGGAGTGACATACAGGGTATTGGCAAGAGGATCGTAATCCGTAATAGAAAGCTCTTTCCCTGTTCTAGAATTCTTCCTAAAACCTTTTGAATTAAAAGATGCGAGCTGATGATAGACTAAGAGGCCGCCGTTTTCAATGCCGGACTCGATTAATTTAGACCATTTAGCTCTCTTTTCAATTTGCATTTCTTTGTTTGCATTCTGTGAAATATCCTCCCGATTCACACCAATTTGAATCCAATTTGTCTCTTTAGACCAAGCCAAACTTCCCTCTTGATAAGTCTGCCAGATAGATCCATAGATGCTGACACGATGAATTGAGAGACCTATGACAGTGATTGCAAGAAATTGACAGGTAAAGAGAAAAAACAAGACTCTTTTTAATGGAATTTTCCCCTTTAAAAGGCTAACCAAGTGTACTGTCTGAATACTGAATGCAAAGAAAAAGGATAGGAAAGCAGATAAAATAAATAAAAGTGTATTGTAAATAATACTACCTGAAATGATGAGGGAATAGGCAAAAGGGGTCAATTGTAAATAATAAATCAGAATAGCTCCTAGGGCACTGCCGCCAATACATCCTAAAAACAATTCTTTACCATCTTCCATGAGAGAATGTCCAAAGAGCTGGTATCGTCTTATCCCAGAAATATAACGAATCCCTGCACTTCTCATTTCAAGTGTTTTTTGAATAATGGTCAATGCACCAAAGCTGATGATAAAAATAACCAAGGCTAGAGATTGGGCACCAGAACCAAAAAATGCGATAAAATTTTGCAGGGGATTGGGGTTATTCATGAAACTTTTTGAAAAACCAAGATCGTGGAGTTTTTGATCCAATTTTTCAAGGGTTAAATTCCCAGATAATATATAGTAATTGGTAAGCAAACTTTCCTTTGAAGCGAATTCTTTCTCTTCTTTTTTGATGCCATTAGGAAGTGCTCCTTCTCCATAGATATCATACGAAAATTTAACTTGCCCTTTAGAATCCGTTTTTTGAATCTGACGAGCAATCAAACTATTGTTTTCCTTTGCTAACTGATCTAAGCTAGATGAAAGCTCTTCATAAACAACTTCCTTTTCTTGTTGAAGAATCCCTATTACAGGTAGGATTCGATGGATGACCGTATTAGGTGAAATAAAGGCAATCCAAAGCAGAAAGATTAGAATAAAAAGGTTCGAGAAAAGTATAAATAAACGTTTCATAATTCTACTCTTTCTAGTTTATCCTAGAGAGATTTTTTCTCTCTAGGATAAACTTTAGCAACTAAAATCCATAATTAAAATATACAAATTCACCAAAACTTGTATTTATGAACGATTTTGATGTGTAATGAGCAGAAGCATAACCTACATTAGATTTGCTGTCACTTTTCCGAGTCACACTTGACCAATGCCAACGATAGTCGTGGAAATAATTTGAGAATGCTCCCCAATTGCTTGGATCATGATATCCTCCGTAACTCCAGTTACCACCAGATACCCAATCAGCAAAAACAGGACACGCTAAGCTACAACTAATAATTACAGTTAAGACAGAAAGAATAATTTTGCTTGTTTTCATGACTGTTTACCTCCCATAATTAAAAGCTTTATTTAACAATAAAATTATGAATTGCTCAAAATATAGTTTCCGTTTTCTTCTCCTTTCAAGAGCAACCCTTTACGTCTGTATTATATCACTTTTTCCAAAAAATACAAATTATTATATATAAGATGACTAAAAAACGAAGCTGGTTCTGCAACCAACTTCGTTTGATTTATCCTACTACCGCTTCAGCGATTTCTTCACGGCTGATACCAGCAAAGTAGCGTGTAATGTCAATAGTCTCTAAGGCCTTAAGGACATCTTCGCGTTCGTATTTCACTCCACGAAGGACATCTTCTACAGCTGCAACATCTTCGATACCAAAGAAGTCTCCATAAATCTTGATATCTTGGATTTTTGATTCAATGACGTTGGCAAAGACTTCAACCTTACCACTGGTAAATTTTGTTCCACGACGGACGTTAAACTCAGGTGATTTACCGTAGTTCCAGTCCCAAGTACCGAACTTGGTATCCTTGATACGATTGATTTCCGCTAATTCTTGCTCAGAAAAAACATATTCAGTCATCTCTGGGTACTCTTTTTTCATATATTCCAATAGCAAATCGCGGAATTCTTCAACTGTGATTTTTTCAGGTAATTCATTGACAATATTGGTTACACGGGCACGAACGGATTTCACACCTTTTGATTCAAATTTGTCTTTTGAAACCTTGAGGGCGTTAGCAAGGACTGACAAATCAACGTCAAAGAGCAAGCAACCATGGTGCATAATACGTCCATTGATATAAGCTTGGGCATTGCCACAGAATTTCTTGCCATCAATCTCAAGGTCATTACGGCCTGTGAACTCAGCTTTAACGCCTAGTTGAGCCAAGGTATTGATAACTGGAGTTGAGAAGCTCTTGAAGTCAAAGGCCTTGTTTTCGTCTTCTTTTGAAATGATGGTGTAGTTGAGGTTGTTTAAATCGTGATAAACAGCTCCACCACCACTGATACGACGGACTACCTCAATACCATTTTCTCGAACATAATCACGGTTAATTTCTTCGATAGTGTTCTGGTGACGACCAACAATGATAGAAGGTTTGTTAATCCAAAGTAGGAAGATTTGATCCTCATCTAGTAGGTGTTTAAAGGCATATTCTTCCAAGGCGATATTAAAAGCAGTGTCGTTTGAATGATTGATAATATATTTCATGATATCCCTTTATACGATAGAGACTGGAAATAATCTTCCAGTCTAGTCTATCTTCGTTTTATTTTTTCTTAGGTGAATGGATGGCCATTCCTAGAACATCCGCAAATGCTTCGTACATCACTTCAGAGTAGGTTGGGTGTCCGTGGATAGTCTTCAGCATTTCCTCAACAGTGATTTCCATTTCGATAATGCTTGATGCTTCGTTGATTAATTCTGCGGCTGCAGGACCAATGATATGCACACCAAGGATTTCCCCGTATTTCTTATCAGCGATAACTTTTACGAAACCTTGAGCAGCATCTGATGCAATAGCACGTCCGTTAGCTGCAAAGTTGAATTTACCGATGGCTACATCGTATTTCTCACGTGCTTGTTCTTCAGTTAGACCTACTGCTGCTACTTCAGGAAGAGTATAGATGGCTGCAGGAGTCAAGTTCAATTTGGCAACAGCATGATTTCCTTTGAGGGCATTTTCAGCAGCAACTTCCCCCATACGGAAGGCTGCGTGGGCCAACATCTTAGTACCGTTGATGTCACCTGGTGCGTAAATACCTGGAACAGAAGTTTCCATGTATTCATTGACCTTGATACGTCCACGATCCAACTCAAACTCAACATCGCCAATTCCTTCGAGGTCTGGTACACGACCGATTGAAAGAAGGGCTTTGCTTGCAATGATATCGTCTTTACCTTCAACCTTGATACGAAGTTGACCATTTTCCTCGATGATTTCTTGCAATTTTGTACCAGTTAAGATGGTCATACCTTTGCGATCAAGGATCAAACGAAGGTTCTTAGACACTTCCGCATCCATAGCAGGAACGATACGGTCCATCATTTCGATAACAGTTACTTTTGAACCAAATGTCATGAAGGCTTGGCCGAGTTCGATACCGACAACTCCACCACCGATGATTACGAGGCTTTCTGGAACTTCGTTCATTTCAAGAATATCATCGCTGGTCATCACAAGTGGAGATTCCATACCAGGGACGTTAATCTTGCTGACTTTTGAACCACCAGCAAGGATAATTTTCTTGGTTTCAAGCAATTCAGAACCATTTACCAAGACATTCTTGTCTTTAGTGATGGTACCAATTCCTTTATGAACAGTAACTCCGTAGCTACGAAGAAGACCAGAAACACCACCTACCAAGGTATTGACAACTTTAGATTTAGTTTCTAAAAGTTTGTCCATATCAACAGTGAAGTTTGGATTTTCGATGACGATACCACGGTTTGCTGCATGACCGATGTTTTCGATGATTTCAGCGTTGTGAAGGTAGGTCTTAGTTGGGATACATCCACGGTTCAAGCAGGTTCCACCGAGTTCAGATTTCTCAACAAGGGCAACCTTACCACCAAGTTGGGCAGCTTTAATGGCTGCTACATATCCAGCAGGACCTCCACCAATCACAACGATATCAAAGGCATCATCGCTCTTGCCATCGTCGTTTGAAACACTAGCCGCGGGAGCAGGGCTAGCTTCTGGCGTAGCCACACCAGCTGTTGGGATGTTTTCCCCTTCTTCACCAAGGTAACCGATAACTTCTGTAACCGGAACTGTTTCACCATCTCCTTTGAGGATGGCAATCAAGTATCCATCTTCTTCGGCTTCCAATTCCATGCTGACTTTGTCAGTCATGATTTCCAAAAGGATTTCTCCTTCTTTTACAAATTCTCCGACTTTTTTATTCCATTGGACAATTTGTCCTTCTGTCATATCTACGCCGGCTTTTGGCATAATTACTTCTAAGGCCATGTCTTACTTCCTTCTAAATCTCTAAAATAACAATAGCTGACTTAAACCAACATTGAGATCGGATTCTCAATCAAGGCTTTCAAGTCTTTCATAAACTTAGCACCAGCCATACCATCTACAACACGATGGTCAATGGTTAATCCAAGGCTCATGATAGGACGAATAACAATCTCACCATTGACAACTACAGGTTTTTCAACTGTTGAGCTAACCCCGAGGATAGCTGAATTTGGTTGGTTAATAATAGGACCAAAGGACTGAACGCCAAACATTCCCAAGTTACTAATTGTGAAGGTTGAATTTTGCAGTTCGCTTGGAGCCAATTTACCATCCAGAGTACGACCAATTACATCCTTAAAGGCTACAACCAACTCTGACAAGCTCATTTTTTCAGCATTATAGACAACAGGTGTCATCAATCCATTATCCATCCCAACCGCCATCGCAAGGTTGACATAGTTATGAGTGATAATGGTCTTGCCGTCTTCGGTCAATGAAGCGTTGATGTATGGGTGTTTCATCAATGTTTTCACAACAGCGAGTGAAAGAAGGTCTGTTACAGTAGTCTTCTTACCAGTTGCTTCCATGATTGGCTCAAGAACCTTCTTACGAAGGGCTAGCATTTCAGACATATCGACATCATAGTTGAGTGTGAAAGTTGGCGCAGTTAGGTAAGATTCAACCATACGTTGGGCAATCACCTTACGCATTGGTGTCATTGGAATACGCTCAATCTCACCATAAGGAGTGATAGTGTCTGGAACTTCTTCTACTTTTTCAATTTGAGCAGGAGATTTGATGGTGTCGTTTTCGATATTTTCAGGAAGCAAGGCCAAAACGTCCTTCTTCATAATCTTACCACGATGACCAGTTCCTTGGATTTCCTGCCAAGCAATGTTATGTTCGAGGGCAATTCGTTTTGCAAGTGGCGAAATGCGAACCACGTTTGTGTCTTTATAAGTTTCCACGTCTTCTTTGTGGACACGACCGTTTGCACCTGAGCCAGAAACTTCGTAGAGGTTGATCCCTAGATCATTCGCTAACTTTCTAGCCGCAGGAGTCGCTCTTAGCTTGTCATCAGCCATGACCTCTCCAATTCTAATTATGATACTAAGGGCGTAAAAAAGCGACTGAAAAATAGGAAATCTACGCAGACTTCGATGAAGCCAAGGAGATTTATCTTTTTTCTGAGTTTTTAGCCCGTGTTCGAATATAAGATATTAAGGACGAAGTGGGCAATGAAAAAAATAGGAGATTGACGATGTGTTCGATGAACACAAGGAAATCTATCTTTTTTTCGCAGACCTCCGTCCGAATTCAACTCTACAAGTAACTTGGACACGAAACGCGTCTCAAGTTACTACGGTTGCCGCTATTAGGCGGTCAACCTAGTAGACTTACTAAGTTTTTTGTAGAATATTATCGATTCGTCAAAAAACTGTCGCAACTTTATATACAACTTGGATACAAAACATAACTCAAGTTACTAAAGTTAAAAACCTTTGAATTTTTACATAATTTAATTTATGTAATATCATTCTTTGTTGTAAGTTTTTCGGATTGCATCTTTGATGCTTTCAACGGTTGGAATCATAGCATTTTCTAGATTTTGTGCATAAGGCATTGGCACATCTTCTCCTGCACAACGGCGGATTGGTGCGTCTAGATAATCAAATGCTTCTGATTCTGAAATAATTGCTGAAATCTCTCCGATATAGCCACTTGTTTTGTGGGCATCGTTGACAAGCACCACCTTACCAGTCTTCTTCACTGAGTTAATGATGATATCTTTATCAAGTGGAACGAGGGTACGTGGGTCCACAATTTCAACTGAAATTCCCTCTTCTGATAACTCTTCAGCAGCTTGAACCACACGACGAAGCATTTTTCCATAAGTAACGACTGTTACATCTGTACCTTCGCGTTTGATTTCACCAACTCCAAGTGGGATTGTGTAGTCTGGATCAACTGGCACTTCCCCTTTTTGGTTAAATTCTGACTTGTACTCAAGAATGATAACAGGGTTATTATCACGGATAGAAGACTTAAGAAGTCCTTTCATGTCCGCAGGTGTTCCAGGTGCCACAACCTTAAGTCCAGGAATGTGAGTAAACCAAGACTCTAAAGATTGCGAGTGCTGGGCTGCAGAACCGACACCGTTACCAGCTGCACATCGAACTGTCATTGGAACCTGACCTTTACCACCAAACATATAACGTGTTTTAGCAGCTTGGTTGACGATATTGTCCATGGCTATAACCGAGAAGTCCATAAAGGTCATATCAACGATTGGGCGAAGTCCTGTCATAGCTGCTCCCGCTGCTGCTCCAGAGATGGCAGCTTCAGAAATCGGACAGTCACGGATACGTTCTGGACCAAATTCTTCGAGCATTCCGACAGAAGTTCCGAAGTCTCCTCCGAAGACACCGACGTCTTCTCCCATCAAGAATACATTTTCATCGCGACGCATTTCCTCAGACATAGCAAGGATAATGGTGTCACGGAAGGACATTGTTTTTGTTTCCATTTTATCTCTTTCTCCTTAGTCTGCGTAAATATCTTCAAAGGCCGATTCTAGCGGTGGGAATGGGCTTTCTTCTGCAAATTTAACAGAGGCTTCTACTGCTTCCTTGACTTGTGCTTGAATTTCTTCCAATTCTTCTGCACTTGCGATATTGTTTTCAATGAGGTATTTGCGAAGATTTTCGATTGGGTCTTTTTGTTTCCACAATTCCACTTCTTCACGGGTACGATATTTACCAGGGTCAGATGATGAGTGACCAAGCCAGCGATAGGTTACACTTTCGATCAAGACTGGGCCATTGCCACCACGAACATGGTCTACAGCTTTCTTAAATCCTTCATAGACATCGATGACGTTGTTTCCATCTTCGATAAACATTCCAGGAATTCCATATGCCGCACTACGTTGATGGATATGCTCCACATTGGTCATTTTCTTGATATCCGCAGAGATCCCATAACCGTTGTTAATGCAGTAGAAAATAACAGGAAGTTTCCAAATAGAAGCCATGTTCACTGCTTCGTGGAAAACACCTTCGTTGGTCGCACCATCTCCAAAGAAGCAGACAACGATTTTACCAGTATGTTGCATTTGCTGACTGAGGGCTGCGCCAACAGCGATTCCCATACCACCACCAACGATACCATTAGCACCAAGGTTACCAGCATCAAGGTCGGCAATGTGCATAGATCCACCTTTACCTTTACAAGTTCCAGTGTATTTGCCAAGGATTTCAGCCATCATTCCGTTGAGGTCAATTCCTTTGGCAATAGCTTGTCCGTGACCACGGTGGTTTGAGGTAATTAGATCATCTGGGTTGAGAGCCAACATAGCACCCACGTTAGCTGCCTCTTCTCCAACAGAAAAGTGCGTCATTCCTGGCACTTTCCCTTTCTTTACTAATTGCGCAATTTTTAAGTCCATACGACGGATTTCTTCCATCTTACGGAACATCTCTAGCAAGAGATTTCTATCTAAAGTTGACATAATCTCGCCTTTCTAACTTTGTACTTACCTTACTATTTTACCTTTTTTAGTATACACTGTCAAAGTATATGGCTAATAAAATTTCACAAGGTAAAAAAATAAACCCCTGTTAAAACAGGGATTCTCTCTAGTTAGAGCATTTTTTCACAAAGTTATTTTTCAGGATATTTTCTAAAAATTAGCTCAACCTTTTCATTATGGATTTCAAACGCCATTGATACAAACAACCAGAAACGATCAAGCTGGCAATCAACCCAATCCAGTAGGCAAATGCCCCTAAGTCAGTTGCTTGATCTAGTAGATATCCTAGAGGTATCGCTACTCCCCAATATCCGATTAGACCAAGATAGAAAGGAACAATAGTGTCCTTATACCCTCTTAAAATTCCTTGGAGCGGAGCCGCAAAGGTATCAGCTAACTGGAAAAAGAGACTGTAGGTTAGAAATACAGCAGTTGTTTCAATGAACTGAGGGTCATTTCCATATAGACTTGCTACACGATCTCTAAAAATGTAGAGAAAGGACAGGGTAAGACCTGCAAAAATAAGGGCAGTTACTCTCCCCAGACGAGCGTAGATTTTTGCATCCTCAAAACGTTTAGCCCCAACCTCGTAAGACACAACAATCGCCATAGAAGAGGAAATACTCATGGGAAAAGCGTACATGAGGCTTGAAAAATTCATAGCTGACTGGTGACTAGCGATGATGAGCGATGAAAACTTAGCCATGATTAGTCCCACAACGGAGAAAATAGCCACTTCCGCAAATACGGTTCCTCCGATTGGTAGACCTAATCGAACACCCTCCTTGATTTTATCTATATTGAGTGGAATCCGTTTTTCAAGATGTAACGCTTTTAACCTTTCCTGTTTGAACAAAACAAGAAGAGAAATCCCCAACAAAACCCAATAGGCTAGAGAAGTTCCTAGCCCTGCTCCTGCACCACCAAGCTCTGGAAAACCAAGAGCTCCATAAATCAAGAGATAGTTAAAACCACTATTGAGCGGAAGTAATAGGAGCATCAGATACATAGATAGCTTGGTCAATCCAAGAGAATCCAACAAAGATCGAATGACACTAAAAAGTAACAAGGGAATAATCCCGATAGAAAGATACCAAAGATAGGAAACTGCAACTGCCGCTACTTGAGCTTCTAGTCCGATATGATTTAAGACAGGGGGCGCTAAGAATACTACCATGCCAAGCAAGACCAAAGACAGTCCGAAAGCCAAGTAGATAAATTGGTAAAAGTCAGATGCCACTTCTTCCTTTTTGCCCCGCCCCAGATGATGGCCTATGATGGGAACCATGGCCGAAACAATCCCTGTTAAAAAAGTAAAGAAAGGATTCCATAGACTCGTTGCGGTTGACACCCCCGCCAAGTCCATGGTATTGTACTGTCCAGTCATGGTTGTATCGACAAAAGAGGCAGAATAATTAGCAAATTGATAGATCAGGATAGGGAAAAATATCTTAAGAAATAAGATAAACTTATCTTTAAATTGATGGGTTGGATACATAAACGCTCTCTATTCTTTTCAATTTAAGAGCAGAGTCCCATCTAGTTTTGGTAGACGATTTGTCCCTTACAGATAGTATATTTGACCTGCCCTTTTAAAGTTTCCCCGATAAATGGAGAATTGGCTGATTTTGAAGCGAAGTTTGGACCAACAGTACGATCAGCCTTGTCATCAAAGACAGTGATGTCCGCTGGACCATTTTCAGCCAAGTAGCCTGCTTCAAAGTTGTAAAGTTGGGCTGGATTGACAGTCATTTTTTCTAGTAATTCCATCAAGCTTAGTTCACCAGCTTCCACCAAATAAGTCAATCCAAGAGAAAGAGAGGTTTCTAAACCAGTCATACCAGATGGCGCTTTGGTGATATCTTCTACATTTTTCTCATCTGCATGGTGAGGCGCGTGGTCTGTCGCGATAACTGTGATAACACCTGACTTGAGACCTTCGATAACGGCACGACGGTCTGATTCCAAACGAAGCGGAGGGTTCATTTTGGCATTGCTACCTTGAGTTAAAAGAAGAGTTTCTGTCTTAGAAAAATGTTGTGGTGCCACTTCTGCTGTGACTTGGGCCCCCAAA
This sequence comes from Streptococcus sp. CM6, assembly GCF_000526095.1. Classification (NCBI taxonomy): domain Bacteria; kingdom Bacillati; phylum Bacillota; class Bacilli; order Lactobacillales; family Streptococcaceae; genus Streptococcus; species Streptococcus sp. CM6. The sequence continues at coordinate 78,358 of NZ_JATS01000026.1, read as the reverse complement.
CCTTGAGCAAACTCTACTACTTTGACACTTTCCTCCTTAGACAAATGCTGGATATGAACGTGGGCCTTAGTTGCATGGGCAATCATGACATCACGCGCAATCATAGCGTATTCTGCTACACCTGTCGCACCACAGATCTTGAAGTGGTCTTTAGCGATGTTTTCGTTGAAACCAAGAATTCCATTCAAACCAGGATCTTCCTCGTGAAGACAAACAAAGGTACCTAGTTTCTTGGCGTTTTCCAAGGCTTCTTTGAGAACCTTGCTACTTTCAAGCGGGATACCGTCATCTGAGAAACCAACTGCTCCAGCTTCCAAAAGTGCCTTAAAGTCAGTTAAGTCTTGGCCATTAAAATTCTTAGTAATGGTCGCAACCGTCTTAACATTGATTTTCTCTTTAGCAGCTGACTGAAGAACTTCTTGCAAAGTCTCCACGTCTGAGATGGTCGGATTGGTATTAGCCATCATGACGACCGTTGTAAAACCACCTGCAGCGGCTGCTAGAGCACCAGTATGGATATCCTCCTTGTGGGTCTGACCAGGTTCACGAAAATGAACATGAATATCCACGAGTCCAGGCGCAACTACAAGCCCAGTAGCATCAATCAGTTCTGCTCCTTCTTCCTTAATTTCTGGCGCAATTTTGACAATTTTCCCATCTTGGACCAAAACATCACACACTTGATCCAAACCAGACTTGGGATCCATTACACGACCATTTTTGATTAGTAACATCTGCTTTCTCCTTTATTCATAGAAATCAACTTGAGTATCCAACAATTTATCCCCATCATAAACAAACTTAGCTGAAAAGAAGGGTTTGTCCTCTAAAAGCCACTCAACAAAGGTGTGATCACCCTCCCAAGTCGGCTTGCTCAAAACTTCATCATAGGGAACCCATTCCAGCGTCCCCTCATTGCAGTCAATCAAGTCCCCCTCAAACTCCGTTACCTTAAAAACATAGGTGTACCAGTCTAAATCAGGCGTGAACTCAGGAAAAGTGATAACGCCTTTTAGCACAGGCTTACCTTTCAAACCTGTTTCTTCGAAGATTTCACGCGCTGCGCATTCTTGAGGTGTCTCCCCTCGCTCTAACTTACCACCCACACCAATCCATTTGCCTTCATGGACATCATTCGGCTTCTTATTGCGATGCAGCATGAGCAGTTCTTTTCCGTTATCAATATAGCAAATCGTCGCTAACTGAGGCATATCCTCTCCTTATCTAAGCCAATCAATTGGCACTTGTCCTGTCTCTTTTAAAAATGCATTAGCCTTAGAAAAAGGCTTGGAACCCCAAAATCCTCTGAAAACAGATAAAGGACTGGGATGGGCTGATTCGATAATCAAGTGGTGAGGATTGGTAACCAAGGACTTCTTCTTGCGTGCATAAGCGCCCCAGAGTACAAAGACCACTGGCCTATCTAGATTATTGACAACCTGAATCACAGCATCTGTAAAAGGCTCCCATATCAGCCCAGAATGACCATTGGCCTGCCCAGCAGGAACGGTCAAGCAAGCATTGAGAAGTAAGACTCCTTGCTCAGCCCAAGCTGTCAAATCATGATATTTCTTAACCCCGATGTCATCTGACAATTCTTTCAAGATATTTTGCAAGGACGGTGGCGCTGGAATGGTATCCGGTACAGAAAAACTCAAGCCCTGAGCTTGACCTGGCCCGTGATAAGGGTCTTGCCCTAGAATCACCACCTTAACCTCTTCAAGCGGTGTTGTCAATAAAGCCTGAAAAACCTTTTCCTTGGGTGGATAAACAGTTCCCTGTGCATATGCCTGCTCTATAAATTGATTGATTTTCCCAAAATAACCCTCAGGTAATTGCTCCTTAATCAAAGCATGCCAAGATGAGTGTTGCATCGCCAACTCCTTCGTTTTTACTGCTTCTATTATAGCAAAAAGTGGCTATTGAAACCACTTTTTACAGTTTATCCAAACAATCCAGCAAGTCTTGGTAAGAATGAGCTTCATAAGTCGGCTGGGCTTGTGTATTATTTTCCAGATGATGGGGATTGTACCAGATAGTATCAATACCAGCATTATTGCCACCTTGGATGTCGGCGGTTAGAGAATCTCCAATCATCAGTGTCTCTTCTTTGCTAAATCCTGCAATCTGCTGACCGATTTTTTCATAGAATAGTGCGTCAGGCTTTTGCGTCTGCAACTGTTCAGAGATAAAGACTTGGTTGAAATAGGGAGCCAGACCAGATTGAGCCAAACGTCCCGTTTGGATGGCAGTAATCCCATTTGTCGCAGCATACAAGTCATAATCTCGTTCGATGAGATTGTCCAAGAGTTCATGAGCACCTGAAAAAGTTTGTCCCTGTTGAGCGAGATAAAATTGGTAACGCTGGGCAAGAAAACTACCTTCTTTCTCCAGTCCAAAATGAGCAAATAAACGAGAAAAGCGCGTGTTAACCAGTTCTTGTTTACTGATTTTCTTTTGCTCCAAGTCTTTCCAGAGAGCCTTGTTCATAGGAATGTAATAGTCTTTATAGGCTTGAATATCCGCAACTCCTTCTTCCTTTAGAAGTTGCGTCAAAGCCACATCCTCAGCAGCATCAAAATCAAGTAAGGTGTGGTCGAGGTCGAAGAGTAGAAATTTGTAGGGCAATTTGAGAGTTTTCCTTTCTAGGGGATGCACTGTTTTTAATCTTTAAAATTTCTTTTAATATTATACGATATATCTATCAATTAAATCTATATATTCCGTTTCATTGATAGCATATTTTATTATATCTTTTTGAGGAAAAAAGAATTGACCATTTTTCTTAAATACGAATTTAGAAAGCTTGTATAAGTTTATTGACATATCATTGAAAAGTATTAAATATTGCCTATAAGAAGTATGTTTGTTTGAAGGTACTTTACCCTGTGTAAATCTATCATTATAAGCAGGTTTAAAATAATTAATAAGTTTGGCTTCAACTAAGTTAATAAAATCAGACTCTTGTATTTTAATCTGAAAACTATGACTTGATATGTCATAAATATCAGATAATTCAGCATTTGAGGTGCTTTCTGTAGTAAGGTTAGTCCACATCAAATCTTCCTTAACAGAAAAACTTATTAAGCGTATGTCGAAATCTAACTTAGAATCAATTATATCAGCTAATATTTTTTGAAGAGTTTCATGGTTAATCAATCGTTTTCCGGTATTTCTAGATTCTTTATTACCTTTTGCTTGCCCAATATACAATATCTCACCCAATACTTGTCTATTCACTTTAAATAATAAATCTGAAATCAAAAACTCCTCATCATTTATATATAATTTTCGCTTATCGCTGCTTACTTCTAAACTGCGAATAACTTCCGGTATTTCTATCGTAAGTTCAATTTTGTCTCCACTATTAGTTTCTACTTCTACAAGCAGATCTGGATTAGGACTATCAGTATATTTGCAACCTGAGATTAAAGTCCTGGTAATACCAATTATCATGTAGAGATGGTGATTGCTTGGGATTTTAGCATCTTTTAATTCACTAGGTTTTAGAATAATAACATTGTTAGCTTCTACAAAGGAAAATAGTCCTAATTTTGCACTTAAATTATGGTTCATATTTACTTCACTTATCCTTCTAACGTTAATAAATTTCCCTTCATTAATTTATTAGATTTAGACATATTATACCATAATAAAAAATATTTACTAATATCCTATTTATCCGTAAACAATAGAAAAAGTGGGCAAGAAATCATAGTTCTATTTCTTGCCCACTTTTTAAAGTAAAGATTGCGTTTTTTTCAACCGTGATGGCGACTTACTCTACAAATGTATGCTATAGTTTTTCATTGAAATCTGTTATGATTTCTTCATACTGTAAATATGCAGTTATCGTTATCTGAATTGATTTAAAGGATTCAAAATCTTAAATACTACACTCCCCTACCCCAACTCCTTGGCTATTCTGCTTTTTTCAAGTTTTCCCTTAACAATTCGTTTCCATAAAACAAGTAGATTCAAACTATAAGATAAGCGTAGGAGGAAATAATTAATCCATTCGATAAGGGCAAAAAGCTGTATTAGTGTGGCTATAATAGCCACTCGAACACTCTGGGTGTTCCAGACTATAAAAGGAAAGCCTGAAATAAGTAAAACAAGGTCTAGTATTCTGAAACAACCATATAGTTTGGGAACAGTTCCACTTCCGAACTGAGGTTTCGACAGTCTTCTAATCAAAATCGCCCAATAGGTCGAGCCTTGAAGCAATATAAATGTCAGTAAAGATAAAGGATAGAGAATGGTAATTAGACTCATCCAATCACCAAGACGATTTTTCAAAAGGAAAAAACACAACCAAAAGGATAGGATGGCTGTAAGCTCTCCCAAACAGAGGGACACCAACTCTTTTCTAACTTTCTCTTTTTTTATGCTCATCATCTCACCCATCTATCTATCATCCTATATCAGAAAAAAAGCTATTCGAATCATTTTCTAGTCAACATTTCTCAGAATCAAGGCATTCTAAGCGTCGAACTGCTCAATCCCTTTAATATCCGTGTGATTCGAAACTTAGAATTGCATTGATATAAATGTTTTGGTGCTATTCTAAGTTTATGACAAACCTAAATTTTAATTTTAGAAGGATTCTAAAGCTAGAATGGCTCTAAAATCACGAGAAATATGCTATTCGAAACTTAGAAGAACCTTTTTCTAAACTTCATACTCACTTTAACTAGTAGGACTTACAATTCTTCTGATGAGCTTTGAGTTTTTTCAGAGCCCAGTCATAGTGACTGGAGATGGCACTGACAAAGTAGGAACCTAGACTTGTTCCTCCCGTCCACTTATAGACACCTTTTGTGAACAATTCGTCATTGATGAAGCCTTCCATCAACTCTAAAACCTCTTTATGCGATTGATTGAGGAGTTTGGTCGCTTCTTCTAAGGACGTTCTCTGGTGCTTCTTCCAAAAAGCGACATTCATTTCCCCATAAGTTTTCCAATTATAAGGTTCAGGGAGAAAAGGTCTTTCATGACCCTTTTGATTGGAATGTACCCAGGTTAAAAGTAACTGATGCCATTCATAGAGATGGATCAGGACATCCCGTAGATTTTTATCTCTATTCCAGTGAGCTTCTTTTTTCTTTTGGTCTTTTGAAAAATCAAAAGGAGTCTGTAGCTCCTCTTCACTTAGCAGAGAAATTAAGAGATTAAGTTTTTCATAGTTTTCCTTAGAGGCTAACACTAGCTCCTCTTTCGTTCTCGGTCTAGGCATAGGAGTTCTCCCTTCATTTTCAACTAGAATAAGCTATTTTGTTACTTCATTATACCATAATCAAAAAGCAGTTCTTCATTTTACGAACAACTGCTTTTACTAACTATTTTTTTATGCTTATAGTCACTAGTTTACATATAAATCTCTAAAGCGACCATCCACTTCTGCTATCTGATAGAGCAAGTGGGCTAGTTCTTGGTAATCTTCTTTTAAACATGAAAGATGGGCTTGACCAAATAGAGTAGCCAATTCTTCTTTTAATCTTGCCCCTTCTGGATCATGGTCTTTTAAGAATTTACTGAGATAGAGATTTCGAACAGCAGCAAGTTTAAAGCTGAAATACTGATGCAATTGTTTTTGCTCCGTATTTAAGCCGTTTTCAGCAACTGCTTTTGCATAACATTCCAAAACACCGTTTTGGCCATTCAGATATCTGTTCTTCATAATCCTTGCTGTTTCCTGATAGATTTCAGTCTGACTAGGACTCCTGACCTTCTTAAAATTTCCCCACATGGAGTAGGCTCCGCGCTTATAGTCAATAGCCTCTGCCTTCCATGCTTCTAGTATGTCATTAAAAGCAACCTTCATACAGGCAAAACCAGCTGGATCATGCAAATAGAGGTGCTGATGATCAATGCCATACACGGTTACGAAGTGATCCACACCATAAAGGATTGTGTGATTGGGATTGTAAGTCAGATGGCCCATATCAAGAGGTCCCAGAACGACAGGTCCATTTGACAGAAATGTTTCCAACTTTCTTTTAACCTCTTCCAAATCTACTTCCGCGCCATCTTTTAGATAGAAGTCCTCATAGTCAAACCCAAGTATTTTTAAGGAATGAGAGATGGAAAGATCTGGCATTCCATTATCAAAAAATACTAGAGGGTGCTCCTCATCTTCCTTTACGATACTAGCTCCATTTCCCATCACCATAATTGCCTCTAAAAACTCTGCTTTAAAGTCATAGCCATAGCCATCCAGTGCCATTGCCAATGAATAACTATAGCAAAGTGACACATCTCCAAAATACATCTGCATATTCCTGCCTCCTTATCTTCTATGGGACTATTATACCGAGAAAACTATTCGCATGCCCCATAAAATCCAAACAAAAAATATGGTTTGTTTGTTTACAGACATGAATGTCAACAATTAAAAACTCTGTAAAAGCTATCTTCTACAGAGTTTGATTTGCATCTTTATAAAAAATCAGAAAATGATCTAGTCCCTGATGACTGGTATCCAGAGTTCCATTTGGTAGTCTGAGGACGACATATCTCCTTTGAAATAAACTTCAAAGTCTGGGGCTCCTGAGTGGCGATAGCCAGTTTCTGGAAAAAAGACCTCTAAGACATATTTCCAAGCATTGTGAATGCTAGCAGGTATAGGGCCTTTGACTGGTACGATAGCATATTCAGCGGCTGGGATATCTTTGATGGACAGACCTAGTTCTTCTGCTTTAGTTTTATCCGTCACATCATAAGCAGCCATATAGTTGATGATTTCGCCTTCTTTGACATCCGAGCAGACGCCAAAAGATTGGCCACTGCCTAGACTCTCTAGGCATTCAAAGCTGTGATGGGCATAGAGATGCTCCCAAGCAGACGGGCATTTGCTATTGTCAATAGCTTCCAATAGGACGCCTGCCACGGTAAAAGCAGGTTTCTTTTGAATCTTGATATCCATGTTCTTTCCTCCTGTGATTTTTAAGGATAATTGAAGTCTAGGAAAGATCCGATAAGGTTTTCCTTTTCGAACTTCTGAGGGAGTTGCACCATGGAATTTCTTGAAGGCTGTGCTGAAGGCGTCAGCAGACTCATAGCCGTATTTCATTGCTATGTTAATGACTTTCTCAGTGCTTTCCCGCAAGTCCATCACAGCCTCTGACAACCTGCGATTGCGCAAGTATTCTGCTAATGTCATATCTGCCAGGATAGAAAATAGCCTGCTAAAGAGAGAGTAAGAATAGCCCGATAGCTGCTGAAATCTTTTCATATCCACTTCTCCAGTCAGTTGCTGCTCCAAATAATCCATGGTTTGATTGAATTGATGCATCATATTCTTCTTTTCTTACCTCCATAAGATACAAAGGTCATTAAAAGCAAAGTGAAAATGGGAAAATTATCGCTGGTTCTTCTGATTCTAGGTAATTTTTTCTTTTTCGCATAGCTTTTAGTCCGTGTTCAATTCTATCTATATTCTAACAAATACAGGATACTTCCACCCTAGAATCTTTGTACAAGATTTAAAGGTGTAAATTCTATAACTTATCTTTTAATTTCTCAACAAAGAGATAGGCTGCAGGGCAGGTCAAGGTATTCTTAATCGTCAAATGATTAATTTGATGGATCTTTTTCCGATCTGTATGGGGGAATTCACGACAGGCCTTGGGACGAACATCATAGATGCAGCAGAGATTGTCTCCTCCTAGAAAGGGGCAAGGCATGGATTTGAAAACTTTATCCCCATCTTCATCCACCTGAAGGAATTCCGCTTCAAAAGCCGGTAATTTAATCTTAAAGTACTTAGCGATACGGGTGATATCTGCTTCTTTAAAGTCGGGCCCCAAAGTCTTGCAACAGTTGGCACAGGCAGTGCAATCAATCTCAGCAAAGACTTCTTGGTGAATCTGCTGCGCAATCTTATCTAAGTTTTTAGGAGGTTTTTTCTTTAGATTAGCTAACACTTTGCGGTGGTCCTTCTGCTTTTGCAAGGCTAGCTGATGGTAATACTCAATATCAATCTCTTTAGACATAATTTCTTCCTAATACAAGTGTTTTTGTCTATTATACCATAAACTCTGCCCCTTTCTTATCCCCTTGAACAGAAAAAAGCCCTTCGGAAAAAATCCGAGGGGCTTCAAACCTTGTTCACTGAACTAGATTATTTTTTAAGGTTGTAGAATGATTTCAATCCACGGTATTCAGCTACTTCACCAAGTTGGTCTTCGATGCGAAGCAATTGGTTGTATTTAGCGATACGGTCTGTACGTGAAAGTGAACCAGTCTTGATTTGTCCTGCGTTTGTTGCAACTGCGATGTCAGCAATTGTTGAATCTTCAGTTTCACCTGAACGGTGTGATACAACTGCAGTGTAACCAGCTTCTTTCGCCATTTCGATAGCATCGAATGTTTCAGTAAGTGTACCGATTTGGTTAACTTTAATAAGGATTGAGTTAGCAGCACCTTCTGCAATACCTTTTTCAAGGTAAGAAGTGTTTGTTACGAAGAAGTCGTCACCAACCAATTGAACTTTACCACCAAGACGTTCAGTAAGAGCTTTCCAACCGTCCCAGTCGTTTTCGTCCATACCATCTTCGATAGTGATGATTGGGTATTTGTTTACCAATTCTTCAAGGTAGTCGATTTGTTCTGCAGCAGTACGTACAGCAGCGCCTTCACCTTCGAATTTAGTGTAGTCGTAAACTTTACGTTCTTTATCGTAGAATTCTGATGAAGCACAGTCAAATCCGATAAATACGTCTTTACCAGGAACATATCCAGCAGCTTCGATCGCAGCAAGGATAGTTTCAACACCGTCTTCAGTTCCTTCGAAACGAGGAGCGAATCCACCTTCGTCACCTACGGCTGTTTCAAGACCACGAGATTTAAGGATTTTCTTAAGAGCGTGGAAGATTTCAGCACCCCAACGAAGAGCTTCTTTGAATGATGGTGCACCAGCAGGTACGATCATGAATTCTTGGAAAGCGATTGGAGCGTCAGAGTGAGAACCACCGTTGATGATGTTCATCATTGGAGTTGGAAGAACTTTAGTGTTGAATCCACCAAGGTAGCTGTAAAGTGGGATTTCAAGGTAGTCAGCAGCAGCACGAGCTACAGCGATAGACACACCAAGAATTGCGTTTGCACCCAATTTACCTTTGTTAGGAGTACCGTCAAGTGCGATCATAGCACGGTCGATAGCTTGTTGGTCACGTACATCGTAGCCGATGATTGCTTCAGCAATGATGTTGTTTACGTTGTCAACAGCTTTTTGTGTACCAAGACCACCGTAACGAGATTTGTCACCGTCGCGAAGTTCAACTGCTTCGTGTTCACCAGTAGAAGCTCCTGATGGAACCATACCACGTCCGAAAGCACCTGATTCAGTATAAACTTCTACTTCAAGTGTTGGGTTACCGCGTGAGTCTAGGACTTCGCGAGCGTAAACATCAGTAATAATTGACATTTTTTACTCTCCTTTGAGTTAAATTTTTTACACCTCTATGATACCTTAAAAATAAGCGTTTTTCAAGAAAAAACGTTATCTTTGTGCAAATTTTCCTTAACTTTATAAAGTAATCGCTTTCTTTTATCTGTTTTCTTGCGATTTTTGTGATATACTGTTTTTATGACAGATTTATCAAAACAACTACTAGAAAAAGCTCATGGTGGGCCGAAATTAAACCCTGACGAACAACGCCGCTATCTCGGCACTTTCGAGGAAAGAGTTCTTGGCTACGCGGATATCAGTACTGCCAATAGTCCTGAATTAGAACATGGATTTTTCTCTATTTTAGAGGGTTTTCAAGAAAAGGTAGAGGCACTTTTTGTGAAGATTTCACCAAATATCGAGTTTGACAAACAGGTCTTTTACTTAAAGCAAGCAAAGGAAAGCAACTGTCAGGCGACTATTGTTTCAGATGATCATATCACCTCTCCTTTCGGTCTTGTCATTCATACAAATGAACCTGTTCAAGTAGAAGAAAAGGACCTTAGACTTGCATTTTCAAGTCTTTGGGAGGAGAAAAAGGCTGAGCCACCTAAAAAATCCATCTGGAAAAAATGGTTTGGTTAATGATTTCTCATGTTTAATAAACGGCCAATATTAGTAGCTGTGTGCTCCAAATAGAGACTTGCATTTTTCAAACTATCTTCCAAAGGTTCACTTTTCTCTAAAATAGAAAAGACAGCTTGTATATTTTCGAATGGTAGGGAAGGTAAATCCTCGGAAAGACTACCACAAATAGCAATAACAGGAACTCCGTTAGGGGTTCTTTTTGCTACTCCCATAGGAGCTTTTCCAACAAAGCTTTGACTGTCCAGTCTGCCTTCTCCAACGATAACCAAGTCTGCCCCTGCAACTTTCTTATCAAAATCAATCAAATCTAAACAAGTGTCAATTCCAGATACGATAGTGGCCTCAGCAAAGGAACAGAGCCCAGCCGCAATCCCACCGCCGGCTCCTGCTCCATTGAGAGACAGGGTTGATGGTGAAAATTTTTCATAGAACTCCTGTATAGCCAGATCTACTGTCTCAAACAAAGCAGGATCCAAGCCCTTTTGTTTTCCAAATGTATAGGTCGCTCCTTGATGACCACATAAAGGGCTCACGACATCTGCTAAAATGCGGATTTTCACATCTTCAGGAATCCTATACAACTCGCTGTCTGAAACTGACTCAAACTCAAGCAAAGTCTGACCACAAGCTGGCAATTCCTTTCCATTCTTATCATAAAAACGATAACCTAAACCCGCAGCAATGCCTATCCCACCGTCATTACTAGCCGTACCACCAACTCCGATATAGATTTCTTTCATCCCTTGATCAATGAGATGGCGAATCAACTCTCCAATACCTTGAGTTTGGATGTGGAGGGGATTTCGTTTCTCCCGCGGAATCTTCCCAAGACCAACCAAGTCAGCAACTTCAAAGAGCGCTATTTGACCTTTTTGAAAGTAGCGCATGGCTTCTTTTTGGCCAAAAGGTCCCGTAACCTCTTGCCATTTTTCTTTGAGTTCAAGAGAATGTCGAATCGCATCCACAGTTCCTTCGCCTCCATCACCAACTGGGCATGGAGAACAAACTACACCATGAATTGCTTTCTCGAAACCTCTTTTTATAGCTTGAGAGACCTCTTCTGCCGTCAGACTTTCTTTAAAAGAATCAGGTGCAATTACAATTTTCATAGTTCCCTCTCATTCTAAGAAATCAATCAAAGGTAGAACTTCTAAAAGATCTCTCGTATCTACATGACAAGCTATCTCTGTTTTTACGACCTCTTTGGCACAAAATGCAATACCACATCCTGCTGACTTTAACATCAAGAGGTCGTTAGCACCATCACCGATAGCAATCGTTCTTTCTTTGGGCAGTTCTAATTCCTTTCTCCATCTCTCAAGAGTGGCTTTTTTTACTTGACCTGTCACAATTTCACCAACTAGTCGACCTGTTAAAAAACCGTCTTTGACTTCTAACAGATTTGCAGAGTAATAAGTGATCCCAAGAGACTTTGTTAATCTTTCAACTATTGGTGCAAATCCACCAGACACTAGACCGACTAGGATGCCCTTCTTTTGAAGTATGGAGATAAATTCTTGAGCATTCTTGGACAGATGAATGGATTTGAAGACAGTATCAAAGACTGAAATCGGAAGACCTTCTAACAAAGCCACTCTCGCTCGTAAGCTTGTTTCAAAGTCCAGTTCGCCTCGCATTGCCTGGCTTGTAATCTGCGATATTTCTTCTTCGCAACCTGCTTTTTTTCCTAAAAGATCAATCACCTCTTCTGCTATCAGAGTGCCGTCAACGTCCATGACACACAAGCCTTTTACTTGAGACATAAACTTTCCTTTCTAAACAGCCCAAAAATCGTATGAAAGAATCATACGATTTTATCTATTAGTTGACTAAACTACGGTACAAGTCCAGGTAAGATTTGCAGGCTGTATCCCATGAGAAATCGCATTCCATAGCTTGTTTTTGTAGATTTTTCCAAACGTCTGGCTGATTCTTATAAACATCCAAGGCTGTTTGGAAACTCCAGTTAAGCCAGTATGGTGTTAAATTGTCAAAGCTAAATCCAGTACCAGTTCCTTCGATTGGATTGAAGGATTGAACTGTATCACGCAAACCACCAACCTCATGAACCAATGGTAGAGTTCCATAGCGCATCGCCATCATTTGGGACAAACCACATGGTTCAAAACGACTCGGCATGAGGAAGAGATCACAAGCTGCGTAGATTTCTTGAGCAAGTTTGACGTCAAAAGTGATATTTGCTGATAACTTGTCAGGATAGACTTGCGCAAACCAAGAGAAAGAATGTTCAAAAGCTGGGTCACCTGTTCCTAAAAGGACTATTTGAACGTCCTCCTGTAAGAAACGATGCAAGCTTTCTACAACAACATCAAAACCTTTTTGGCGCGTCAAACGAGAGACAATCCCAACTAGAGGAACATCTGCTCGTACAGGTAACCCAACTCTCTCTTGCAATTTTGCTTTGTTTTGAGCTTTTCCAGACAAATCTTCTTTATCAAAATGATAGTCTAAAAGTGGGTCTGTTTGAGGATTATAAAGATCTGCGTCAATACCATTGACAATACCTGAAACCTTACCTGACTCCATGCGAAGAATCTGGTCCAAACCGCAACCAAACTGACTGGTCATAATCTCGTGCGCATAGCTAGGGGAAACGGTTGAGACACGATCCGCGTAGAGAATACCTGCTTTCATCCAGTTGAGACAATCATTCCAGCGAAGGGTCCCATCAGCATAGCGTTCAAACCCAACACCGAACAAATCCCACAACATTCCTTCAGAAAATTGACCTTGGAATTCCAAATTATGAATGGTTAAAACGGTTCTGATTCCTTGATATGCTTGAATCCAATGGTACTTTTCTTTTAACAAGAAGGGAATCATGGCAGTGTGGTAATCATGAACATGGAGAAGGTCAGGGATAAAGCCAATGCGTTCCATAGCTTCAAGAGCAGCCAGTTGGAAAAAGGCAAAGCGTTCGCCATCGTCAAAATCACCGTACACATGACCACGGAAGAAATAATACTGATTATCAATGAAGTAGAAGGTAACCCCATTCAAGACCGTTTTCTTAATACCACAGTACTGTCTACGCCATCCCACACTAACTTCAAAGTGAAGAACATCCTCTATCTGGTCTCCGAACTTAGCTTCTACCATATCATAATAAGGCAAGAAAACTGCAACTTCGTGCCCCGCTTTTACAAGTGATTTGGGAAGTGCGCCAATGACATCGCCCAAACCACCTGTTTTTGAAAAGGGTGCTCCTTCTGCCGCTACAAATAAAATTTTCATGAATAAATGTCCTCTGTTACTGTTTCACCCTTCTTAACTACAACTGGATGTTCTGCTGTGCCTCGAATGACAACACCGTCCGCAACTTCAACGCCCTTGTCCAAGATAGCATATTCAACTCGGGCACCTTGACCAATCACAACACGAGGGAATAAAATGCTGTCCTTCACCACACTATCCTTGTGAACATAAATGTTACGAGATAGGACTGACTGAACTACCTCACCCTCAATGATACTACCAGAAGCAAACTGAGAAGTACTTACTTTTGAAGTGTTCGCATAGTAGGTTGGTTCTTCATTCTTAACTTTGGTATAAATTTTTTGATTTGGTGAGAAGAGTGAGTAGAACTTTTTAGATTCAAGCATATCAATATTTGCTTGATAATAAGACTGAACAGAATGAATGTTTGCTAAGTAGCCTGTGTATTCGTAAGCAAAAGCTCCTTCTTTAACAGCCAAATCGCGGAGAACATAGCGCAACTTTTCAGGATATTCTTTCTGAGCCTCTTCTTCAAGTCGTTCAATCAACCAAGGAGTGTCCACAACAAAGATATCTGTAGACATGTTGAAGAGTTCATCCGTAGATTTGTTATCAAAGAGTTTGTGCGAACGAACATGGTCTGTTTCATCAATTTCCAAAATAGCATTCACATCAGAAATGTCTTTCTTTGGAAGTTTCTTATATACAACTGTGATCGGACCATTCGTTGTATTGTGTAGGTGGAAGACTTGATTCAAGTCAATATTCACCAGCACATCGCAGTTAATCGAAACGGTTTGATTTGAACCTGAACGTCTCAAATAGGTAAGAAGCTGTTGGTAATACTCTTTTCCAACTGTACTGCTTTCAACACGAGTATTGTAAATTCCTAGATAGTAGTGACTTAGAAGGGTTGACAAGCCCCACTCACGACCTGAACGAATATGGTCAAAAACTGAGCTGATATTATCTTGTTGGAAAATACCAAAGATACTACGAACACCTGCATTTGCAAGACTGGAAAGAGGGAAGTCAATCAAACGGTATTTCCCACCGAAAGGCAAGCTAGCTACCGGACGGTGTTCTGTTAACGTTGACATATCATGAAAACCAACTGTGTTTCCTAAAATGGCTGAATATTTATCAATCTTCATCTGTTGCTACCCCCACTACTTCATTGTATCCTACTACTTGTACTACGTCAGTTCCGTCAATCTCTACGCCGTCTGCAATAATGGCACCTTCACCAATAATAGCACGAGTAATCTTTGCTCCATGGCCAATAATAGCCCCGCTCATGATAACGGAATCAACGACCTCAGCACCTTCACGTACTTGTGCTTCTGTTGAAAGAATCGAACGTTTTACCGTTCCATCTACAAAACAGCCATCCACGACCAATGAATCTTCAACGTGTGCATGCGCACCAAAGTAGTTTGGTGGTGAAATCAAGTTTCTAGAGTAAATTTTCCACTGACGATTGCGACTATCCAAGGCGTTTTCTGGTGAAATGTACTCCATATTAGCTTCCCAAAGTGACTCAATCGTACCAACGTCTTTCCAGTAGCCATTAAATTCATAAGCATAGACACTTTCACCAGACTCGAGATAGTTAGGGATAACGTTCTTACCAAAGTCTGACATATCCACATTGCTCTTTTCAGCAGCAACAAGCATATTGCGAAGCCGTTTCCAGTCAAAAATATAAATTCCCATAGAAGCCTTTGTAGACTTAGGTTGAGCAGGTTTTTCCTCAAATTCAACGATACGGTTATTGGCATCTGTATTCATGATACCGAAACGGCTAGCTTCTTTGAGAGGTACGTCTAGGACAGCTACTGTCAAACTGGCATTGTTATCCTTATGGGACTGAAGCATATCATCGTAGTCCATCTTGTAGATGTGGTCACCAGAAAGAATCAAAACATACTCAGGATTAACACTGTCGATATAGTCAATGTTTTGGTAGATAGCGTGACTAGTCCCTTCAAACCAACGGTTTCCTTCGCTGGCTGAATAAGGTTGTAAAATAGAGACACCTGAATTGATACCATCCAATCCCCAGCTCGAACCATTTCCAATATGGTTGTTCAAAGCAAGAGGTTGGTACTGCGTAATCACACCAACATTATGGATTCCAGAGTTTGCACAGTTGGAAAGAGCAAAGTCAATGATACGGTAGCGCCCACCGAATTGCACTGCCGGTTTGGCAATGCTTTGAGTGAGTTTTCCGAGACGTGTTCCTTGCCCACCCGCAAGGATCAAAGCTAGCATTTCATTCTTCATTTTCTACTCCTTTATAAAGACATGTGAACGTTAAAATCGAAAGAAGGTCGGAAGTCAAACTTTTTATAAAAATAATAGGAAATCCATTTCTCTTGTGTTTCAAGTCCAATACAAGTACATCCGTTTTTAAAAACTAAAAAATATCATCAACAGCCCATTATTCTTTTTTCTTAGCTTGTTTCAAACGACGCTTGATCTTCCAGATGCTTGCTCCCATGGCAGGCAAGGTAAAGGTCAAAGTCTGCTCATAATCTTTCCATAAGCCTTCTTGAGTCTGAACTGTTTGATTGTGCTCTTTCCACACTCCTCCCCATTCTTCTAATTCTGTATTCCAAACTTCTTCATAGACACCTGCGACTGGAAGTCCGATTGTAAAGTCTTTCCGTTCAACTGGCGCCATATTAAAGATGCAGACTAACATCTCATCTTTTTTACTCTTGCGAATAAAGGAAAGGACACTTTGGTCTCTATTATCTGCGTCGATGATTTCGATACCGTCATAGCTAGTATCAATCTCCCAAAGACAACGATGGTCTTTGTAAAATTGATTAAGCTGCGAAGTAAAGTGTTTCATCTTAGAGTTCATGTAATCTTCTAAGTTTGACCATTCTAATTGCTCTTCAGATTTCCACTCTAAGAATTGACCGTATTCACTTCCCATAAAGAGCAATTTCTTACCAGGGTGGCAAATTTGATAGGTGTAAAGATTGCGCAAGCCTGCAAATTGATTGTAGCGATCGCCCCACATCTTGTGCATCATACTCTTCTTGCCATGAACGACTTCATCGTGTGAAAATGGCAAGAGGTAGTTTTCTTTGAAAACATACATAAAGCTGAAAGTCACTAGATTAAAATCATACTTACGATAAATAGGATCTTCCTCATAGAAACGAAGAATATCATTCATCCAGCCCATGTTCCACTTATAGTCAAAACCAAGTCCACCTGACTCTTTCGAGCCAGTAATCTGGGTGGCTGACGAACTTTCTTCTGCAATCATCATCACATCCGGGTGCTCTGACTTGATCACATCATTTAAGCGTTGAAGGAAATAGTAACCTTCGTAGTTGAGGTTCCCGCCGTCTTTATTTGGAGTCCATGGTGCATTATCGTAGTCGAGATAGAGGATGTTGCTAACCGCATCTACTCGAATACCGTCTAAATGATAAAACTCAATCCAGTGTTTGATACTAGAAATCAAGAAAGACTGAACTTCATTCTTCCCAAGGTCAAAGTTAAGAGCTCCCCAACCGTAGTTATGGGCCTTGTTGTGGTCTTGGTATTCAAAAGTCGGAGTTCCATCATAATAAGCAAGGGCATCATCGTTGATAGTAAAGTGACCTGGAACCCAGTCCACAATTACACCGATGTTATTTAAATGGCATTCCTCAACAAAATCCTGAAATTCTTCAGGTCGTCCATAGCAATGTTCTAGAGCAAAATACCCCATGAGCTGATAGCCCCAACTCAAACCAAGCGGATGCGCCATTAAAGGCATGAACTCAATATGTGTATAGTTCATCTCAACTAAGTATGGAATCAACTCGTCTTTCAGTTGCGAAAAAGTATAGGGACTACCGTCTGGATTTCTCTTCCAAGATCCTGCATGGGCCTCGTATATATTAACTGGTCTCTCGAAAAATCCCAAACGCTTGCGACGCGCTAGCCAAAGACCATCTTTCCATTTCTTTTCACGGATATTGGTCAGAACTGCTCCTGTACCCGGTCTAGCTTCAAAATAAACTGCCAACGGATCAATCTTCATAATCTGGTGACCATTTGCACGCGTGATATGATATTTATAAATCTGACCTTCCTGAGCCTGACTAGTAAAGACTTCCCAAACACCCGCTTCATTACGAACCATAGGAATTTGATTCTCAATCCAATTAGTAAAATCCCCAACTAGATGAACTGCTTGTGCATTTGGTGCCCAAACCCTAAAAGTATAGCCAATTTCTCCGTTTTTCTCCTCTCTATGTGCTCCTAAATAATGCTGGAGGTGAAAGTTTTCACCTGTAGTAAAGGTTCTTAATGCTTCTTGATTATTCATTCGATCCCCCTCTCTTTTGTAAGCGTTTTCTATAATTCTATTATACACTCTTTTAAGATAACTTTCAAGTAATTTACGAAGAAAATCATATTTTTTTATGAAAGTCTTCAAAAAATTACCGAGCATTTTAAAAAATATATCCCGAAAATAGAATACGAAACAATTTCCATATATTTTTTTATTATAATACCAGAATATTCGTTTTTTAACAATTTTAAACTGTATTTTTTTAAAAAAAATAAAACCAGGAAGAAGATTTCCTGATTTTATAGATTATTTCACATCAAAAACAATGGATTTGACATTTGTCATCGCTTCAATGCTATATTTAATTCCTTGAACACCAGCACCAGAACCTTTGACACCAAGGAATGGGAAATTATCTGGACCACGTTGTGTTTTATTATTAATATGAACGGTTCCCACTTCAAGTTTCTCAGCGATTTCAAACGCCTTCTTGAAGTCATTTGTAAAGACAGAGGATTGAAGACCAAACTCAGATTCATTGGCAATTGCTACTGCTTCATTCGCATCTGCGACACGGATAATTGGGAGAACAGGTCCAAACGGTTCTTCCCAGGCTACTTTCATATCTCTTGTAACTTGGTCAAAAAGCACTGGCCAGAGAAGATTGCCTTCACGCTTGATTGGTGTAAGAGCCTTAGCACCTTTTTCTTGTGCATCTTCGATCAATCCCCAGATGAAATCAGCTGAAGCATTATCAATAACAGGTGTGATATCAGCATTGTCAAATGGATCACCGACTGTTAGCTTAGCGACTTTGGCCTGGAGCAATTCGGCTAACTTGTCTGCTACGCTTTCTACAACTAAGACACGTTTAATAGCGGTACAACGCTGACCAGAGTAGCTAAATGCACCACCTACGATTTGATTGGCTGCATTCTCTAAATCTGCATCTTCTAAAACGATTGCTGCATCTTTCCCGCCAAGCTCCAGCATAATTGGGCGCATACCAGCTAAACGACCGATACGCTCCCCAATCGGTGTTGATCCTGTAAAGTTAATGAAGTTGACTTCCTTGTGTTCAATGATATAATCCCCAATTTCAGAACCTCGTCCAGTGATGGTATTGAAGACACCTGCTGGGATTCCGGCTTCGTCAAATGCTTTAGCCAGCAAGAGACCAGAAATAGATCCTTGCGTTGGTGGCTTAAACATAACGACATTTCCTGCAATCAGAGCCGGAGCAATCTTAGATCCAGAAAGATTGACTGGGTAGTTAAATGGCGCGATAGCTAAGACAACTCCAACTGGCTCACGACGAACAACGGCTAGTTTGTTCTTACTTGCAGCTTCAAAACCGCCACCTTCCATTGCTTGTCCAGTAATACGGAGACCTTCTTCAGCAGCAAAACGAATCAAATCTGCTGTACGTACTACTTCTCCAATGGCTGCTTTAATCCCTTTTGCAACCTCTTTGGCAAGAATTGTACCAATTTTTTCTTTATCACGTTCTAAAATATCTGCTGTCTTATGCAAATAGGCTGCACGCTCAACTGGTGCTAAATCACGCCATGCTGGGAGAGCTGCACGCGCAGCTTTCATAGCCTCATCTACTTCAGACTGGCTCATAGCGGGTACTGTACCTAATTTTTCTTGATTGATTGGTGAATAAATCGTAATTTCCTTTTCAGATGATTTCCATTCTCCATTTACTAAATTCTGATATCTTGTCAAATTCTCGTCCTCCTGAAAATGATTAAAACTTATTTTATCAAATTTTCAGAAAATTACAACCCTTTTTGTGAAAATATTGATATTTTTTTCACAAACTTGATTCTTCAAATTATTTGAATTTTATTCCTATTAGATATTGGTTTTTCAATAAAAATCAAAAAAGGTCTAGTGAATCTAA
Organism: Streptococcus sp. CM6; assembly: GCF_000526095.1. NCBI lineage: Bacteria > Bacillati > Bacillota > Bacilli > Lactobacillales > Streptococcaceae > Streptococcus > Streptococcus sp. CM6. The sequence continues at coordinate 58,867 of NZ_JATS01000026.1, read as the reverse complement.
ACCTTTTCAGAACATTAATTTACGAGAGTACTTTTAAGACTACGACACTGGTATCATCAATCACATTTGATTCTTTAGAACGACTATTAGACACCAGCATTTCAAGATTTCCTGCATTCTCAAAGTAGAAGGAAGTCCCTTTCGCATTAAAGACTACCAATAAGTGCTCTGGTCCACCGTGAATTTCGTAAACAATCCACCCACTATTTTCAGCAGCTGTATGGACGAAGACATGGCGATAGACTTCTTCGTATGTAGGATAGGAGAAGGCACTGGTCTGTGTTTTTAGGCGAATAATCTGGCGAATAAATTCAATGCTCTCTTGTCTCTCATTGATTAAATCCCAGTTGACCTGGTTGACACTATCCGGAGCATTGTAACTATTCATGGCCCGTTCTCTATCTGCCTCAGTCAGCTCCCCGTTTTCACCAGTAGCAAGGAGTTTAGTGCGGCCAAATTCTTGCCCCAACTCTATAAAGGACATCCCTTGCATGAGAATGCTCATCGCTGTTGCTGTCTCAACCTGGCGCATAATCTTATCTGAACTGTGATTTGGATGAAGGGTCACCAATAAATCATGCAAGTTGTAATTATCATGGGCCTCCACATAGTTAAGGACTTGGTTTGGGCTAAGATATGAGCCCAACTCTCGACTACCAAGAATAGCTTTGGCTACAATCGGTTCTGTAGCAGCACCACTAACAAATCCTGCCTTGATTGAGCCATAAACTTCTCCTCCTTTGATAGCATCTCGCTGATCATCATTGAAGAATCCAATATTTGGCATCTGATAGGCGTTGTCCTTCTTGGCCTTGTCATAAGGTGCAAGACCTGTCCCCATATCCCAACCTTCTCCATAGGTGATAATGCGGGGATCAACTTCATCAAGTGCCCAACGAATTGCCTGCATGGTTTTGACATCGTGAATTCCCATCAAGTCAAAACGGAAACCGTCAATATTGTATTCTTTCACCCAATAAAGGAGTGAGTCAATCATATACTTGCGGAACATTTCGTGTTCACTCGCGGTTTCATTTCCTACTCCTGTGCCGTTTTGGAAGGTTCCATCTGGATTCATACGATAGTAATAATCAGGAACAGTTGTCTGGAAAGGCGCATCAACCGTTGAGAAGGTATGGTTGTAAACGACATCCATAATGACACCGATTCCCGCATCATGATATGCCTGAATCATGGTCTTGAGGTCTCGAATAACCTGTCCAGGATCATCTGGGTTACTAGAGAAACTTGGTTCTGGCGCATTGTAGTTTTGAGGGTCATAACCCCAGTTATAGGTTACATTTCCGTCCTCATCATATTCCTTATGGCGATCAAAGATTGGTTGGAGTTGAACATAATTACAGCCGAGTTCTTTGATATAGTCAAAGGCTGTTGCTTGACCATACTGGTTAACTGTTCCAGTCTGGGCAGCACCAAGGAAGGTCCCTCGAAGGTTTTCTGGAACTCCAGATGTCGGTGATTTTGTAAAATCACGAATGTGCATCTCACAGATAACGGCTTTACATGGATTTTCCAAACGCCAAGGAGCGTCTGTCCCATGTTTAACTTCGAATCCTTCTACCTGTCTATCTTGCTGAGAGAGGATGACAGAACGTTTTCCGTCAGGGCTTGTAGCAATGGTGTAAGGATCTCGTGTCAAAGTCTGGTGGTGTGGAAACTCAATCTGATACTGATAGGCTTTACCTGCAAGATTTTCATCCAAGTCTACACTCCAAACACCAATGGTATTGTACTTATGACTATATGAATAGCTATTCCCACGCTCAAGATTAAAGGTTTTCCAAATCGGCGCGTCGTTACTTGTATTTTCATAAACGACCACTTGGACTGCTGTAGCGGTTGGAGCCCAGAGTTTAAAGCTTGTCTGGTAGTCTGAGATACTATAACCTAACTCTCCTTGGTATCCCCAATGATGATCAAAACTTTCACTGTGAAAGGCTTTATCAAAAGCAAACGGGTTTTGATCTTTATAGTAAGAACTTGTAATGGCTGGATTTTCAGAATAATAAACTGTCTCATCACCATCCAAAATCCAAACCTCAGTCAACAGTGGATAATGGTTAAACCATAGGAGATAGTCCTTTGTCTTTCCATCGATTTCGACAGAAAAGGTCAGAGTATCGAGCCTTTCTGCACTTGTAACTGTAAAGGAGAATTTTGCTCCAAAATAGTCATTTTCATAATACAAATTTTCTTTAACATCTGCTTGTTTTCTACTGAATGAACAAACGGCATAATCCCCATTTTTTCGGTGAAAATGGATGACTACTGGGTATCTATACATTTCTTTTCCTAATTCCTAATTTTAATTTTTAAGTTATGCTGAAGAATTTAACGGGAATTTCAGCACAATAGAGAATAGTTTAATAGATATAAAAACACATCAGGAGAGATAGTTTCAGACTATCTGACATCTATTTTCAACTATTCTTTACAAACTTTCTAGCCAAGCTTCATCTCGAACCTCGATACCAAGTTCTTGCGCTTTTTGAAGCTTGCTTCCTGCATCTGCTCCTGCTACGACAAGATTTGTTTTCTTGGAAACACTGCCTGTGACTTTGGCACCAAGGCTTTCGAGTTTACTTTTGGCTTCAGAGCGTGTGAGACGTTCCAATTTACCCGTGAGTACAACGGTCAAACCTGACAAGGCCGCATCTGCCACTAGTGTCTGTCCTTTGTAGTCCAGATTGACTCCAGCTTCTTTCAACTCGTCTAAGAGAATCTTCGATCCTTCTGTTGCAAAATAAGTCTGAAGGCTTTGTGCAATTACACTACCCAAGCTCTCGATACTTGCTACTTCCTCTGGGTCTGCTTGGGCTAGATTTTCAATAGAGTGAAAGTGTTGGAGCAAGAGTTGGCTAGCCTTGCTTCCGACATGGCGAATTCCCAGACCAAACAAGAGCTTTTCAGCAGAGTTTTCCTTGGATGCTTGAATGGCCTGATACAGTTTAGAAGCAGACTTTTCCTTGACACCTTCTAAAAGGAGAAAGTCTTCTTCTTTCAAACGGTAAATATCCGCCACATCCTTAACCAGATTAGCAGCAAAAAGTTTTTCAACGATAGATGGACCAAGGCCTGTAATATTCATGGCGTCTCGAGAGGCAAAGTGAATCAAACCTTCCATGATTTGGGCAGGACAGCGAGGATTGATACAACGAAGAGCCACTTCATCTTCAAAGTGCAACAAGTCAGAGCCACAACTTGGACAGTTTGTTGGGATATCTAGTTTCTCTTCAGAAACACGCTTGGACTCTACTACACGCAAAACAGCAGGGATGATATCTCCCGCCTTATAAACGATAACCGTATCGTCTTTGCGGATATCCTTTTCAGCAATATAATCTACATTGTGCAGTGTTGCACGGCTAACAGTTGTCCCAGCAAGCTGAACAGGTGTCAGATTGGCAGTTGGAGTGACAACCCCAGTACGGCCTACTGTCCAGTCAACTGAGAGTAGTTGGGCTTCTTTTTCTTCAGCGGGAAATTTATAGGCGACAGCCCACTTTGGTGCCTTAACGGTAAAGCCAAGTTCTTCTTGACCTGCTAGATCATTGACCTTGATCACCACCCCATCAATGTCATAAGGTAAATTATCCCGTTCTTGTCCAACTTCTTGGATGAAATCCCATATCTCATCTATGCTTTCAGCCAGAATTCGTTTAGGATTAACTACAAATCCAAGCTGTTCAAGATGCTCCAAGACTTTTTCTTGACTATCACGAGTAGAAGGGCTGGCTTCTTGATAGAGGAAAGTCGCAAGATTGCGCTTGGCTACTACTGCTGTATCCAGCTGACGCAAGGTCCCCGCTGCTGCATTACGAGGATTGGCAAATTCAGGCTCCCCATTTTCTTGGCGAGCTTGGTTGACCTGATCAAACGAAGCGCGTGGCATATAACACTCTCCACGAACGGTGATATCTAGTTCTTCTGGCAAGGTCAAAGGAATGTCCTTGACACGCTTGAGGTTCTCTGTGATATTCTCTCCAATAGAACCATCCCCACGTGTCGCACCGACAACCAAAATCCCCTTTTCATACGTAAGCGAGATAGATAAACCATCGATTTTCAGCTCACAGATATAGATTGGATGGGGTAATTCCTTTCGAACACGCGCATCAAAAGCTTCTAACTCTTCACGTGAAAAAGCATCCTGCAAACTATAAAGAGGATACTGATGACTGTATTTTTCAAAACCATCTAAAACCTTACCACCAACACGATGGGTCGGACTGTCCGCTAAAACTTGATCTGGATAGGCAGCTTCCAATTCGACCAACTCTCGGTAGAGACGATCGTACTCGCTATCTGACACCGAAGGATTGTCACTCGTATAGTACTCGGTCGCATAGCGGTTGAGCAAGGCAACTAACTCATTCATTCTTTCATTCATAAAACTATTCTACCATAAATCAAGCCCTCCTCACAATAGAGAAGGGCTGAAAAATGGTTCGTAGTGTAATATTTTCTTAAAAAGAGAAATTATAACTCTTTTTTAAAATGACTTCGCACATAAACGAGGGAGAAACAAGACAGGATGACAACCCCGCTTCCAATTATCAGAAAAGAAGAGAGATGAACACTTGGCAACACCGTCATAAAGCCTTTTGCAATCGGCATAAATAGGATGGCTAAGGTAAAAATTGTACTTAGAACTCTCCCCAAGTATTCCCCCTCAACCTTGGTTTGCACCTGAGTAAAAAAGTGAATATTAAAAATCGTCATAAACAGTTCACAGACTAAATTTCCAGAAAAGGAAAGAAAAGTTGGCAGTGGTAATCCCATCATAAAAACTCCAACTCCAGTCAAAGCCAATAGAATCAAAAGATTATAAACACTTGCCTTTATTTTACTAGCTAGAAGAGCTCCGATAATCGAACCAATAGCGCCCATAGTCAAAATACTCGCATAAGCCCCTTCTACCCCATAAAGACGATTTGAAAAGGGGAGGAGAAATTCAAAAGCTGCAAAAAAGAAATTAACACTGGAAGCTACTAACAAAAGAAAAAAGATCTCTTGCTGGTGCCAGATATAGCCAAGTCCTTCTTTCATATCAGCAAAAATATTTTTCCAGCTGAGAGTCTTTTTCTCTTGTTCCTGAGTCTCTTTTTTTGGGGGGAAAGCTACTAAGGTAAATGCAATGAAAAAACTAATGGCATCTAAAACAAGCGTCATATGGAGACTAGAAAATTGTAAAACGATGAAAGAAAGTACAGGGGAGCTAACACCTACAACCTGCAAAACGAGCTCTAAGCGAGCATTATAGGTCACAATCTCGTCTTTCTCTACAACCTCAGTTATAATGGCTTTATTGGCTGTACGAGAAAATGCAAAGGCAACCGCCTGAACAATATTGGCAAAGATCAGAGCAGCAATCATCAAGCTATCATTTCTGATGAAAGAAATAGCTAAACAGAGAATACCACAAACCAAGTCTGTCATCATCAAAATTTTGCGACGCGAAAAGCGGTCTGAAATCACTCCTCCAAAGGGATTGACCAGAATCGATGTGACGAGTTCAGAAATCTGATAAATCCCAAGAACAGTCTGTCCTATCGTTCCCATTGATGCCAGCCAAACACTGTTTCCATAATCATAGAGCATATTTCCTATCTTATTAATCGCACCACGACTAATCAACTGGATTGCATGTCGATTCATATAAAAAGCTCCTCTCAAATTTTGAAACTATTGTATCAAAACTGAAAGGAGTCTCTTTATTTTTCCCTTATTTGGGAAATTTAAGCATTTACAAATTTTTCATAATGTTCCTGATAGTAAGCCACTTGCTCTGGAAGTCCAAGCACATCAAAAATATGCATGGCTTCCTGCATCTGACTACATCCTTCTTCTTTCAAGTCTCTCTGGTAGAGGGCAAAACCTTTGAGATAATGGAAGATATTGCGCTCATAAAGCTTGATACCATTTCCAATCAACTTCTCCACATAGCCCTCAAAATAGTCCGCATCCGTAAAGGAACGGTTTTCTAAACAATGCTGGTAACAGTTAAGAGCTAAAATCAAAACGAGTTTACGATGCCGACCAATTTCCTTGTAGTACTCTTCTCGCTCCATAACTTCTCTGCCAATCCGAGCTACATAGTCCACATTGTAGAAAGTATAGAGGTTCCCAAAAAGAATCAACTCATACATGGTCCATTCTTCTGTTTGAAAAAGATAATCTGCTACCTTTTCCAAATCACTCTGACTCATCGTGTAACGAGCATCTCTTTGACAAATCAGACCTTGTAGCAGAATCCAATTCAGCTCAAAATAGAGGGGATTGGTCGAACTCTTCGCTTTCTCAAGCTGTTCCTTTTGAAGCTTTTGAAAACCTGCAATATCATTTGAGTAGTAAAGCGGAATAATCTGCGCCATTAAGGCAACATGTTCATGATTTTGAAAATCCCTAGCCTTGTCCATGAAATTTTCAATAGTAACATGAATATTATCCAAAATCTCAAAGAAACGGGAAACTGCTAGATCAGACTCCCCAAGCTCGAAGCGAGATAATTGAGAGGTTGAACATGATTCACCTGCCGCCTCTTTTAAGGAATACTTTCCACTTGTTCGAAATTCACGAAATACCTTTCCAAGATGTTCCATTTCTTACACCTGCTCTGATAATTCTTCCCACTCAAGCATATCCTCTTCTTGACGATGGCTGATTTTGTCCAGTTCAGTCTGCAATTCCATGAGTTTTTCAGCATCGTTGGTTTCCAGCATTTGTTCAGAAATGGCTTGACTTTGACTTTCTAACTCTTCAATTTCAGCTTCTAGATTTTCGATTTGTCGCATGAGTTTGCGAACTTCTTTTTGACTTTCTTTCTGGGCCTGATAGTCATTAGCTGGACTTGTTTCTTTTGCTTGATTACTAGTTGAAACTTCTTCTGTCTGGCTCGCTTCTACTTCTGCTTTCTTCTCAACATAGTAGTCATAATCTCCTAGATAGAGGGTCGAACCATTCTCAGACAATTCCAAAACATGAGTGGCGACACGGTTGATAAAATAACGGTCATGGCTGACGAAAAGAAGGGTTCCATCGAAGTCAATCAGGGCATTTTCCAAAACTTCCTTGCTATCAATGTCCAAGTGGTTGGTCGGTTCGTCAAGAATCAGGAAGTTATTGTTTTCCATTGAAAGTTTTGCAAGAAGCAAACGAGCTTTCTCGCCACCTGACAGCATCCCGACTGACTTTTTAACATCATCTCCTGAGAAAAGGAAGGCACCAAGGCGGTTGCGGATCTCAACTTCTGGAGTCAGTTTAAAATCATTCCAGAGTTCATCCAGAACAGTATTACTTGCTGTTAGCTTACTTTGAGTCTGATCATAGTAGCCAACCTCAACATTGGCACCAAATCGCTTTTCTCCCTTGATAAAAGGAATCTGGTCTACTATCGACTTGATAAAGGTTGATTTGCCAATACCATTTGGTCCGACAATCGCAACAGCGTTCATCTTACGAAGGTCTAGGTTGATAGGTTCTGACAATATTTCCCCATCATAGCCAATGGCTGCATTTTCAACAGTCAAAACGACATTTCCCGACGTTTTTTCAGACTGGAAGGTCATATTGGCTGATTTCTTGCCAGCTTCAGGCTTGTCTAAGCGATCCATTTTTTCCAGTTGTTTTCGTCGAGATTGAGCACGCTTGGTCGTTGAAGCTCGGACTAGATTGCGATTGACAAAGTCTTCTAGAGCCGCGATTGCCTTTTGTTGCTTTTCATAGTTTTTTGCCTCAGTAGCTAGCTTTTGCTCCTTTAACTCAACAAAACGAGAGTAATTACCTACATAGCGATCCAAAGAATGCTTGGTCAAATCGAGTGTAACCGTCGCAACCTTGTCCAAAAAGTAACGGTCGTGGCTGACAATAATGAGCGCACCGCTATAGTTCACCAAGTAATTCTCTAGCCAGGCAATGGTTTCGATATCCAAGTGGTTGGTTGGCTCGTCCAAGACCAAAAGATTTGGCTTTTCAAGGAGCATTTTAGCCAGTGCTAGACGAGTATTTTGACCACCTGAAAGCTCGGCAATTTTCATCTGCCACATAGATTCATCAAACTTGAAGCCATTCAAGATAGCGCGGATATCAGCTTCGTAGGTAAAGCCACCAGCCTGACGAAAATTCTCAGACAAACGATCGTAATCTGACATCAGTTTATCCAGATCTTCACCAGACTTTTCACCCATCTCCAGTTCCATCTGACGAAGTTGTGTCTCTGTCCGACGCAAGTCATCAAAGACGTGAAGCATTTCATCATAAATGGTATTTTCAGACTCAAAACGGCTATCTTGGGCTAGGTAAGACAGAGAAATATCTTTTTTCTTATTGATTTCTCCACTAGTTGGCTCCTCTTCCCCAACCAAAATCTTTAAAAGAGTAGACTTACCTGCACCATTTTTCCCAACAAGAGCAATTCGGTCTCGTTCATCAACTTGCAGATTGATATTATCAAAAAGAACCTCTCCAGCAAAAGATCGTTCAATTTTATTGGCTTGTAAAATAATCATACAACTATTTTACTATCTTTTTCTTTTTTTCACAATTACAATAGAAAGGTTCGAGTAGTAAACCCGGACTATTCATCTTCTTTTTCATTAGAAAGCGTATTGGGCTATTCTTCTACAATGAAATAAAAGTAAATTTCCTACATTTTAAGTTATGCTAACGTTTTACTAAAATATCAAATCGTGATATAATGAAAGCGATTAAAGCAATAGATAAAGGAGATACTCTATGACTTACCAAGAAAATTATCAAAAATGGGTCGATTTTGCCGACCTTCCCGACTATCTTCGTCAAGATTTAGAAAACATGGACGAAAAAACAAAAGAAGATGCTTTCTACACCAATCTTGAATTTGGTACTGCAGGTATGCGCGGCTTGATCGGTGCAGGTACAAACCGCATCAATATCTATGTTGTTCGTCAAGCAACTGAAGGTTTGGCTCGTTTGATTGAGTCAAAAGGTGGAAATGAAAAAGAACGTGGTGTGGCAATTGCCTACGATAGCCGTCACTTCTCACCTGAATTTGCCTTTGAATCTGCTGCAGTTCTTGCTAAACACGGTATCAAATCTTACGTATTTGAAAGCCTCCGTCCAACTCCAGAACTCTCATTTGCAGTTCGTCACCTCAACTGTTTTGCAGGTATCATGATTACTGCCAGTCACAATCCTGCTCCATTTAACGGTTACAAGGTTTATGGAGAAGACGGTGGACAAATGCCTCCACATGATGCAGATGCTTTGACCACTTACATTCGTGCTATCGAAAATCCATTCGCTGTCGAAGTTGCTGATGTCGAAGCTGAAAAAGCTTCTGGCTTGATTGAAGTCATTGGCGAAGCTGTTGATACAGAATACCTTAAAGAAGTTAAAGACGTAAACATCAACCCAACCTTGATTGAAGAATTCGGTAAAGACATGAAGATTGTCTACACACCACTTCATGGTACTGGTGAAATGTTGGCTCGTCGTGCTCTTGCTCAAGCAGGATTTGATTCTGTTCAAGTCGTTGAAGCGCAAGCGACTGCAGACCCTGACTTCTCAACTGTAAAATCTCCAAACCCAGAAAGCCAAGCAGCCTTCGCCCTTGCTGAAGAACTTGGTCGTCAAGTTGGTGCAGATGTGCTTGTTGCAACTGACCCTGATGCTGACCGTGTTGGTGTTGAAGTTCTTCAAAAAGATGGAAGCTACCTCAACCTTTCAGGTAACCAAATCGGTGCTATCATGGCTAAATACATCTTGGAAGCCCACAAAAATGCTGGAACTCTTCCTGAAAATGCTGCTCTCTGCAAATCGATTGTATCAACTGACTTGGTAACGAAGATTGCTGAAAGCTACGGCGCAACCATGTTCAACGTTTTGACAGGTTTCAAATTTATCGCTGAAAAAATCCAAGAATTTGAAGAAAAACACAATCACACTTACATGATGGGCTTTGAAGAAAGCTTCGGTTACTTGATTAAACCATTCGTACGTGATAAAGATGCTATTCAAGCTGTTCTTGTCGTTGCTGAACTTGCTGCCTACTACCGTTCACGCGGTTTGACACTTGCTGACGGTATCGAAGAAATCTACAAAGAGTACGGCTACTACGCAGAAAAGACTATCTCTGTTACCCTTTCTGGTGTTGATGGTGCTGAACAAATCAAAGCGATTATGGCTAAATTCCGTAACAATGCTCCAAAAGAATGGAACACAACAGCTATCACTGTCGTAGAAGACTTCAAGGCTCAAACTGCTACTGCTGCTGACGGAACTGTTACAAACTTGACAACTCCTCCAAGTGATGTGTTGAAATATACACTTGCTGACGGTTCGTGGATTGCAGTTCGCCCTTCAGGTACAGAACCAAAAATCAAGTTCTACATTGCCGTTGTGGGTGAAAGCAATGAAGATTCACAAGCTAAGATTGCCAACATCGAAGCTGAAATCAATGCTTTTGTTAAATAAGAAATTATAAAAGATGAGACCAACCAATCTCATCTTTTTTTCGTATCAAATCTAAGCATTTTTAGAAACTTTATGGCATACTAGACTTATCAATGAAAGCGAGGTAATCTCATGGAACAATTTTTAGAAAACATTAAAGACCTTGAAGTCACTACAGTTGCTCGTGCACAAGAAGCTCTTGATAAAAAAGAAACTGCAACCTTCTTTATCGGTCGCAAAACTTGCCCTTACTGCCGTAAATTTTCTGGCACATTGGCAGGTGTCGTAGCTGAAACTAAAGCCCACATCTACTTCATCAACAGTGAAGAACCAAGCCAACTCAATGAATTGCAAGAATTCCGCTCACGTTATGGAATCCCAACCGTACCAGGATTTGTTCACATTGCGGATGGACAAATCAAAGTCCGTTGCGACTCTTCCATGTCAGCACAAGAAATCAAGGAATTTGCTGGATTGTAAAAGATATATAAAAAAGAAGGCACCCGCCTTCTTTTTATATATCTGTTAATGGTGTTGCAGTATCTGGTGAGGTATCATAAACCTTAAAGTCTACTCCGACTCCCAGATCCGCTTGCGCTAGCTGGTTTACCATAGTCATATGAGCCAGCTCCTTGATATTGTTCTCTTTGGATAAATGCCCAAGATAGATTTTCTTAGTCCGATTTCCCATTGCACGAATCATGGCCTCAGCACCATCCTCGTTAGAAAGGTGACCGAGATCCGATAGAATTCGCTGTTTGAGTCGCCAAGCATAAGATCCTGCTCGCAAAATCTCTACATCGTGGTTGGACTCTATGAGATAACCGTCCGCATTTTCGACTATTCCAGCCATACGGTCACTTACATAGCCTGTATCGGTCAACACGACAAAACTCTTGTCGTCTTTCATAAATCGGTAAAACTGGGGTGCTGCCGCATCATGGCTAACACCAAAACTCTCAATATCGATATCGCCAAAGGTTTTGGTTTTACCCATTTCAAAGATATGCTTTTGCGAAGAATCAACCTTGCCAAGATACTTGCTATTTTCCATAGCCTGCCAAGTCTTTTCATTGGCGTAAAGATCCATGCCATATTTACGAGCCAAGACACCGACCCCATGAATATGGTCTGAATGCTCATGCGTAATCAGAATCGCATCCAAATCTTCAGGTTTGCGATTGATTTCAGCTAGCAGGCTGGTAATTTTCTTACCAGACAAGCCCGCATCTACTAGGATTTTCTTTTTTGGGGTTTCCAGGTAAAAGGAATTCCCACTAGAACCTGATGCTAAAATACTGTATTTAAAGCCTTTTTCACTCATTCTGGTCTTCTATTTCGTCCTCCCATATTTCTTCTTTTACGGCATCCTTATCATAAGGGAGCACTATTGTAAAGGTTGAGCCCTTACCGTATTCACTTTTGGCCCATATAAAGCCATTGTGTTGTTTGATGATTTCTTTTGCGATAGCCAGACCTAGACCGGTTCCACCTTGAGCCCGACTTCTTGCACGATCCACACGGTAGAATCGGTCAAAGATCTTCGGCAAATCTTGCTTTGGAATACCTAGACCTTGGTCTTTGATGGATAAAATCATCTGGTCATCAGTGGTCTTCATGCTGACCGTAATCTTCCCACCATCTGGTGAATACTTGATGGCATTGTTAAGAATATTATCAATCACCTGGGTCATCTTATCCGTATCAATCTCAATCCAAACTGAGGTTATTGGATAATCTCTCACTAGCTCATATTTTTTCTCTTCATCCTGATTTCTCATCTTATCAAAACGGTTGAGGATGAAGGTGATAAAGGCTGTAAAGTTAATCAACTCTATATCCAGTTTAGTAGTCGCATTGTCAATACGAGATAGATGCAAGAGATCTGTCACCATACGCATCATACGGTTGGTTTCATCGAGTGAGACCTTAATAAAATCAGGGGCGACAGGATCATACAGAGCTCCCTCATCCAAGGCTTCGAGATAAGATTTAACACTGGTCAAAGGAGTACGCAACTCATGACTGACGTTCGAAACAAAGAGTCTTCGCTCACGCTCTTCCTTCTCTTGCTCGGTCGTATCATGTAAAACGGCAACCAAACCAGAGATGAAACCTGACTCACGGCGGACAAGGGCAAAACGTACACGAAGGCTCAAATATTCTCCATTAGCATCCTGAGAATCAATCGTCAACTCAGGTATCTGTGTAATCAGGTCACGCAGTTCATATTCATCTTCTATCTTTAGTAATTCGAGAATGCTTTTATTCAGAACATCTTCTTTCTGCACACCTAGCTGTTTTTTTGCCATATCGTTGATCATAGTAATCTGGCCACGGCGATTGGTCGCAAGGACACCATCTGTCATATAGGAAAGAATGCTATGCAGCCTTTTACTCTCTTGTTCCAAATTTTCTTGAGTCAAACGAATAACTTCTGACAAATCATTCAGATTATTGGTGATGTTGGTGATCTCTGTACTACCCTGCAAGTCCAAAACTTGAGAATAGTCACCTGCAATTAAGTCCTTAACCTTCTGATTTATCTCTTTTAACCGGATGTTATCCCGACGGTTTTCCAGCAACAACAAGGTCACAACTAGGATAAAGCCAAGTAAAATTAGGATAAAGATAAAATCACTGGTCAGAATAGTTTGTCTAATATCTTCAATCATTATTTTTCATATAGTAGCCAACACCACGACGTGTGAGGATATATTCTGGACGGCTTGGTGTGTCTTCAATTTTTTCACGCAAACGTCGGATAGTCACGTCCACTGTACGAACATCACCAAAATAGTCATAACCCCATACAGTCTCAAGTAAGTGTTCACGCGTAATCACTTGTCCAATATGAGAGGCCAAGTGATACAAGAGTTCAAACTCACGGTGGGTCAAATCTAATTCCTCACCATATTTCTTAGCCACGTAAGCATCTGGAACGATTTCCAAATCACCAATTTGTAAGGGCTGCGTCTTCTTCTCATCAGACTCTTGGCTATCCACAGAAACTAGATCTGTACGACGAAGCAGAGCCTTGACACGTGCTTGCAACTCACGGTTTGAGAAAGGTTTTGTAACATAATCATCTGCACCTAACTCTAAACCAATAACCTTGTCAAACTCGCTATCCTTAGCTGATAGCATGATAATCGGCACGCTACTAGTCTTACGAATAGCTTTAGCAACTTCTAAACCATCAATTTCAGGGAGCATCAAGTCTAGAATAATAATATCCGGTTGCTCAGCTTCAAATAGCTCAATTGCTTCACGACCATTGAAGGCTGTAACAACTTCATAACCTTCCTTGGTCATATTGAACTTAATAATATCCGAGATTGGTTTCTCATCATCTACAATTAATATTTTTTTCATTTTATCACCTTTTCTCTATCTATTATAACAAAAAAATACAAAGAAGGCACAAATGGCTACTGTAAGCCTTCATCTTCAAAAGTTGTTTTATAAGCCTGCCAAATCTTTTGTTGAGGTTTAGCAAGTGGATAATCAGAAAACTCCTGAGGAGAAACCCAACGAACTTCTCTGTCAGAAAACTGTTTTGTTTCCGTCACTTGACCTGCTAGGATTTGAATATGCCATTTCCGATGACTAAATACATGCTTGACCTGGTCAAATACTTGCTGGGACCAATTCACTTCTAAATCATAATCCTGCTCAAAGTTTTCTTGGGGACTTGGTCCAAAAGCTCTGCTTTCCTCTTTGACTTGTGAAAAGAGATCTAGTTGATTATCATCGCTAGAGAAATCATCAACTTCAATCAGTGGGAAATGCCAAAAACCAGCTAACAGTTTCTCACTTTCATTTTTCTCTAGTAAATATTGACCACGGTCATTGCACACAACCAAAGCCTTGAGATAGATTGGGAGGGGCTTTTTCTTGGGTTCTTTAATCGGATATACATCCATAGTTCCATTCTGATACGCCGCACTAAAGTCCTTAACAGGGCTTTCTTCTGGTCTAGGATTAACTGGCGCCTCTATGTCAGAACCTAAATCCATCAGAGCTTGGTTAAAGTCTCCTGGCCGTTCTGGGTCAATCAATATTTCCATCATGGCTTGGAAAATCTTTCGATTACTGGGAACTCCGATATCATGATTAACCTCAAACAAGCGTGCCAAAACCCGCATGACATTGCCATCGACCGCTGGCTCGGGCAAGTTAAAAGCAATACTGGATATGGCTCCTGCCGTGTAAGGGCCAATTCCTTTCAGACTAGAAATGCCTTCATAGGTGTTTGGAAATTGCCCCCCAAAGTCAGCCATAATCTGCTGAGCTGCAGCCTGCATATTGCGCACTCTAGAATAATAGCCCAAACCCTCCCAAGCCTTCAGCAGACGCTCTTCAGGCGCATTCGCCAAACTTTCTACTGTTGGAAACCCGTCCAAGAATCGTTCGTAGTATGGAATAACTGTATCCACTCTGGTCTGCTGGAGCATGATTTCAGATACCCAGATGTGATAAGGATTTTTACTTCTCCGCCAAGGCAAATCTCGCTTGTTTTCATCATACCAGTTGAGGAGTTTTTCACGAAAAGACATAATCTTCTCCTCCGGCCACATGACGATACCGTATTCTTTCAAATCTAACATATATCTAGTATAACATAGAAGCTTCTAACTGTCCTTTTCTCAGTACTAAAAAGCCTCTTCCCATGGGAAAGAGGACTAAATCTTATTGATGAACTGCTTGAGCTGCTGTGATAAGGGTCAACTTGTACACATCATCTGCATTACATCCACGAGAAAGGTCGTTAACAGGTTTGTTCAAACCTTGCAATACAGGACCTACAGCCGCAAAACCACCGAGACGTTCTGCAATCTTATAGCCAATATTCCCCGCTTCGATACCAGGGAAGATAAAGACAGTTGCTTGCCCAGCAACGTTACTTCCTGGAGCTTTCAATGCTGCAGTTTCAGGGTGGAAGGCCGCATCAAATTGCAATTCTCCATCGATTTCAAGGTCAGGACGCAAATCGTGTGCAATTTTTGTTGCTTCAACAACTTTATCAACACTATCACCAAAACCTGAGCCTTTAGTAGAGTAGCTCAACATTGCAATTTTAGGTTCGATGCCAAACATTTTAGCTGTAATAGCTGAGTTGATAGCAATCTCAGCCAAGGCTTCCGCATCTGGATTGATATTAATGGCACAGTCACCAAATAGGTAACGTTCCGTACCACGAACCATGAGGAAGGCACCTGACGTACGAGTAACGTTTGGACGAGTTTTAATGATTTGTAGGGCTGGGCGAACTGTTGAGGCAGTTGAGTGAATAGCTCCTGACACCATACCGTCAACCAATCCCAAGTATACTAGCATCACACCAAAGTAGTTGACATCTTCAACCAAAACTTTACGCGCTTCTTCTTCAGTCATTTTGCCCTTACGACGCTCTACTAAAGCAGCAACCATTTCTTCAAATTGAGGATAGTGTTGAGGATCAATTACTTCATAACCATCCATGATCCCTTCGATTTCAAGATAAATTTTGATTTTTTCTGGGTTCCCAAGCAAAACAGGAACAACTTCTGTTTCTTTTACCAAGCGTTTTGTTGCCTGAAGAATACGAGGTTCTTCCCCTTCAGGGAGAACAATACGAGCATTTTTGCCAACTAAGTTGGCTTTGAGATTTTCAAAAACTTCCATGAGTTTTCTCCTTTAAGAAAATAAATTATACTCCAAATAGATTTTAAAGAGTATTAGTTGATAACTGAGTAATAAGATTGCTGAAATCATCCGGTAAGGGGCTTTCTAGTTGCAAATCTTGCTCTAGAAAGGGATGATAAAAAGATAAATAATGACAATGCAAGGCCTGACGCTGAATGCCGTCGTCTAAGCTTCCTCCATAGAGATCGTCTCCTAAAAGAGGAAAACCGATGTGAGAAAAATGCACTCGGATCTGATGAGTTCGTCCAGTATGCAGTTGAATATCGACCAAGTGAATATTTCCGTAAGAAGCTACAACTTTATATGATGTATGGGCGTATTTCCCACCCTTGGCAACTCGTCTCGTGATAATGGAATCTTCATCACGCGCAATCGGGGCGATAATCTCCCCTTCAGTCTCCAAGACACCAGCTCCTTTAACCAAAGCAAAGTAGCGTTTCTCGATAGACTTTCGTTGCAGTTGCTTGTCTAAACGTGCATGAGCGTAGCCGTGCTTGGCAAAAAGCATCAAACCAGATGTATCTCTATCAAGCCTAGTCACGATGTGAACTTGCTGGTTTTCATATTCCTGTTTAACATAGTAGCCCTTGATAAAATTAGCAATGGTATTGGAATGATTAACACTGGGGATGGAAGCTACTCCATAAGGCTTATTCAAAACAAGAAAATGGTCATCCTCGTAGAGAATATCCAGTGGACGCTCAATTGCTTCCAACGTTTCAAAGCCTTCCTCTGCTGGAATGTCAATAGTTACCCTGTCTCCAATATCTAAGAGATAAGTCGCATTTTGAGGTTGGCCATTGACCAGAATAGCCCCACCTCGAAACTTAATCTTAGCCAAAAGTCCCTTAGAAACCTCGTGTTTCTTGAGAAAAGTTTTGACTTTGACATGCTCATCTGCGGTAAATTCGAACCTCATTCATCCACCTCGCCGATGAAGGCATCTTTGACACGATTCCAGAAACTAGTGTGGCTTGGTGTCGCTACGAAGTGAATCTTGTGATGGTCGATTTGATACTCAATCCGTTCGATATTACGGAATGAATAGACACTGTTATCTACTGATATCGTGTGGTAATCATTGCGTGTCGGCAAGAGTTCAATCTTATCTTTTTTTGGAATAATGATTGATGATCCCAAAGTGCGATAGACTCGGTTGTTAAGACTCGCTATCTCCGTCAACTGTAAAGCTTCAATGGTCGGATGCAAGACAGCTCCACCCAAGGACTTGTTGTAGGCAGTACTTCCCGTCGGCGTTGAAACAGTCACTCCATCTCCACGAAATCTCTCGAACGGAACATGGTTAATGATGATATCTGCTACCATGGTGCGATCTGATCGACGGATACTAGCTTCATTTAAGGCGCGAAATGTTTTCACTTCTCCATTTTCAAGCGTTACCTTGACATTCAAAACAGGATAGGAAACTTTGGCACCAGTATCTAGTAGGAGATTGGTCACCAACTGATCCAACTCAAAATCACGATAATCTGTGTAAAATCCCAAATGCCCTGTATGAACACCTACAAATCGAACCTTGTCTAACTGATTCTCATACTTGTGGAAAGCAGACAAAAGCATCCCATCTCCACCAATCGAAATGACGATGTCGGGATTGGTATCGTTCAGTATAAAATGTTGTTTCTTTAGTTTTTCCCTCAGTTCATGCAAAACCTTCTGACTCTGCGGCTTTCTATTTGCTATGAGGTCAACTCGTTTACCTGTATTCTTCATCTGTATCGTCACTATTTCCTACACCGTCATTTAATTTTCTGCTCAATGGATCAAAGAGAGCCTGCGCTTCCTGGATGTCATCTCGAATCTTACCCATTTCTTCATCCAGTTGATAAGCAATTTTGGCTGTGATTTCCAGCCTTTTCCTGATTTCTTCTGGGAAATCGCCCTGGTATTTATAATTGAGCGAGTGCTCAATCGTAGCCCAGAAATTCATGGCTAAAGTACGTATTTGAATTTCCGCCAAAATCGTCTTAGCTCCGTTGATCGTATCAACCGTGTACTCGACAACCACGTGATAAGAACGATAACCTGAAGCCTTACGATGAGTGATATAGTCTCGTTCCTGAACGATTCTCATATCTTGGCGTTTACGTAGAATCTCAACTACTTCTTTAACGTCATCAACAAACTGAACCATGACACGTAAACCAGCAATATCTTGCAGATCATGTTCTAGATTTGCATAAGTAATTCCTCGACGAGCCATCTTTTCTTTGATACTTTCAATCGGTTTGACACGACCCGTTACAAACTCAATCGGAGAATGCTTGTTTTGCTTACGATACTGTTTGCGAATTCCTCGAAGTTTTATCTTCAATTCACCAACAGCCTGAATGTAAGGATCTAAAAATTCTTCCCATTCTATGGTCATACTTTCTCCCTTGTAATGTTTGATTGCTCTGTCGAAAATCTTTGATTTTTTCAGTACATTCGTATACAATAAATACATTGTCCATTATACCATAAATCGCTTTCAAAGATATAGAAAAGGTTGAAAAAATGAAACATTTAGAAATAGAATTGAAAACACTTCTGAAAAAAGAGGAATATGATCATCTAAAAAAACAGTTTTCCCATATCCAGCCCGTCCTTCAGAAAAACTACTACATTGACACACCTGATTTTCAATTACGTGAAAAGAAGGTTGCCATGCGCATTCGCACTTTTTCAAATTGGGCGGAATTGACCTTGAAAGTGCCTCAAACTGTAGGAAATATGGAATACAACCAGAAACTAACTCTTTCAGAGGCTGAATCATACCTAGAAAAACAAAAACTACCTCAAGGGCTCGTTCTAGAAAAGCTCGCTAAGATTGGTATTGAAAGTCATGACTGGCTTGTTTTAGGCTGCCTTTCGACTCTTCGTTATGAAACGAAAACAGAAATTGGCTTAATGGCGTTAGATGAAAGTCACTACTTTGACCAAACGGACTATGAACTCGAGCTTGAAGTCACAGACCATGAAAAAGGGAAAGCCGATTTTCGGAAATTTTTAGATGAAAATCACATAACTTATCAGAAAGCTCCTTCAAAATTAATTCGTTTTATTAAAAGCATGAAAAAAAGCTGAAATAATCTCCTTTTTTTGGTAGAATAGAAAAGATAAAAATAAAAGAATCTTGCTTTGAAAAACAGAACTTTCTCAAAGGAGATTCACAAAGTTTACAGAGGACGGTCTATAATGTCAGATAGAAACAACATGAAACTTTTCACCCTAAACTCTAACCCAGAAATCGCTCAAAAGATTGCGGATACAGTTGGTGTACCTCTCGGAAAATTATCCTCTCGTCAATTTTCTGACGGCGAAATCCAGGTCAACATCGAAGAAAGTGTCCGTGGTTACGATGTTTACATCATCCAGTCAACTAGCTACCCTGTTAGCAACCACTTGATGGAATTATTAATAATGGTTGATGCTTGTGTACGTGCAAGTGCTCATAGTATCAACGTTGTCCTTCCTTACTTTGGTTATGCTCGTCAGGATCGTATCGCTTCTTCTCGCGAACCCCTCACTGCAAAACTAGTTGCCAATATGCTTGTCAAAGCTGGTGTAAGTCGTGTTCTAACGCTTGATCTCCACGCTGTTCAAGTCCAAGGTTTCTTTGATATTCCTGTAGATAATCTTTATACTGTTCCTCTATTTGCTAAGCACTACTGTGATAAAGGACTCCTTGGCTCCGATGTTGTTGTTGTCAGTCCAAAGAACTCTGGTGTTAAACGTGCACGTAGTTTGGCTGAATACCTTGATGCTCCTATCGCTATCATTGACTACGCCCAAGACGATTCTAATCGTAACGAAGGCTATATCATTGGGGATGTCGAAGGCAAGAAGGCTATCTTAATTGACGATATTCTAAATACTGGTCGTACTTTCTCTGAAGCTGCCAAAATCGTTGAACGTGAAGGTGCAACTGAGATTTATGCAGTATCTAGTCACGGTTTATTTGTTGAAGGTGCAGCAGACCTCCTTGACGCTACAAACATCAAAGAAATCCTAGTGACAGACTCCGTAGCAACCAAAGAAAGAACTCCTGAAAATGTATGTTACATTACTGCTAGCGAGTTAATCGGAGATGCGATCGTCCGCATCCATGAAAGAAAACCAGTCAGCCCACTCTTTGCTTACAACAAAAAGAAATAAGGTGATTCTTTGATTTATTTGGACAATGCTGCTACTACTCCTATGTCAGCAGTTGCTATTTCAGAAATGACCAGGGTCATGCAAGAAACCCACGGTAATCCTTCTAGTATTCATAGTCATGGTCGACAGGCTGGCAAACTCTTGCGAGAAGCCCGTCAGGAACTAGCCCAGTTATTGGGGACAAAATCTCAACATATCTTTTTTACGTCTGGCGGTACAGAAAGCAACAATACAGCTATTATTGGCTATTGTCTCCGTCATCAAAATCGTGGAAAACATATCATCACGACAGCTATTGAACATCATTCTGTGCTTGAGACTATCGATTATCTGGTGCAACATTTTGGCTTTGAAGCGACTATCATCCAACCAGTAAATCAAGAAATTACTCCCCAGCAAATTCAAGAGGCCTTACGTGACGATACTATTCTCGTTTCCACTATGTATGCTAATAATGAAACGGGCAGTCTCTTACCTATCGCTGAGATTGGACGTGTTTTAAAAGAGCATCCTGCGGCTTATCATGTAGATGCTGTTCAAGCTATCGGAAAAGTTCCTATCCATCCTGAGGAATTGGGAATTGATTTCCTCAGTGCTTCTGCCCACAAATTCCATGGACCAAAGGGAATCGGCTTTCTTTATGCTTCTTCCGCGGACTTTGATTCCTATCTTCACGGTGGAGACCAAGAACAAAAGAAACGGGCTGGAACAGAAAACCTCGCTGCCATTGTAGGCATGGTCGCTGCTCTTAAAGAGGACTTAGAGCAGCAAGCTGAACATTACCAAAAACTAGAGGGATTAAAATCTGCTTTTCTAGATGAGATTGCAGATCTAGAATACTATCTCAACGAAAGCCAATACCAGCTTCCTTATGTTGTCAATATTGGCTTTCCTGGTCAAAAAAATGATTTGCTCTTGCTACGGTTAGACCTTGAAGGAATTTCAATTTCTACCGGTTCAGCTTGTACCGCTGGTGTTGTACAAACCAGTCATGTGCTTAAAGCATTTTATGGACCTGATTCGCATCGTTTGAAAGAATCTGTCCGTATCAGCCTGTCTCCTCTTAACACTGAGGAAGAACTGAAACAACTCGCACAAACCTTAAAAAATATTATTGGAGATTAATCTAATGGCATTCGAAAAAACCATTAAACTACAAAACTGCCGCTACGACTACACACTTAGCCCAACTGTCAAAAAGTTCACACTGAAAGATAATACTTTCTTTGAAACAAAAGTTGGAAACTTCGAACTAACTCGTCTGCTTGAGAAAGTACCTAACAGCGGTGAAGGCTTCAACCTAAAAATCATCATCAATAAAGACCTTACAGGTGCTAAACTCAACATCACTGACAAATCTGGCCTTCGTTTGGTGAATATCTTTAAATCAGAAGACCATCATATCCACCAAGAGAAATTCTACTTCCTCATGGACAGCCTTGTAGAACGCGGAATCTTCACAAAAGAAGAAAGATAATTGGCTATGTATCGACTTACCTATCAAGATAACTATCACGTAGAACGTACACTTGAATATAAGGATTACGAAGAGCTTATGTTATCTCTATCAGGTTGTGTAACTCTTCCAGATACATTCCTAGTTACCTCATTAACCTTTGATGATAAAGTTATCTATCAAGGATTGGTCGGAGATCTCTACCGTTTTCTATCACAAGCTAATTTTTAAGACTAAAACTAAGATTTTCTTAGTTTTTTCTTGTTTTTGTTGATTTTTTCACAATGTTTCTATAAAATAGAAGAATAGAAAGGTTGTGGTTTTGTGAAAGATAAACAGTCTGCTATTCCAAAAGCAACAGCAAAAAGACTCTCTCTCTACTATCGAATTTTCAAGAGATTTCATGCAGAAAAAATTGAACGTGCCAACTCCAAGCAAATTGCAGAGGCTATTGGTATCGATTCTGCGACTGTTCGTCGTGATTTTTCCTATTTTGGTGAACTAGGTCGTCGTGGTTTTGGTTATGATGTTAAAAAACTGATGACTTTTTTTGCTGACCTCCTAAATGACAACTCCATTACCAATGTTATGTTGGTTGGGATTGGGAATATGGGGCATGCCCTTCTCCACTATCGCTTCCATGAGCGTAACAAGATGAAAATCATCATGGCATTTGACCTAGATGACCATCCAGAAGTTGGAACCCAGACACCTGATGGAATTCCAATCTATGGTATCTCTCAAATTAAAGAAAAAATCAAAGAAGCAGATGTTAAAACTGCTATCCTAACTGTTCCAAGTGTTAAATCACAAGAAGTCGCCAATCTTTTGGTTGATGCAGGTATAAAAGGTATTCTCAGTTTTTCCCCTGTTCACCTCCACCTTCCAAAAGATGTGGTCGTTCAATATGTCGATTTGACAAGCGAACTCCAAACCCTCCTCTATTTTATGCGTAAAGAGGATTAGAAAGCGAAAGCATTTATGAAAAAACCAGTTATTGGGATTACAGGAAATGAAAAAGCTCATCCAGATGATGACATCATGATGAGCTATGCAGCAAAGGGCTTTGTTGAAGGAGTCAAGGACGCTGGCGGAATTCCAATCATCCTACCGATTGGTGATCAAGAAATGGCTACCCATTACATCAGTATCATTGATAAGCTTATCCTAACGGGTGGGCAAAATGTTGATCCAAAATTCTACGGTGAGCCTAAAACCATTGACAGTGATGACTACCATCTTCAAAGAGACCAGTTTGAATTAGCCCTTATCAGAGAAGCGATTAAACAGAAGAAACCAATTTTCTCTGTTTGCCGGGGTACTCAGCTTTTCAATGTCGCTATGGGAGGTACGCTTCACCAAGATATCGAGGATCATTGGCAGGACTGTTCAGCCGAATACACGACCCAACGCCTCGTAACGGAACCTGATACAATTCTCCGAGAGATCTATGGAGAAATATCTCATATCAACTCCTTCCACCACCAGAGTATTAAAGATCTAGCTCCTAATCTTAAGGTTGTAGCACATGATCCTAAAGATGGAATAATTGAAGCTGTGACAACTACGGATGGCTTTCCTTATCTTGGTGTTCAATGGCATCCTGAATTTCTCTTTGAAAATCGCCCCAAAGATAAAACATTGTTTGACTATGTTGTTAATGAACTCTAAATCAGATCCGTCTTTTCACGGTAACTAAAGTAATCCGAGTGCGAGACAATCAGATGGTCCAAGAAAACGATTCCCATCAGCTCGCAAGCTTCCTTGACTAACTTAGTGACATGGTCGTCATTTCGACTAGGAGATACGGCACCGGATGGATGATTGTGAACGAGAATCACAGAGGTAGCCATATGCTTGAGGGCATAGTGAAGGATTTCTCTCGGTTCAGCAATACTGCGTGTCGCAGATCCGATAAAAATAGTTTGCTGATGAATGATTTGATTTTGAGTATTGAGATAGAGCGCCACTAGGTGCTCTTGTTTTTTATCGCCGAGTTCCTGTTGCATTTTCTTAGCTAGCTTTTGACTGCTGAGAATACTTTCCATCTCAAGGGTTTCATGTTTGTGAATGCGATGCCCCAGTTCAATCACTGCTTGTAGTTCAATGGCTTTAATCCGTCCAATACCAGACAGACTCTGCAATTCCTGCAGGGTCATTTTTTTCAAATCAGTTAGACTGTTGAGACTATTCAAGACTTTTTGAGCAACTTCAAAAACGTTGGCATGACGTGTTCCAGTTCTGAGTAGTATAGCTAGCAATTCTTGATTGCTCAGTGCCTCTACTCCTTCTTTAACCAGTCTTTCTCTAGGCAAAAGTGAATCTTCTTGGAATGAAATACTGTACATAAAAATCCTCCTCACTTTATTATTCGTGAGAAGGATGGAAAATTAGATTTTTTTCTCAATTGGGGCAACACTAGCTAGGAGTTTTTTCAGACCCACTTCTGGGAAATTGATTTTCAATTCCTGAGTAGCGCCACTACCCGACACTTCAAGGACTGTTCCTTCACCCCACTTTTTGTGAAGGGCAATATCCCCAATAGACCAGTTGGTATCGCTCGTATCATTTTTATTTTCAGCTGCAAATTGTCCAAATGGGAGACCACTTGACTGGATAGAGCTTGATGCGGCATTGCGTTTCCGTTCTTGAAGGGCCTGAGCTAAGCTCATACCTTGACCGAAAGCAATCCCACCACTGCTATAAGAAGCCTTAAAACTAGTATTCGCTGGTCGAGCCAAGCCTTGATAGTCAAGCAAGTCCGAACTAATTTCATTGATAAAACGAGTCGGACGATTGTAGTTGGTACGACCGAAAAGCAAGCGTGAGTTGGCGTTGGTCAGATAGAGAATTTTTTCAGCGCGTGTGATACCGACATAGGCCAAACGGCGTTCTTCTTCCAGCTCATCAGGATCTTCAGCCGCACGGCTAAGCGGAAAGACATTCTCCTCCATCCCAATGATAAAGACAACCGGAAACTCGAGTCCCTTAGCAGCGTGCAAGGTCATCAAGGTCACTTCTGATGTCTCCTGACTGCCTGAATCTGTGTCTGCGATTAAAGCTAAGTCATTCAAGAAACGACTGAGTTTGTCCAAACCAGTTTCTTCTTCCTGGCTATCAGGATTGTCGTCAAAGTTTTTGGTAACAGATAGGAACTCTTCGATATTTTCAACCCGAGCCTTGCTCTCTAAGGTTGCCTGAGCATTAAGATTATCGACATAACCTGTTTTTTCTAGAACAGCTTCCACTAACTCGGTGATAGTTAATTGATCCAGTTTTTCCCGCAAATCCAAAATCATATTAGCAAAATCCCAGATAGACTGGGCTACTTTCCCTTTGATGCCAGATAACATGATATTGGCTGAAGCGTCTAGCATGGACATCTCTTGTAGGTTAGCGAAGTCGCGGATTTTCTCAACGGTTCCTGGGCCAATTCCGCGCTTAGGCTCGTTGATAATACGCTCAAAACTGATATTATCACTCAAATTGGCAATGAGGTTAAGGTAGGCGATAATGTCACGGATTTCCTTACGACTGTAGAACTTGGTCCCGCCGACCATAGTATAAGGAATATTGGACTTTAGGAGGGCCTCCTCAATAGTACGAGACTGGGCGTTAGTCCGATAAAGAACTGCAAAATCTTTGTGGAGGAAGTTGTGACTACGACCAAGTTCATCGATGGTTTTGGCTACAAAAACAGCCTCATCTTGTTCGTCATTTGCGCAATAATAAACGATTTGCTCCCCATCGGCATTCTGAGTCCAGAGATTCTTGGGACGACGATTTTTATTGTTTTTGATGACGTCATTGGCAGCTTGAAGAATGGTTTTGGTTGAACGGTAATTTTCCTCCAACAAAACTACCTTGGCGTTAGGGTAATCTTTCTCAAAATCCAAGATATTCTGCATATCAGCCCCACGCCAACCATAAATAGACTGGTCAGCATCACCGACCACGCAGACATTTTTAAAGCGTGAAGCCAAAAGTTTGACCAGTTGGTACTGGGCATGGTTGGTATCTTGGTACTCATCAACGTGAATGTACTGGAACTTCTGCTGATAGTAGGTCAAGACGTCAGGATTCTGATCAAAGAGACGCAAGGTCAGCATAATCAAATCATCAAAATCGACAGACTCAGACTGGCGAAGCTCCTTCTGATAAGCTGTATAACACTGAGCCACGATTTGTGTGTACATATCACCAGCTTGGGCAGCATAAGCCACATCATCAATCAGGTCATTCTTAGCATTAGAAATGGTTCCCAAAATGGTCCGTTCATTCCATTTTTTCGGATCCAAGTTCAACTGCTTGAGAATGCGTTTCATGAGGGTTCGCTGTTCTCCTGGATCTACAATGGTGAAGTTTCGATTGTAGCCAATATGATCCGCATCGCGACGCAGGATACGAACACATATGGAGTGAAAGGTCGCAATCAGACAGTCCTGGGTTGCTGGATTAAGCCCATAGGCACGCTCCTTCATCTCACGCGCCGCCTTATTGGTAAAGGTAATGGCCAAAATATTCCAAGGATTGACCATCTTTTCATCAATCAAATAAGCAATACGGTGAGTTAAAACACGAGTCTTTCCAGAACCAGCCCCCGCCATGATTAACAAGGGCCCTTCTGTCGTTTGCACCGCCTCTGCCTGACGGTCATTCATTCCATTCAATAATGCGTTCATTTTCTCTTCCTTACTCTTGAAGTCAATGTTTCTATTATATCAGAAATTAGGGAAAATATCTTTAGCTAGACTGATTGCGTGTGGAATTCTACTCTTTCATATCATCAGGAGGAGTCAATGACTTTTGCATCCAAACGATATCATGCCATTTTCCAAACTTATAGCCTATCTTAGGGAAATGAGCTACTTGTTCATAGCCCCTCTTTCGGTGAAGAGAAATGCTCCTATCATTTGGCAAAGCGATACAAGCTAAGAAGCGTAAGTAACCCCTTGGCACTAATTCTTCCTCCAGACAGTCATAGAGTAGACTCCCTAACCCTCGACCTTTGGCTTCTTGGTGCAAGTAAATTGACACTTCAACTGACCAATCATAAGCCCTCCTATCATAATAGGTGGAGGCATAGGCATATCCCAAAATTTTGCCTTCTTCCTCTAGCACTAGATAAGGATATTTAAGCAAGGTCTTTTGGATTCTTCTTTGAAATTCTTCAACACTTGGCACCTCGTATTCAAATGTAATGGCTGTATTAAGGACATAGGGAGCATAAATTGCAAGCAGTTCTGGAATATCAGACTCCCTTACTGTTCGAATCGTTGGCATATATTTCTCTTTCTAAAATCGAAAATGAGCTTGGATAGCTTTTCCAAACTCATTTGAAATCAATTGCAATATACTAGAACAATCCTAAAACGGTTCCATCGCTTTCAACATCCATATTAAGAGCGGCTGGACGTTTTGGAAGGCCTGGCATGGTCATAACATCACCTGTTAAGGCAACGATGAAGCCTGCACCTAATTTTGGTACCAATTCACGGATGGTAATTTCAAAGTTTTCTGGGGCTCCAAGTGCATTTGGATTGTCAGAGAAACTGTACTGAGTTTTAGCCATACAGATTGGCAATTTGTCCCATCCGTTTTGAACGATTTGAGCGATTTGCGTTTGGGCTTTCTTCTCAAAGTTCACTTTGCTACCACGATAGATTTCAGTGACAATTTTTTCAATCTTTTCTTGGACAGAAAGGTCATTGTCATAAAGACGAGTGTAGTTGGCTGGATTTTCAGAGATAGTCTTGACAAGCGTTTCAGCAAGCGCTACGCCACCTTCTGCTCCATCAGCCCAGACACTAGCCAACTCAACTGGAACATCGATTGAAGCACAGAGTTCTTTCAAGGCTGCAATTTCAGCTTCTGTATCAGAAACAAATTCGTTAATCGCAACAACTGCTGGAATACCAAACTTACGAATATTTTCAACGTGGCGTTTCAAGTTAGCAAAACCTGCACGAACTGCTTCCACATTTTCCTCTGTAAGAGCATCCTTAGCTACACCACCATTCATCTTAAGGGCACGAAGGGTAGCGACGATGACAACTGCATCTGGAGATGTAGGCAAGTTTGGTGTCTTAATGTCAAGGAATTTCTCAGCACCAAGGTCTGCACCAAAACCAGCTTCAGTAACAGTATAATCAGCCAAGCGAAGGGCTGTGCTTGTTGCCAAGACAGAGTTACAGCCATGAGCGATATTGGCAAATGGACCACCGTGTACAAAAGCAGGTGTTCCGTAGATTGTCTGAACCAAGTTCGGTTTGATAGCATCTTTCAAAATCAATGCTAATGCTCCCTCAACCTGTAAATCACCAACAGTAACTGGTGTACGATTGTAACGATAACCGATAACGATATTCGCCAAACGACGTTTCAAATCTTCAATATCCGTCGCCAAGCAAAGAATGGCCATGATTTCGGAAGCAACTGTAATATCAAAACCATCCTCACGTGGAATACCATTTAGAGGACTACCAAGTCCAACGGTCACATGACGAAGGACGCGGTCGTTCAAGTCCACAACACGTTTCCAAAGAATACGACGTTGATCAATTCCCAGCTCATTTCCTTGGTGCAGGTGATTGTCAATCAAGGCAGAAAGAGCATTGTTAGCAGTTGTAATGGCATGCATATCTCCAGTAAAGTGGAGGTTGATGTCTTCCATTGGCAACACTTGGGCATAACCACCACCAGCAGCACCACCCTTAATCCCCATGACTGGACCAAGTGACGGTTCGCGAATGGCAATCATGGTTTTCTTACCAATCTTGTTTAAGGAATCCGCAAGACCAATGGTAATAGTTGATTTTCCTTCACCTGCTGGTGTTGGGTTGATAGCTGTCACCAAAATCAACTTACCAACTGGATTGCTCTCAACTGCACGAATTTTATCAAAGGTGAGCTTAGCCTTGTACTTTCCATACAACTCCAAATCATCGTAAGAAATACCAAGTTTCTCCACAACATCAACGATTGGCTTCAACTCAATACTCTGTGCGATCTCAATATCTGTTTTCATTCAAAACTCCTCTAACCTCTTATATGATAATTCATTATAACACAAAAAAAGGTTTTTCACATACAAAAAGCTTAGTAAAGTTTATAAACATCAAGTTTTAAGGCCGATTTTAGTCATCTTTTTTACTTTTTATAAGTTTTTATAGCCAAAAACTATAATCTTTCTGGAAAATTAGATGAAAAAAACAAACGCTTTCTTTTGATTCTATTTTATTTTTTGGTACAATAGTCCTATGAAAATTTTAGTTACGTCAGGCGGTACCAGTGAAGCTATCGATAGCGTCCGCGCTATCACTAACCATTCTACAGGTCGCCTGGGGAAAATCATCACTGAAACTTTGCTTGCTGCAGGACATGAAGTTTGTTTGATAACGACAAAACGATCTCTGAAGCCAGAATCCCATCCCAACCTAAGTATTCGAGAAATTACCAATACCCACGAGCTTCTACTAGAAATGCAAGAACGTGTCAAGGATTATCAGGTCTTGATCCACTCAATGGCTGTGTCCGACTACACTCCTGTTTATATGACAGGGCTTGAGGAAGTTCAGGCTAGCTCCAATCTAGAAGAATTTTTAAGCAAGCAAAATCATCAAACTAAGATTTCTTCAACTGATGAGGTTCAGGTTTTATTCCTGAAAAAAACACCCAAAATCATCTCTCTAGTCAAGGAATGGAATCCTGCTATTCATCTGATTGGTTTCAAACTGCTAGTTGATGTTAACGAAGATCATCTGGTTGACATTGCTAGAAAAAGTCTTATCAAGAACCAAGCAGACTTAATCATTGCAAATGATCTGACTCAAATTTCAGCAAACCAACATCGTGCAATCTTTGTTGAGAAAGATCATCTTCAAACGGTTCATACTAAAGAAGAAATTGCAGAACTCCTCCTTGAAAAGATTCAATCCTATCATTCATAGAAAGGAAAGCTATGGCAAACATTCTCTTGGCTGTAACTGGGTCAATCGCCTCTTACAAGTCGGCAGATTTAGTCAGTTCTCTAAAAAAACAAGGCCATCAAGTCACTGTCTTAATGACTCAGGCTGCTACAGAGTTTATCCAACCTTTGACACTACAGGTCTTATCACAGAATCCTGTCCACTTGGATGTCATGAAGGAACCCTATCCTGATCAGGTCAATCATATCCAACTTGGTAAAGAAACGGATTTATTTATCGTGGCCCCTGCCACAGCTAACACCATTGCAAAACTAGCACATGGCTTTGCGGACAACATGGTGACTAGTACAGCGTTATCTTTACCCCAAAACATTCCTAAACTACTTGCTCCTGCTATGAATACAAAAATGTATGACCATCCGGCAACTCAAACAAACCTTAAAACTTTAGAAACATATGGTTACAAGCTTATCTCTCCAAAAGAATCCTTACTTGCTTGTGGAGACTACGGAAGGGGAGCTTTGGCAGACCTTGATATTATTTTAGAAAGAATAAAGGAAACTCTCAATGAAAAAACGATCTAATATTGCCCCAATTGCTATCTTTTTTGCGACCATGTTGGTCATTCACTTTCTAAGCTCTCTCTTATTTAATCTATTCCCATTCCCAATTAAACCAACTATCGTGCATGTTCCTGTTATTATTGCAAGTATTATTTACGGTCCACGCGTTGGGGTTACACTTGGATTTTTAATGGGACTACTTAGCTTGACGGTTAACACGATTACGATTCTACCGACAAGTTACCTCTTCTCCCCATTTGTACCAAACGGAAACATCTACTCAGTTATCATAGCTATCGTTCCACGTATTTTGATTGGTTTAACTCCTTATCTAGTTTATAAACTGATGAAAAATAAAACTGGTCTGATTCTAGCTGGTGCCCTTGGTTCACTTACCAACACAGTCTTTGTACTTGGTGGAATTTTCTACCTTTTTGGAAATGTCTTTGATGGGAATATCCAAAAACTCCTAGCAACTGTTATCTCTACAAACTCAATCGCCGAATTGGTTATCTCAGCCATCTTGACTGTAATGATTGTCCCACGTCTCGAAACCTTGAAGAAATAAAAAAACAACTCCACTTTCGTCCTGAAGGTGGAGTTTAGTAGTTAAAACATAAGAATTAAGTTCCCAGTATTCTTTACCACATTTAACCAGATATCCATTAAAAATCACTAATGCTTCTTGACTTAACTGATTATTTATTGTACTATACTTGTGTATATACAGATAAATGGAGGTTCTTATGAATATACGGAAAAAAACGCAGTTTATGACCATGACTGCCCTACTCACTGCAATCGCGATTTTGATTCCAATCATTATGCCTTTTAAAATCGTTATCCCACCGGCTTCTTACACCTTGGGAAGTCATATCCCCATCTTTATCGCCATGTTTCTTTCGCCTTTGATGGCTGCTTTTGTGATTATTGCTTCTAGTCTTGGTTTTCTGATGGCAGGCTACCCTATGGTTATTGTCCTACGCGCCTTTTCTCACATCGTTTTTGGTACTTTGGGGGCTTTGTACTTAAAGAAATTCCCTGAAACCTTGGATAAACCAAAGGCATCTTGGATTTTTAACTTTGTTTTGGGTGTTGTTCACGCTATCGCTGAAGTACTAGCTTGTATCATCTTCTATGCTACTTCAGGGACAAACGTTGAAAATATGTTTTATGTTCTCTTCGTCCTAGTTGGCTTTGGCACAATTGTCCATAGTATGGTAGACTATACATTAGCACTAGCTGTCTATAAAGTGCTTCGAAAACGTCGCTAAAAGGAAAAACTATGACAACGGATCGCAAACAAGCTCTTCTCAAACTATTAAAAGAGGCGCCAAAAGCTCTCAATGGTCAAACCTTGGCTGAGCACTTTCATGTCACGCGCCAAGTCATTGTACAGGATATCGCTATTCTCCGAGCAGATGGGGCTCCTATCCTATCCACCAATCGTGGCTATATCTACAAAGAAAATGATGCCAGTCCTTACGTCCACAAACTCTTTAAAGTGAAACATGAACTGGAAGAAATCGGGCAGGAACTTCTAGCCATTGTAGATAATGGCGGACGCGTTCAAAATATCTTAATCGATCATCCCGTTTATGGTGAAATTGAAACCCATCTTAAACTCACCTGTCGCCGAGATGTCCAGCACTTTCTGGAACAAGTCGAGAATTCAGACTTTAGACCCCTTTCTGAATTGACAGACGGCATCCATTACCACCTTGTTGAAGCTGAGACACAACAAGACCTCCACTATATCGAGGAGGCCTTGGATCAGTTAGGTTATTTGGTAAAAGACTAGAATATTTCTTTTTCCCAGCCGTCCTCTGTACGGTAACGGTAGAAAAACTCTGACTTGTTAGGAGCTTCCATCATCTCCATCAAAGGCAACATATCATAGGCCAGATCCAAGTTTGGAATCTGGTCTTTTTGCACCCAAGATACTTCTCCTTCTTCTGAGGATTGGAGATTTCCACTAAACTCTGTCGCCTTATAGCAAACGACAATGTAGCGTCCACCTGTATCTAAGGGCCAATTTTTAATACCGACCAGTTGGGGATTCTGAATCGTTAGACCAGTTTCTTCGTAGATTTCACGTATGACAGACTCGGCAAAGGCCTCGCCATTCTCAACATGACCTCCTGGAAAAGCATAACCTGACCAGTGGTTGCTTTCAGGAGACCGATATTGCATGACTACTCGCTTATTTTCTAGATCTTCGATTAGACAGATGTTGGTTAAAATAGTTGCTTGGGCACGGGACATAGATTTGCTCGCTTTCTAAATTATTAAATTTTCAGACTTGGTACCAGAGCCATTAGCTTTTACTTTTTAAAATTATTTAGAATAGAATACCATCCGTTTTTCCTTTATAGGTTTTCCAAGGTCAAGCATCTTTTCTTGTCCATCAAAAGTAAAGCCCATTTTTTGATAGAAAGCAATGGCTCGCTGATTCTCTTTTAATACCCATAAGAATATTTCAGAAAAACGATCAAGAGTACTCAAAGCTTCCTTCATTAACTTCTGAGCAATACCTTTTCCGTAATAGTCTTTTAAAACATACAAGGCAATGATTTCACCAGCTTGAATAGTCTCATCACGAAAGTTTCCATAACTGATAAAACCAACTACCTTCATACCGTCCATCGCAATCAATGTATTTTCTGGATATTTTTGACTAAAGAATAGACATCTTTCTAATGTCATCGTCTCCTGAAATTCAGCAGGTAAAAGGTCGTCATAAGCCTCTCTCCACGTTTGCCAATGAACGAAGGATTTACCTTCTATCTCTTCAGGAGTTTCCATTTGTTTGATAGTTAGGTTCATTTATTTTACTCCATTCTTCTCTCAGAATACCATATTTAATACTATCAAAATATTTGCCTTGGTAATAACGAACTTTTGGAATATGAGCTTCTTTTTTCATTCTTAATTTTTCAGCAAGTTTTACCATACCAAGATTTCCTGACCAAGTTGTCAAACCAAGATGCTCCAACACCAAGTAATCCTTAAATGTCCGATCTATCCATTGTAGCATAGCAGCTTTTCCAATGCCAGAGTTCCAAAATTTGTTATCATAAATACAAATCCCCAATTCCATCCATCTTGTTTGTTTACATACCCAGTAGCGCGAAACAGTCCCAACTAATTTATCATCAACAAAAATACCAAGGCGATTTGAGTTGTTTAGAGTAGATTCTGATTTTTGTAGTTTAAATTCTTGAAAATTAGGAAAATGCTGATAATCGTCATAATAGGGAGCATCATACTGTTTCCAAATTGGATTAGATTGTGAATAAGCTATTTCCCACAAAGACACCAAATCTTCTTCAATTAGTTTTCTTAAATAAACCATACTTTTTCCTAATCCAACGCCTTGACTTCATCAGCTACTTTTTGTAGATATTTTTGTCTTGTAGAATTTGTATTCACCTCACGCCCTAACTCACCCAAAATTGAAACTTTCTTTGTTTTAATACCGCAGTGATTTAAGACAGCATTCTTTAATACTGATATTCCATAACTGTCTGGGATATTGATAGGACCTGAAAATACTTTGTACCACCATGTTGGTGCCATTGATGTTGCGTAAATACTGGCTGTTTTTCCTTTTAGTAACTTTTTAAACTGCTGACCTCTTAAGTAGTTCCAAATAAAACTTCCTTTATTATTGGCAGAGTAAGCAATTCCTGGCGTGAAAACACGATCGATCCAACCCTTCAATAAACTAGGCATACTACTCCACCAAATTGGATAGACAAAAATAAAATGATCTGCCCACTGGATTAATTCCTGAGAGCGAAGTATGAAGGAGTCCTCTTCCATACGTTTTCGATAACCATAACGTAATACGGGATCAAAATCTATCTCATTTAGATTAATAGATTCAAGCTCATGATGATTTGAGTCAATATTTTCTACAATCGTTCGAAAAATTTCTTGACAGAAACTTCCCTTGTCAGGATGTCCATTGATGACTAAAATTTTCATTCGTTTTCTCCTATCTAATCCAACGCCTTCACTTCCAACATTATATCCCGAATCTGTGCTGCTAGTTCAAAGTCAAGCACTTCGACAGCTTCTTGCATTTGTTTCTCTAGTTTCTTGACGAGTTCCTTGCGTTCTTGTTTGTTGAGGCTATTGATATCGACTTCCTTGTCCTCTTCTTTGGAAACTGCCTTGGTTACGGCGATTAGATCACGGATTTCTTTCTTGATTGTCTGAGGTACAATACCATGCTCTTCATTGTAAGCCATCTGGATTTTCCGACGACGGGCCGTTTCATCGATAGCACGTTGCATAGATTGAGTCATCGTGTCCGCATACATAATCACATGACCTTCACTATTACGGGCTGCACGACCGATTGTTTGGATAAGACCACGTTCATTACGTAGGAAACCTTCCTTATCAGCATCGAGAATGGCAACCAAGCTTACCTCGGGAACGTCAATCCCTTCGCGGAGCAGGTTGATTCCGACCAAAACATCAAAAACCCCCAAGCGTAGGTCACGGATAATCTCGGTCCGATCCAAGGTCTTGATGTCCGAGTGCATATACTTGACCTTGATCCCCATTTCCTTGAAGTAATCAGTCAAGTCTTCTGCCATTTTCTTAGTCAAGGTAGTAATAAAGGTGCGTTCATTCTTTTCAACACGGGCATTGATTTCACCCAAGAGGTCATCAATCTGTCCCATAGTTGGGCGGACTTCCACTTCTGGGTCTAAAAGTCCTGTCGGACGAATGATTTGCTCAATCACTGTCTCGGTCTGTTCATTTTCATAGTCGCCTGGTGTTGCTGAAACGTAAACAATCTGATGTACATGGCTTTCAAACTCCTCCCGGCGTAGCGGACGATTATCCAAGGCGGACGGTAAACGGAAACCATAATTGACCAACATTTCCTTACGCGAACGGTCTCCATTGTACATGCCCTTAATCTGCCCCATGGTCATGTGACTTTCATCAATCATGATCAAGAAATCATCTGGGAAGAAGTCGAGAAGCGTATAAGGGGGCTCTCCTTCACTACGACCATCCATGTGACGAGAGTAGTTCTCAACTCCATTTGTATACCCCATCTCACGTAGCATTTCGATATCATACTCTGTCCGTTGTTTCAAGCGTTGTGCTTCTAGCAGTTTGCCTTCCTTCTCAAAGACAGCCAACTGCTCCTCCAACTCTGCCTGAATCTTAGCAATAGCAACCTCCATGTGGACATCATTGGTCACAAAGTGAGTGGCAGGGAAAATCGCCAAATGATCCACTTCTCCCAATACCTGACCTGTCAAAGCCTCAACTTCACGGATACGATCAATTTCATCCCCGAAAAACTCTACTCGAAAAGCGTGTTCATCTCGGGAAGCTGGGAAAATCTCCACCACATCCCCGCGAACGCGAAATCTTCCCCGTTGGAAATCAATATCATTGCGTTCAAACTGGATATCAACCAAATCATTCAAAAGTTTATCACGAGAAATTTCAAGACCTGGACGCAGACTGACAACACTGTCAGCGTATTCCTTAGGAGAACCCAAACCATAAATACAAGAGACAGAAGCCACAACGATGACATCGTTACGCTCCAGAAGTGCTGAAGTCGCTGAGTGTCGAAGCTTGTCAATCTCATCATTGACCGAGCTATCCTTTTCAATATAAGTATCACTCGAAGGGACATAGGCCTCAGGTTGGTAATAATCATAGTACGATACGAAGTACTCAACAGCATTTTCAGGGAAAAATTCCTTGAACTCCCCATAGAGCTGCCCAGCTAGAGTTTTGTTATGGGCAATGACCAAAGTTGGTTTATTGACTTTGGAAATGACCTGACTCATGGTATAGGTCTTCCCTGTACCCGTCGCCCCCATCAGAATCTGAGCCTTTTCTCCACCCTCGATATTATCAACCAACTGCTCAATTGCCTGGGGTTGATCTCCTGAAGGTTCATATTTTGATACTAGTTTAAATTTATTATCTGAAATTCGATTTATCATGATTGCCTCATCTGCATTTTTCTATCCTTCTATTTTACCATAAATTTGCTTTTCAGACTCTTCTCCAAACTGATAAGAAAGAGTATTTCATGTTATATTTTCTTACATAAAATTCATAAAATTTGCCTTTTAACCTGTTTTCTGGTATAATGGAAAAATATTCGGAAAAGGAGACTAAAAATGAAGAAAAAAATACTAGCATGTTTGCTCATTTTATTTCCCATTTTCTCACTAGGTATAGCAAAAGCTGATACTGTTAAGATTGTGTCTGATACAGCTTACGCGCCCTTTGAGTTTAAAGATTCAGATCAAACCTATAAAGGGATTGATGTTGATATTATCAATAAAGTTGCAGAAATCAAAGGATGGAACATCCAAATGTCTTATCCTGGCTTTGATGCAGCTGTAAATGCAGTGCAGTCAGGTCAAGCAGATGCTATTATGGCAGGTATGACAAAAACAAAAGAACGTGAAAATGTCTTTACCATGTCTGATACTTATTATGATACAAAAGTTGTCATTGCTACGACAAAGGCAAATAAAATCACCAAATATGAGGAACTTAGCGGCAAAACAGTTGGAGTTAAGAACGGAACTGCCGCCCAACGTTTCCTCGAAAGTATCAAAGATAAATACGGTTTCTCTATTAAAACCTTTGATACAGGTGATTTGATGAATAACAGTCTAAGTGCTGGTGCTGTAAATGCCATCATGGATGACAAACCTGTTATTGAGTATGCGATTAACCAAGGACAAGATCTCAGCATCAATATGGATGGTGAGGCTGTTGGAAGCTTTGCTTTTGGTGTCAAGAAAGGGAGCAAGTATGAACACTTGGTTACCGAGTTTAATGAAGCCCTAGCACAAATGAAGAAAGATGGTAGCTTGGAGCAAATCATCCAAAAATGGACAGCTTCTACAACTACGGCAACCCCGACGACAACTACTGCTGCTGGACAAAAAGCTACTCCAGTGAAAAGCAAGTACATTATTGCCAGTGACTCATCTTTCGCCCCATTCGTCTTTCAAAATTCAAGCAATCAATATACCGGTATTGATATGGACCTCATCAAGGCTATTGCCAAAGATCAAGGTTTTGAAATTGAAATTACCAACCCAGGATTTGACGCAGCAATCAGTGCTGTTCAAGCAGGACAAGCAGATGGTATCATTGCTGGTATGTCTGTAACAGATGCTCGTAAGGAAACCTTCGACTTCTCAGAATCCTACTACACAGCAAATACGATTCTCGGTGTGAAAGAATCAAGCACGATTGCTTCTTATGAAGACCTCAAGGATAAAACTGTCGGTGTTAAAAACGGAACTGCCTCTCAAACGTTCCTTACTGAGAATCAAAACAAATACGGCTATAAGATTAAAACCTTTGCAGATGGCGCATCAATGTATGACAGTCTGAATACTGGAGCTATTGATGCTGTGATGGATGATGAGCCTGTTCTCAAATATTCTATCAGCCAAGGTCAAAAATTGAAAACACCAATCGCTGGAACTCCAATCGGTGAAACTGCCTTTGCGGTTAAAAAAGGAACAAACCCAGAATTGATCCAGATGTTCAATAACGGACTTGCAAATCTTAAAGCTAACGGAGAATTCCAAAAGATTCTTGACAAGTATCTAGCTAGCGAATCTTCAACTAACTCTACAAGTACGGTTGACGAAACTACTATCTGGGGCTTGCTTCAAAACAACTACAAACAACTTCTTA
Organism: Streptococcus sp. CM6; assembly: GCF_000526095.1. NCBI lineage: Bacteria > Bacillati > Bacillota > Bacilli > Lactobacillales > Streptococcaceae > Streptococcus > Streptococcus sp. CM6. The sequence goes on along the minus strand of NZ_JATS01000026.1, from coordinate 20,903 downwards.
GTGGACTTGGAATCACTCTTGCCTTAGCGCTTATTTCATTTGCAATTGCCATTGTCATCGGGATTATCTTCGGTATGTTTAGTGTTAGCCCATACAAATCTCTTCGTCTGATCTCTGAGATTTTCGTTGATGTTATCCGTGGTATCCCATTGATGATTCTTGCAGCCTTCATCTTCTGGGGTATTCCAAACTTCATCGAGTCGATTACAGGCCAACAAAGTCCAATCAATGACTTTGTAGCTGGTACTATCGCCCTCTCACTCAATGCGGCAGCTTATATCGCTGAAATTGTTCGTGGTGGGATCCAAGCTGTTCCAGTTGGCCAAATGGAGGCCAGCCGCAGTCTTGGTATCTCTTATGGAAAAACCATGCGTAAGATTATCTTGCCACAAGCGACTAAATTAATGTTGCCAAACTTTGTCAACCAATTCGTTATCGCTCTCAAAGATACAACCATCGTGTCTGCTATCGGTTTGGTTGAACTTTTCCAAACTGGTAAGATCATCATTGCCCGTAACTACCAAAGTTTCAAGATGTATGCAATCCTTGCTATCTTCTATCTTGTAATTATCACGCTTTTGACTAGACTAGCGAAACGCTTAGAAAAGAGGATTCGTTAATGGCACAACTAAAAATTGATGTAAATGATTTGCATAAGTATTATGGAAAAAATGAAGTTTTAAAAGGCATTACAACTAAATTCTATGAAGGGGATGTTGTTTGTATCATCGGTCCTTCCGGTTCTGGTAAATCCACTTTCCTCCGTAGCCTTAACCTTCTCGAGGAGGTAACGAGTGGTCACATCACTGTGAATGGTTATGATTTGACTGACAAATCAACCAATGTCGACCATGTCCGTGAGAACGTAGGAATGGTTTTCCAACATTTCAACCTCTTTCCTCACATGTCCGTCCTAGAAAATATCACTTTTGCTCCTATTGAACACAAACGGATGACCAAAGAAGAAGCTGAGAAATTGGGGATGGAGTTGCTTGAAAAGGTTGGACTAGCAGATAAAGCTAATGCCAATCCAGATAGTCTTTCAGGTGGTCAGAAACAGCGTGTAGCCATCGCTCGTGGACTTGCCATGAATCCTGATATCATGCTCTTTGATGAACCAACTTCTGCTCTTGACCCTGAGATGGTCGGAGATGTACTGAATGTTATGAAGGAATTGGCGGAACAAGGCATGACCATGATTATCGTAACCCACGAGATGGGATTTGCTCGTCAGGTGGCCAACCGTGTTATCTTTACGGCTGATGGTGAATTCCTAGAAGATGGGACACCAGATCAAATCTTTGATAACCCGCAACACCCTCGTCTAAAAGAATTTTTGGACAAGGTCTTAAATGTATAAAACGAAAGTGTAAGGTTCTCCTTACACTTTTTTAATTGCGTATTGGATTTTTGATTTTTTTGAAAATTATGATAAAATAAAAGCTATGACAATGAGAAAATCTCATCCCTAGTCCAACTAGGAAAAAATATAGAAATTAGGTAACTAGATGTCATCAAAGGTTATTGTTACAATTTTCGGTGCGAGTGGAGATTTAGCTAAACGCAAACTCTACCCTTCCCTTTTCAGACTCTATAAATCAGGCAATCTCTCTGAGCATTTTGCTGTTATCGGAACAGCTCGTAGACCTTGGAGTAAGGAATATTTTGAATCTGTAGTTGTCGAGTCCATCCTTGATTTGGCAGATAGTACCGAGCAAGCCCAAGAATTTGCCAGCCACTTCTACTATCAAAGCCATGATGTGAATGATACGGAACATTACATTGCTTTGCGTCAATTACAAGCTGAGCTGAATGAAAAATACCAAGCTGAACACAATAAGCTCTTCTTCTTGTCTATGGCACCTCAGTTCTTTGGAACCATTGCCAAGCACCTCAAATCTGAAAACATTGTCGATGGTAAAGGTTTTGAGCGCTTGATCGTTGAGAAACCATTTGGTACAGACTACGAAACAGCTAGCAAGCTCAATGAAGATCTCCTTGCGGCCTTTGATGAGGAGCAAATCTACCGTATCGACCATTACCTAGGTAAAGAGATGATTCAGAGTATCTTTGCTGTTCGTTTTGCTAACATGATCTTTGAGAATGTTTGGAATCGCGAACACATCGATAATGTTCAGATTACCTTTGCGGAACGTTTGGGTGTTGAAGAACGCGGTGGGTACTACGATCAATCTGGTGCCCTTCGTGATATGGTGCAAAACCATACTCTTCAACTCCTCTCTCTTCTAGCCATGGACAAACCAGCTAGCTTTACAAAAGATGAGATTCGTGCTGAAAAGATAAAGGTCTTTAAAAACCTCTATCATCCAACTGAGGAGGAATTGAAAGAACAGTTTATTCGTGGTCAATATCGCTCTGGTAAAATCGATGGCATGAAATACATTTCCTATCGTAGCGAGCCAAATGTCGACCCAGAATCTACAACAGAAACCTTTGCATCTGGTGCCTTCTTTGTAGACAGCGATCGCTTCCGTGGTGTTCCTTTCTTCTTCCGTACAGGGAAACGTCTGACTGAAAAAGGGACTCATGTCAATATCGTCTTTAAGCAAATGGACTCTATCTTCGGAGAACCATTGGCACCAAATATCTTGACCATATATATCCAACCAACTGAAGGATTCTCTCTCAGCCTAAATGGGAAACAAGTCGGTGAAGAATTTAACCTGGCACCAAGCTCTCTGGATTACCGTACTGACGCTACTGCTACTGGAGCTTCACCAGATCCATACGAGAAATTAATCTACGATGTCTTGAACAACAACTCAACCAATTTTAGCCACTGGGATGAGGTCAGTGCTTCTTGGAAATTGATTGACCGTATTGAAAAACTCTGGGCTGAAAACGGTGCTCCACTTCATGACTATAAAGCTGGAAGCATGGGACCTCAAGCTAGTTTTGACTTACTTGAGAAGTATGGAGCCAAATGGACCTGGCAACCAGATATCGCCTATCTTGAAGATGGCCGTTTAGAATAGCAAAAATATCCTGCAAGATTGACTTGCAGGATATTTATTTTGTATTAAATCAAGCCTTCTAAGAGACCCTTCATAAAGTTTTCTGAGTTAAATTCCCCGATATCATCGATTTTTTCACCGAAACCAATCAATTTTACAGGGATATTGAGTTCTTCGCGGATAGCCAGAACAACACCACCTCGGGCAGTTCCGTCAATTTTTGTCAAAACAATTCCTGTCAATGGAGTTATCTTAGAAAATTCCTTAGCTTGTACCAAGGCATTCTGTCCAGTTGACGCATCAAGTGCCAGGAAGGTTTCATGAGGTGCTTCAGGAACAACACGTTTGATAATGCGACCAATCTTTTCCAACTCGGCCATAAGGTTGTCCTTGTTTTGCAAACGACCTGCTGTATCAATCATGAGAATATCAATCCCTTCAGCTACAGCACGTTCCATCCCATCAAAGACCACACTTGCTGGATCAGCCTTTTCTGGCCCTGTCACAACAGGAACATCAACACGACGGCCCCATTCAGCTAGCTGGGCAACAGCTCCAGCACGGAATGTATCTGCCGCAACCAACATGACCTTCTTGCCAGCTTGTTTGTAGCGATGAGCCAATTTCCCGATAGAAGTTGTTTTCCCAACACCATTAACACCAACAAAGAGCATGACTGTCAAACCATCTTGGAAGTGGATACTTTCATCGTAGTTGCCATCCTTCTCATAGAGTTCAACCAATTTCTCGATAATGACACGACGGAGTGCGTCTGGCTTCTTAGCGTTTTCTAATTTGGCTTCATAACGTAGTTCTTCTGTTAAGTTTGAAGCGACTTGCACACCGACGTCGCTCATGATGAGCAGTTCTTCCAATTCCTCGAAGAATTCTTCATCGACAGAACGGAAGTTGGCAAAGAAGGCATTCAAACGAGCACCGAATCCCGTACGCGTTTTCTTGAGACTGCGGTCATATTTTTCCTGTACGGTTTCTTCAACCTGAGGAGGTTCTTCTTCTACTACTTCAGAAGCTACCCCTTCTTCGAACTCTACAGTTTCTTGGTTCTCTTCTTCTAGAATTTCTTCCGGCTCTTGGATTTGCTCCAATTCATCAGCTTCTAGCTCAGGCTCTTCCTGAGCAGTTTCCTCGACTGCTTCTGGTTCAATAACTTCTTCTGTCGAGACCTGAGGAAGTTCTTCTTGAGCAGGTGTTTCTTCCACTTTGTCCGTCGCTGTTTCTTCGACTGCCGTTTGGTTTTTTTCAACCTCTTCTGACAAATCAAGATTTTCCAGAGCTTCTTTTACAACATCTTCAATTTTCGGCTCTTCTTTTTTTCCGAATAGACGGTCAAATAATCCCATATTCTAGTTCTCCTTTAGCACGTATTCTTCGATAGCCCAGGCAACGGCTTCCTCGTCGTTGGTCATCGGGGTAATCACATTTGCAACCTCCTTAACAGCAGGAACTGCATTTTGCATGGCAACTCCCAGACCTGCCCACTCAATCATGGAAAGGTCATTGGCCTCGTCCCCACAAGCCATGACTTGACTTTGATCGATTCCTAAGTGTTTAATTAATTTCGCTAAACCTGTTGCCTTGTGGACATTTTTCGGCGACCATTCCAATAAGAGTTCACGCGATTTGAAGATTTCATATTGGTCAAACAATTCTGGAGAAATCTGTTGAATCGCTGCATCCAAAGGTTCTTGGGCAAAGGCAGTCACACATTTATTATATGTCATCTGACTAGATAGATTTTCAAAAGCGACAGGTACAAAAGTCAAGGCTGGGTTGAACTTCGCATAGAGACTTTCTTGGTCCGACTGGATTTGATAGACTGTTCCTTCTGAAATGGCATCTAACGGAAGTCCGAGTTTTTCAGTTTCATCGTACAATCGTGCCACATCGTCGATTGAAAAGACCGTTTTATCGAGAATCTCTCCTGTGTTTTTTTGCACTAGACCACCATTAAAGGTGATGGTGTACTCGTCCTCTTGACCGTCAGTCCCTAGCTCATGGAGAAAGAAATCCATAGCCTTTAGAGGACGCCCCGTTGTCAGTACGACCTTGATGCCACGATCACGCGCAGCTTTGAGGACTTCCTTGGTACGATCTGTTAGCTTTTTATCCGTTGTCAGCAAGGTGCCATCCAAGTCCAATGCAATCAATTTAATATCTACCATTATAAGCCCTCCATATAAGCCATCACTGATTGGTCCTTATGGTGGCCAATCACTGCTTCTGCTAATTCTAAAATCTCTGGTCGCGCATTTTCAGGAGCGATTGGGTGCCCAACAACCTGCATCATATGAAGGTCATTGAGATTATCGCCAAATGCCATAACCTGATCCATGGTTAGACTAAGTTTTTTTGCCAACTCAACAATGGCCACACCCTTATCAACGTAGTCCAAGACAATATCGATGGATTCAAAACCTGTGGTCATGGCTTTCACACCAGGAACATTTTCGTTGACCCAGGCCTCTCCAGCTTCTATCGTATCTTCTGTGAAGTTCGTAGTGAATTTAAAAATCTCATCCGTGATATCTTCCAAACGTGCTACTTTTTGAATGTTTTCATTGTAGTGACGGCTAAACATGAGATAGGTCTCATCCACTGTATCCAAAACATAACAAGCTTTTTTCCCAGTCAAGAGCATTTTACTTTCATCAAAATAAGGCGATTTCTTTAAAGCTTCAAAAGTGCTCAAGTAAAAATCCCGAGACATAGTAGCCTCATACATATCCTCACCATGAAACTCAACATAGCTCCCATTTTCAGCTATAAAAATCACTTCATCACGCACATCCGCAAACAACTTTTTCAGGGACAAGATACCGCGACCTGAAGCCACAGCAAAATAAATCCCCTTTTCCTTGTAGGAAACAAGTACGTTTTTGAGGCGTTCCATATCAAACCGACCCTCTCCATCTAGAAAGGTTCCATCCATATCGGTTGCTACAAGTTTAATCATAAAATCCTTCATTCTCCAATTGATAAATCTATCTTCTATTATACCATAGATAAGTTTAAAAAGGTCCAGTACAGTAGGATAGCACTACTTTTTCGGAGAAACTTCAAAGAGCCTAAAAATTAGAATCGTAGAACTTTTTTCAGATAGTTTAAAAAGTTTGTATTCTCCTATTCTTTTCTCTATAATGGAGAGAAAGGAGATGACTATGACAGAAATAAAACATGAAATTGATGCAAACTTTGCAGGCCGACTCAATATCCTACGTGCAGGTGTTCTAGGTGCCAATGATGGGATTATTTCCATCGCTGGGGTCGTTATCGGTGTTGCCAGTGCGACGAGTAATATCTGGATTATCTTTTTATCAGGATTGGCTGCTATCCTCGCTGGTGCTTTTTCTATGGCCGGTGGCGAATATGTCTCTGTATCCACTCAGAAAGACACGGAAGAAGCCGCTGTTGCTAGAGAACAGTTGCTCTTGGATAAGGACATCGAATCTGCAAAACAATCCCTCTATGCTGCCTATCTTCAAAACGGTGAGTGTGAAACGTCCGCCCAACTTTTGACCAACAAGGCCTTTTTAAAAAATCCACTCAAAGCCTTGGTTGAGGAAAAATACGGTATCGAGTACGAAGAATTTACCAATCCTTGGCATGCTGCTATCTCTAGCTTTATTGCCTTTGTACTGGGAAGTCTTCCTCCTATGCTTTCAATCACCGTCTTTCCAAGTGACTATCGTATTCCTGCTACTGTTTTTATCGTGGCCCTTTCCCTTCTCGTCACTGGCTATACCAGTGCTAAACTAGGCAAGGCTCCTACGAAAACAGCTATGATCCGCAACCTCTGTATCGGACTTCTGACCATGGGCGTAACCTTCCTCTTGGGACAACTCTTTAGCATTTAAAATAAAAGAAATACCTCGACAATCATCGAGGTATCTTTTTTACATTTGCACAATCTTGCGATAGCTTCTTGAGGTAATCATAAAAATCAAAACGTAGACGATGAGGAAGATCGCACAGATGGACAGAGTGACAGTCAGCATCATGGTTGCATCTAGCACCCCAATGACTTTTAGGATGAGACTAAGCATATGATAGGCAAAGGCAAGGTGTAGGAAGGCAAAGAGCAATGGGAGGAAGAAAACAGTTAGCACCTGTTTATTGATGGTTTGCTTGATTTGCTTTTGATCGAGACCGACTTTTTGCAAAATAATAAAGCGTTCACGGTCTTCATAGCCTTCAGAGATTTGTTTGTAGTAGATGACAAGAACTGTTCCCACCATAAAGATGATAGAGAGGAAGATACCGATGAAGAAGACTCCACCAAAGAGAGCACTCATCTGCGCACTGCTATCAGCTAGATTGCTTCCGTAAACATAGCTTCCTTCTTTGCTTAATTCTCTATTAAAATCACCAAGGAATTTTGAATAGTCGTTGGCAAGTTTGAGTTGCTCTTCCTCACTAGCTGTTACATTCATACCACCGTAGTATTGATTAAAGATGGAAGAATTAGGATGCTGGTCAAGAAAGACTTGTAGGTCAGGAACAACCAGATAGTTATAGTCCGAAGTTAGAATATTGTACTGATTTGGGACATGTTCAAGAATAAAATCTTTTTTGATTTCTTCTTTGATCGTGTAGGTCTGGTTATTTAGAGTCAGTTCTTTCTGTCCTTGAAGTTCTTTGTTTTTAGTAAACAATCCAACTTCCTTTCCTGAAAGTGCGAGTTTTTGCCCCGTCATATTCTCATAGTCTTTTTGGTCAAAGACCATAAAAACAGTTTTCGGTTGAACACGGTTTTGACCTTTGTCAAAGATTGTTAATTTCGTACCTTCTTGGTTTGCTACACCAAAGCTACTGTATGTAAGAACTTCTTTCTTTGTAACAGTCAATCCCTTATCACTAGCATACTGGTCTAGGAGTTTATTTATGTCTTCTTTTTCAATATTCTGTCCTGTAATTCCAAAATCATGTGGATTCATGACTTTCTTGAAAGTTTCAGAGCCTTTAAAGATACTCGTTGCAGCAGACATTGTCACCAAGACCATGGTTGAAAGAATAGCAATCGTCGCCAAACCAACCGCATTTTTCTTCATACGAAAAATGAGATTGGATACGGAAATCATGTTGTTAGGTTGGTAATAGTAACGCTTGTTTTTCTTCAAGATTTGTAGGAAAACTGTGATCCCTGCATTGAAGAGAAGATAAGTTCCCAAAATTACCAACAAGACTGCTACGAAGAAAATCAGAACAGCAGAAAGTGGATTTTCAACTGTAACCGCTAGGTAATAACCAGCTCCCAAACTGATTAGACCTAGAATGGTTTGAAGACCTAAGAAACGTCCTTTTTTCTCACCACTGGCTTTTTCACGAGAGAGCTGAAGGGCATTCATGCGTGCGATGCGAAAGGCATTGATAAAAATCAAACCTAGGAAGATAGCTCCAAAGACGATGAGAACTAGGATAAAGACAATTGGTTGGAAAGTAGAAACGAGCTCCACTTTCATCTTCATCAGCTTTAGAAGAAGGGCAAAGATTAGCTTATCAAAGAGAGCTCCTAGACCGAGACCAGCTGTCAAGGTTAAGGAACCAAAAATAAGAAGCTCCTTAAAAACCATACTGATCAAATGGCGCTTTTCAAGACCCAGCATACCATATACACCCAGCTCCTTGGAGCGGTTCTTCATGACAAAACTATTGGCATAAAGGACAATAATCCCTGAAGCGATGGTAACAACCACCATACCGAGAGCAAGGGTCATAGAGATAGTTTCTCCCCCTCGTATCTTGCCAATGTTAGGATTAAGTGACAGTGAGTAAAAGAGATAGGTGATGGTCACTGCTAAGAGAACAGCAAGGGCAAAGGGATAGTAGAGTTTGCGGTTTTTAATCAAGTTGGATACCGCTAACTTATTGGTTAATCGGAACATACTAATTCACCTCGCTTGCCATAACAGTCAAAGTGTCAGAGATTTCTTGGAACATCTGACGCTCTGTCTTGTCTCCACGGTAGATTTGGTTGTAAAGAATACCGTCTTTGATAAAGAGTACACGCTTGGCCCTACTTGCTGCTGCCGTTGAGTGGGTTACCATCAGAATAGTTTGACCGCGTTCATTGATTTCATCAAAAACATCTAGAAGAGCTGCAGATGACTTGGAGTCAAGAGCTCCTGTTGGCTCATCCGCAAGGAGAATTTCAGGTTCAGTGATGATGGCGCGTGCTACTGCTACCCGCTGCTTTTGACCACCTGAGATCTCGTAAGGGTACTTCTCTTGCAATTGGTTAATGCCCAAATTTTCAGCTGTCACTACCAATTTCTTCATCATCTCAGTGATGGATCTCCTTGATAAAACTAGAGGAAGCAAGATATTGTCTTTGACAGACAGGGTATCTAGCAAGTTAAAGTCTTGGAAGACAAATCCCAACTTCTCACGACGGAAGCTGGAAGCCCGTGAGTTTTTAATGGTGGCTGTGTCTACTCCGTTCAAGTAAACTTGACCACGAGTTGGCTTATCCAGCATAGCTAGGATGTTGAGCAGGGTTGATTTCCCAGAACCAGACTCTCCCATGATGGCAACGTAGTCACCCTTTTCTACGGTAAAGTGAATATCTTTGAGAGCCTCTACTTGGTTGCCTTGGAAGCGTGTTTTGTAGATTTTTTGAACGTGTTTTACATCTAAAAGTGTCATGATTTTCTCCTTCTTAATATCCCATCATTTGAAACTGCGCTTGCATCATAGCGCATCCCAGTTGAACACGCTCGATATCTTTTTGACTTGGTTTTCTTGTTTTCTTTTGTAAGATTCTTTTCATGGTTTTACTCCTTTGTTCTTTATGAGTCTAGTTTATCGCAAAAAAAGAGGTCTTGCCATAACCTAACCTTACAAAAGAGACTTTAATCTTACATTTTTGTAAGATTAAAAAAAACAAGCAATTTCGCTATCAATATTTTACCATAAAAGAAAGGCGAGAAGAAAACCCTTGCGGATGCAAGGGTAAAGGTTCACTTCTTTTTCTGATGACTTTGAGAAATAAGGAAAATGTCTATAAACTATTTTCAAAACTGACTCACCAAAACCGTCCATCATTATCATCAATGGCCTCGGCTTCCTTGCGTTTGCGTGGTCCTGTTCCATACATTTCTGCTTCAATCTCTTCCTTAGTTGGCAGAATAGAGGCTAGGATGATGTAGATAATCACGCCAATCCCAAAATTTGATATGGTAAAAATGGCAAAGAGAAAGCGGACTAGAGTTACATCAAAATTCCACTTGTCTGATAGACCAGCTAAAACTCCCGACACCATACTATTTCGTTTCATTTTATAAAATTTGTTATTCATGATATGTTCCTCTTTCGGTATTCTTACAGGTAGTATAGCATGAAACAGGGGCACAAACATCAGTCCTTAGGCCGATTTAAGATGACGAGTTTACCACGGCAGACGCCACAGCGATAGCGTTTCGTGTCAATCTTCCTCTTTCGTTGATAGGATTGCTGGCAGGATTGGCACTGATAGACTAGGTAGGTACTTTGGTCTTTCAAAGGGGGAACAAAGCGCAGCCCATCCACTTCTTTCAAAAGTTTTTTAAAATCTCGGTCCTTATGTCGATATCCTTTTTTCTGAAAATAAAGGTGATAGTGACAGAGTTCATGGCGCACGATTTTGCGAAAGACTTCCAAACCTAGTTCATTATAAACCTTGGGATTAAAGTCCAAATGCCCATCCTTGGGGAAAAATCGTCCACCTGTCGTTCGCAGACGAGAATTCCACTGGGCTTGGTGGGTAAAAGGTCTACCAAAGTCTTCGAGGGAAACAGACTGAACGTACTCAGTCAGTTTCATCTGGAGCTAAGAGCGACAGATTGACTTTTTCACGTTCGGTATCGATTTTCTTGACCCAAACCGTTACCAAATCTCCGACTGATACCACTTGACTAGGATGTTTGATAAATTTACGACTCATATGAGAAATATGAATTAAACCGTCCTCGTGAATCCCAATATCAACGAATGCACCGAAATCAACAACATTACGCACCACACCTTCTAGCTTCTGGCCGACTTTTAAGTCCTTGATATCCAGTACATCTTGACGGAGAACAGGTGCATCAAAAGAATCACGGAAGTCTCGACCTGGTTTGAGAAGGTCGGAAATGATATCTTTAAGCGTTTCTGGTCCAAGATCCAGTTCTTGCGCCATCTCCTTGACTGATAGGGACTTAAGCTTATTTTGTGCTTCTTCATTCAAGTCCTTGATATCCAAGCGTTTGAAGAGCTCCTTAACCGCAGCATAGTTTTCTGGGTGAACTCCTGTATTATCAAGGATATTGCTACTTTCCGGGATACGGAGGAAACCTGCAGCCTGCTCAAAGGCTTTAGCTCCCAGGCGAGGAACTTTCTTAATTTGAGCGCGTGAAGTGATTTTTCCTTCTTCTTCACGGTATTTTACGATATTTTCAGAGATAGTTTTATTGAGTCCAGCTACGTGGGAAAGAAGAGCTGGGCTAGCTGTATTGACATTGACGCCAACCTGGTTAACCACGGTATCAACTACAAAGTCCAGACTTTCAGACAGTTTCTTCTGACTGACATCGTGCTGGTATTGCCCGACACCGATTGACTTGGGATCAATTTTGACCAATTCGGCAAGCGGATCTTGCAAACGTCGAGCGATAGAGATAGCAGAGCGTTTTTCAACAGTTAATTCTGGAAACTCCTGACGAGCAAGTTCACTAGCAGAGTAGACAGAAGCGCCACTTTCATTGACGATAACATAGCTAACTTCTGGAAAATCTTTCAGAACTTCCGCCACAAAGGCTTCACTTTCACGACTGGCAGTTCCATTTCCGATAGCAATAATTTCTACACTGTATTGACCAATCAAGTCTGCCAAATCTTTCTTGGCTTCTTCAATTTGACGAGCTGATGCTGGTTTTACTGGATAAATGACTTGGGTCGTCAGCATTTTACCCGTCGTATCAACGACAGCTAGCTTGGCGCCTGTACGAAAGGCGGGGTCAAATCCTAGAACCACGCGCCCTTTCAGCGGAGCAACCAATAGGAGATTGCGCAGGTTGTCAGAAAAGAGTTGGATAGCTCCTTCTTCTGCTTTCTCAGTTAACTCTGTCCTAATGCGTCGTTCGATAGCAGGCAAGACTTTTTTCTTAACTGACTGTTGAACAACTTCATCTATATAGGCATTTTTCACCTTGAAACGGGCAGCAAAGAAAGCTAGAATACGATCTGTCGCGTGCTCAAAACCGACTTTTAAGACGCCTAGCTTCTCCCCACGGTTGAGAGCCAAGGTACGATAGCCCTGCATGTTGCCAACAGTCTCTGAGAATTCGTAATAAATCTGAAAAACTTGTTTTTCATCAAGACTTTCATCTTTGACTTGCGAAGTGATTTTAGAGTGTCTCAGCACTTCCTGATAGGTCATAGCACGTAGATTGACATCTTCAGATAGGGCTTCTACCAAGATATCAACTGCACCAGCCAAAGCTTCTTGACCAGTTGCAAATCCTTCACAGACAAACTTCTCAGCTTCTTTCTCTAGGCCAGTTACATTTTGCAAAATCAAGCGAGCAAGAGGAAAGAGTCCAGCTTCACGGGCAATGGTTGCCTTGGTCCGACGTTTTTCCTTATAAGGAAGATAGAGTTCTTCTACGTCTGCTAATTTTTCAGCTGCCAAAATAGCTTCTTCCAAGTCCTTTGTTAACTTGCCTTGTTCTTGAATCTTAGCCAAGACAGCTTCCTTGCGGTCATTGAGATTAGTCAGGCTTTTATCCAAGTCGATAATGGCCTTAATCGCCACTTCATCCAGACTACCAGTCATATCCTTCCGATAACGTGCTATAAAGGGAATCGTCGCCCCTTCGGCAGTTAAACTTAGAACGGTATCGATTTGCTTTAACGTTACACCCAAATCTTGGGAGATTTTTTCATATTTTTTATCCATAAACCTATTATACCATAAGGGAGAAGGCTTGTTTCACCTTACCTGTTTTTACCTCTTTGATAATCAAAATAAAAATAATCCCTTTTCCGCAAAATAATAGTATAATAGAGGTAGAATTTAGAAAAGAGGTAGGCCCATGGCTGTTAAATTTACAAAAACTGATGACTTGGACAAGATGTTTGAAGAATTTGCCAAACTTCCTGACTTAACACAGGTCACTTTCCCAAATGACAAAGATAAAAAAGAAAAAGTTGAGAAGAAAAAATAGATGGCAATTTTCCAATCTCTTCCTCCAAGTGTATTACAAGCGGGAGCTATTTTTCTCTCCATCATCATCGAAGCCCTTCCTTTTGTCTTGATTGGTAGTATTATTTCCGGCTGGATTGAAGTCTACATCACACCAGATAAAGTCACTGAGTTTCTCCCTCGCAATCGTTGGGGGAGAATCTTTTTTGGTACCTTCATTGGCTTTCTCTTCCCATCCTGCGAGTGTGGAATCGTTCCGATTATTAATCGTTTTTTGGAAAAGAAAGTCCCCAGCTACACGGCCGTTCCCTTTCTGGTGACTGCTCCGATCATCAATCCCATCGTTCTTTTCGCCACTTATTCTGCCTTTGGCAATTCCTTAAAAATTACCATCTTGCGAGCTCTGGGAGCTATTGTGATTGCTTTGGTTCTGGGGATTTTCCTAGGATTTTTCTGGAAGGAACCCATTCAAAAAGAGAATCCTATTGCTTGTCATGAACATGACTTTTCACACTTGAGTCCCTCTAGAAAGGTCTTTCAGGTCTTTATACAAGCTATTGACGAATTTTTCGATATGGGGCGTTACTTGGTCTTTGGCTGTCTCTTTGCAGCCATCGTGCAGGTCTATGTCCCGACTCGGATTCTGACCTCTATCAGCGCAAGTCCAATACTTGCGATTCTCTTGCTCATGTTTCTAGCCTTTCTCCTCTCTCTTTGTAGCGAGGCGGACGCCTTTATCGGTGCTTCTCTCCTCTCGAGCTTCGGCCTAGCGCCAGTCCTTGCCTTTCTGGTCATTGGCCCCATGCTTGATATCAAAAATCTTCTCATGATGAAACACTATCTCAAAGCGCGCTTCATCTGGCAATTCATGGGCATCGTGACAGTGCTTGTCTTGCTTTATTCTTACATGATAGGAGTGATGCTATGATCCGATTTTTCATTTTACTTGGTTATTTTGCCCTAACTCTGTATCTGCAGCTATCTGGCAAGCTCAGTCACTACATCAACCTCCACTATTCCTATCTAGTCTATATCTCCATGCTCCTTTCTCTTCTGTTGGCTCTGGTCCAATTCTACATCTGGATCAAGAAAATCAACTCTCACAGCCATATGGAAAGTCGTCGAGCTAGACAAATCAGCATCCTGTTACTGTCACTACCTCTCTTGATTGGAGTTGCCTTTCCGACAGTAAGTTTGGACTCAAGAACCGTATCTGCCAAAGGCTATCATTTCCCACTTGCTGAGGGAATCGATACAGCTATTCAGGCAAGCGAAGGAACATCCAGTCAATACCTCAAACCCGATACCAGTACCTATTTTTCCAAATCTGCTTATGAAAAGGAAATGAGGACTACAGCAGATAAATACCTCTCCCAGCCAACCATTCAAGTTACAGATGAAAACTATCTGGAGGTCATGGAAGTTCTCTATGACTATCCTCAAGAGTTTGAAGGAAAGAAAATTGAGTTTACAGGCTTTGTCTATAACGATCCTAGCCATCCAGATAGCCAGTTCCTCTTTCGCTTTGGGATCATCCACTGTATCGCAGACTCTGGTGTGTATGGACTCTTGACCAAGGGAAACTCACGCCAGTATCCTGACAATACCTGGATTACCGCTAGGGGAACCCTGACACTCCACTACCATAAAGAACTCAAACAAAAACTCCCAACACTAGAGGTTGAGAGTTTCACAAAAGTAGACAAACCAGAAAATCCTTATGTATATCGCGTGTTTTAATAAAAAGTAGCCTTTTCAGGCTACTTTTTATTATTTAGCAATTTTCTAACCTCTTGAGCACCAATCTGATCGCCTGCCTTTTCAAAAAGAGCGATAGCTTGTAAAAAATTTTCATGTGATTCTTCAGGATTTTGTATCGAACCAATCTCTCCTAAACCTCTATAGGCACAAGCTTGGGCAATCAAATCATCTGTTTGCAAAGCTTGTTTTAAGGACTGTTCCATATACATGAATGCTTCTGCTACTTTCCCTAGCTTTAATCGTAAATAACCTTGCTCATAATTGTTAACAGAAGATTTGAGGGTATCCTCTGTAAAAGCTTCTTCAATGACTTTTTGCTCTCTTTCGATATAGAAAAGGGCCGTTTGAAATTCATTCATTTCACGATAAACCATGGCTAACTGATGATAGCCTATATGTTCATTTTCTGGATCACTTTTAGTTCGTGCTAAGTCAATGAAACGCTGATAGATACTTAAGCACTCGTTGTATTTTTGCTCTTCAAGATAGATATAACCCATTAAATTTAATAAACTAAAATTAGTGCAAGTTTCCAAAGAAAAATCAGCTTCAACTAATTTTTTAGCCTCTTCAATTTTGCCCTCAAACAATAATTCCCATGCTTGATTCATGCTTATTCTCCTGCATCTTACGTTGTATAGAAATCTATTGATAAATCGCTATCAGACTTATATTTTTTCCAAGCTAAACTGAAGCCATAATAATCTTCAAATTCAGGGTGCCAGTCATAATAAAGTGGGATACGACTATATTTTCTTGCAACAACTTCGTCTTCAAATTCTGGAGATTCCCCTGCAGTAATACCAAATTGAAGACCATTTAGTTCCCAGCTATTGCCCCAAACATTTTCATCCGAGAGAACATCGATCCATCTAGAAGCATCAATATCAAAATCTGCACATAATTCCAGTTCATAGAATCTTCTACAGTTAATCTCTAAAGGCTTAATATAAAACGCACCTTCTACTTGGTACTTTTTATCTCTGACTTGAATCTGTGTGATTTTCATTGGAATCGGAACTCCATTTAATTCTAACCAGAAATAGCCTAAGGGAGTTTTGATACTATAATATGTTTGCTGAGTGACAGGTTTAGCATTTTTAGAGCAAGCATCAAGAATTCTTCCAAGCTTAATTAAATTTCTACAAACGATTTTTGAAGTGTGTGGGTCGAAATGTGAATACCTACGGGTGACTCGTTTTAACTTTTCAACAGGAAAAGTGATATCCTTTGGTAGAGCATGATACTTCTGTACAACTAGAGCAGTTTTTTCAGTATTTTCCTTCCCCACTGGGACAACTACAGCATGCCTAATATGGATATTTGGGTCATCGCAGATATAAGTATAGCCATTCCCTCCCTCCTGAAACTCAACAACAACGAGATTTAGCTCTTGATTCGGATCAAAGAGAGGCTCAACCTGTTCTGCTTCTTGGCGCTCATAAAAAGTAAAGCGTTCCCTATCCCCGTCTTCGCCAAAAACCATGAAACTACCACACTCAGGGCACTTCCACATATAAAAGGATGCTTCAGAAATATCATCATAAGAAATTTTATTATGGTCGTCAGCTTTATTTATGATTTCTTCAAACAACTCATCCGAATAAACTGAATAAGCATTTGGATCGGGCGCTCGGTGGTCGTTCATTGCTTGCCCGCATCTACATGTCCATTTACCCATAAATAACCTCAGTCGTGGCCTAATTCTTCAAGGAAAAATTGATTTAGGGTTTCCCACTCTTTTTTCTTCTCAGTAACGTTTTGGATGTAAACATCGAGCTCTTGGATATTATCTAAAATATAATCTTGAATTGGCTTTATAGGCTCAATTTCCATACCTTCAGGTCCCTTTACCTTGATATCAAGCAATCTTGACACATGCTCCTTCATTTGAGACGGTAATAATTCTTTGACCAAATCATCAAATAAAATCGGCGGAATAGAATGGTATTTTTCAATCCAACGACAAGCCCAAATGGGACGCAGCGCATAGAAATACTTTTTAGGTTTGACCTTGTCTCCTGAAAGATACTTATTCATTTGAGTTCTAGCAGTGTTCAAGTAATGGTAAAGCATTTTTTTCTCTGAAAAATACTGGTTCGCAAGAGGACGTATGCGCTCGATAAAATCCGTTTGTTGATAAACAATTGGTGACTGTAACCATTCAAACAATGTTGGATTTGACTTATAAAGGAGTTTTAAAGTTTTGTCTAAATCCCAGCCGCTCACATCCCAAGTATCGTCAATTGGTAACTCGATAACATCTCGCTGTTCATTCAAACGGAGATAAAAATCTCGCTTGTGTTTGTAGATAAACCGTACATCAAAGTCACTGTCTGGAGACTCAAATCCCCAAGCACGACTACCAGACTCAATAGCCCACAAAACTTTGACATCGTAATCACGCTCAATTTCTACTAATTTTTCTGGTACCAGAACATTCATTTCATCTTGCGTTTGCATTTACAACCTCTTATTATTTACGCTGCTTCTCCAGCTCGATCATTAATGAGTTCAATTGTTTGGACAATATTACGAAGTATAGGGAGTTGGTGTTGAAAGAGTAGTTGAACTGAACCATACGATTTAAACGGCTCTTGTGTTAAAACTTTAGTCTCCAAGCAACCATTTTCTACAATGTAATCTACAATCAATTTCACAAAGGAAATCTGCTTGGCATTGAGACTCTCATCCGATAAAAATTTAGAAAAAACTTGATTGGCAGCCTCTCTATCTAAACCAATAATCTCACGAACCAATCTAGGAATTGCCTTATTTTCATAATGTTGTTGGTAATCTGACTTGCTACCTAATTTTTCCCATAGCAATGTTTCAAGTGCAAGTAAATCTTGAGAGGTCAATTTTTCATTATGGTATAACTTAGAAATTGCTTCATCATCTAGATGAGTTTTCAAATAATGTTCAACTTTTTCATTATAAGATCGCAGGTCATTGACTTGTAAATATGGCTTAGTATCATGGACAGTGGAAAGAATGTGATCATCAAAATTGACATAATAGACTTTTCGGCTCGTTTTATCTAAGAATTGCAATAAATCTCTTAGAGAAAGGCGGATTTTTTCAAGTTCAGACAAACTAACTTCTTCCCAAAATTCAGGTTCTTGTACTTTCCTGATAATTTCAGCCTGTGCAAAAACTTGTGGTATATTGCCAACCTTAGCAAGGGCTTTAGCTGTTTTCATAACTTGAGATATATGGACAGTTGCTGGCTTAGCCAACAGTTGTCCTAACTGTATCTGAAACAGCCATAAATCAAATCGTCTCGCCATCTCGTCTTCTTTATTTTCTTCAAATAGAATCGGAGAAAGATCTTTCTGGATTGTTTCACTTGTGACGGTCGTTAGATTTTGCCAATTTTCCAACTTTCTGTAAGTATAAACTGTATCTAAGACCATACGAACCCTAAAGTCTAACTCATTTAAGCTCACCATACGTTCATGAAGTTCTGAGACGAGTTGCTGACGGTATTCTCTAGCAAACTGATTATCTTGATAATGAAGCCCCTGCAGTTCTCGAATCAAGTCCACTTTGATGTTAAACAAACGTTGAGTCAGAGAAACAATGTGACGGCCATCTCCTTCTCTTGGATCAGCTTTGAAATATTCAAAATTATCACCATAATCAAATACCAAGAAATTTTCCTTATCCTGCTCAGGTCCGAATAAATCTTTACAAAGACGGGTTCCACGACCAATCATCTGCCAAAACTTAGTTTTAGAGCGCACTTTCTTGAAAAAGATTAAATTAACAACCTCTGGTACATCAATACCTGTATCCAACATATCAACAGAAATTGCAATTTGAGGGTATTTCTCCTTAATTTTAAAATCATCAATTAAGGTTTGATAATGCTTAATGCTATAATCAATCACTTGAGCATAATCGCTTCCTTTTTCAGGATAGCGTTCGTTAAAAATATCTCTGATATATTCAGCGTGTCGATGGTTTTTAGCAAAGATAATGGTTTTACCAATTTCGTCACCTGAAGCTGTCTGAATTCCTCTTGTCATTAGTTCATCTAGAACAATTTTGACTGTTTTTCTATTGAAAATAGAGGTATTAAAATCCTCAGGATCAATATCTTTCTCAGAACTACCATCTTCAAATTGGCTATCAAAATATTCTTTTTCGTCTTGGGATAAATCATCGTAATGTAGACCATCCGTTGGTAGTTTTAACTTAGTTTCAATCGAATGATAAGCTACTAAATAACCATCTTTTACAGCCTCTTCCAAATCGTATGCGTATGTTGGAACACCATTCTCCAAGTTAAAGAAACTATAGGTATTTTTATCCAAATCTTGACGCGGAGTGGCAGTTAATCCTACAATCCTTGCATCAAAATAATCAAAAATTGATTTGTATTTCTGATAAATAGAACGGTGAGACTCGTCAATTATGATGAGATCAAAGTGCCCAACAGTGAAGGGGCGTTGATTTACTTCTTCTTGATCACTGATCGCTCCTATCATAGTCGGATAGGTTGAAAAAACCATACGACTAGATCGAGCACTATCTTTATCTTCTAAGAAATTACAAACCGAAAGATCTGGAAGTAATTTCCTAAACGAATCATAAGCTTGCTTAACTAGGGAAGTTCTATCAGCTAAAAAAAGAACATTTTTTACCCAGTTATGACGCGAAAGGATATCAACTAGGGAAACCGCTGTACGGGTTTTCCCAGACCCAGTTGCCATGACCAAGAGTGCCTGTCTCCGATTATTGGAGAATGCTTCACAGACACTTGTAATCGCATGTTTCTGATAATAACGTCCAGAAATGTCGTCCCTAATTTTGCTAGAAATATCCTCGAGTGGTTTTTGCAAGTGACGTCTGTCCATCAACAGTTGCAACTCTTCTTGAGAGTAGAACCCTGCAATCTGGCGACGATTAACACCATCAAGTATGTAGTGCTTTAAACCATTGGTAATAAAGCAAATTGGCCGATAGCCGATTTGTTTCTCAAGAACTTCAGCATATTCCTTGACCTGCACCTCCCCTACTTCTGGATTTACAGATGCCTTTTTAGCTTCAACAATTGCTAGAACTTTCCCATTTTTGCCATAAAGGACATAGTCACAGTATCCAGTTCCTGTACCATGCTTCAAACCATGAACGGCTACCTCAACACAACAGTTTTCCTCAAATGTCCAACCTGCTAAACGGAGATCGATATCTATAAAGAGTTTTCTTGTCTCTGATTCAGATAGTTGATCGATATGGAAAGATACATCTTGCCGTAGAGCTGCTGTTTCACGTTTTTCAGTATAAGTCTCTTGAACAGCCAATGACTGACTAGCCATCTGTTCATCGAAATCAGGAAGATCTGACAAACTGTTTTGTAATTTCGCCATAGATTGTGGCGTTTCTCGAAACTTGATGTTTGCTGAAAGTGGCAATAATTGCTCGTCGAAATAACGCTCCACGAACTCGTTACTGTAGCAATAATCAATAAAATTGACAAACTGATACAAATGATGCAAAGCCAAAATCGCTTCTCGTTCCTTAATTTCTCCACCATGTGCAGCATGATTTCCCCATCGAATTAAAAGAACAATCTGCCTATGGAGCTCAGGATCCACAATCTCTCTAAAATCATCATCCCATACCAAAGAAGATAAGGTAGCACGATAGGGAGCTTCTAAATATGAATCGTGACTATATATCCAATGAACAGCCTGCTCCAAAGCACGGCGTGCCATAAAAGCAGTAGCTACAGTAGATGTCGCGATCATTTTCTCAGCTTCTATACAAGGCTTTGAAAAAGATTCATACTCTTCGTTATTTAAAAGAAAATCAAAATTTCCCATTTTTCTCTCACTTTGAATAAATAGATAGCTATATTATACTAGATTTCAAGCTATTTCTCCACAGTTTTATAACTATCCCACAAGCAAATTGTGATTTGTCGACTTGAGCCACAAAGTCTGCGAATTCGTTTTGGAGGGAAAGAGGGGGGAGGGGGA
>NZ_JATS01000025.1:0-37510 GCF_000526095.1 Streptococcus sp. CM6 | reverse complement strand
ATACCTACTTTTTTACCTTTGTCAAGATCTTTTTTCCTCTTTATCGAAATTCTGAAAAGATAAGGGAAAGTTCTCTCAGGAGAGCTTTACGTCCTCTAAAGACTTCTCCTCCCATGAGACGGTCTATTAACTCTTGTTTTTCCAGACTCTGCTTTGATTTGTAGTTTTTTAGAAGTTCGTGAAAGAGATAATAATCGTCCAGTCTGAGTCCTTTTTCTCCTAGACGATGGCTAATCTCACTCACCTCTTCATAGGGTTCTTTGTCAAAACGGCGCTTGTGACTTTCCTGTTTACGGATGTAATCTAGAATACGATTTCTAAATTTTGTTTTAAAACAGACATATAGTCGATGGCGCTCGCCCTCTAATAACTCTGGATGGTGACTGACCAGCTCATAGAGGCACATCATGCCCTCCTGGTCCCAGTCCTCTTTCTCCCACAGATGCAAATGATAATCTTTGCGGCACTTATGGACGATTCCCTTCGTTTCTTCGTATAGTTCTTTCAGATTCATAGACCTCTCCTTTCTGCATTTAGTTTAGCAAAATGCACGAACCCATGGGTCTATTTCCTCTATTCCATACTTCTTCCTCTCTCAACGGCACATAAAAAGAGAGGCAAGGCCTCTCTAGAGTTATAATTCTGCAATTTGGTTTAGGTTTACTTCTGCAATCGTATCATTACCAAACATAGAGATAATCATCTTCACTTTATTGTTATCAATTTCAGTAATTTTACCTGTGCAGTCTGCAAAAGCGCCATCAATGATGCGGACAGTCTGACCAACTTCAACGTCAATATCAAACTCTTGAACAGTTTGTCCCATTGAAACCAGAATATCACGGATTTCTTGTTCCAATAGCGGAGTTGGTTTTGATCTGTTACCGTGGGATCCGACGAATCCTGTTACGTTCGGTGTGTTTCGAACGACGAACCATGCTTCATCGGTCATGACCATTTCTACAAGGACATAACCTGGAAAGCGATTCTCTTCAACTTCCTTTTTCTTTCCATTTTTCTCAACTTGCACGGTTTGTGTTGGGATCTCAACGCGTAGAATATTATCCAACATGTTATACGTTTGTGCACGTTGCAATAGATTTTCTTTTACCTTATTTTCATAGCCAGAATAAGTTTGTAGAACAAACCATCCCTTGTCAAAACTATCCATGATATTTCCTTTCATACATATAGAAGGAAGTTAGCAGAACTTCTCCGCCTTTCTTCTAAAAAATGTTAATAAATCGAATCAAACCTGAAACAATCAACTGGTCAAAAATGTAAATGATGACCACAAAGAAGGCTGTGTATTCCATAATAGAGCGAAAATCTCTCCAGCTTTCCTTGCGAGTTGGCCACGTTGTTTCTTTAAGAAGTTTAAAAATATCCTTAATAAAACCCATCGTTCTCTCCTATCTCGTTTCTCTATGTGTCGTATATTTTCCACAATGTTTACAAAATTTATTTACTTCTAGTCGTGTTGGCTTGGGGTTCCCACTAATTTTGATTGAGTAATTCCTTGAACCACAAACTGCACAAGCTAGGCTTGCTTTTTTTAGTGCCATAACGCCTCCATCTTATCTATTATAACAAGAAACCTAGGCTTTGACAAGCCTCTTAACGAAATAGATTAAGGATTGAGTCCCATATTGTCTGGGCTTTTTCTTTTATTTTAGCTTCTGAAATCGCACGTCCTGCTTCATCTACAAGATTTTGTGCACGACTACGAATATCTCCTATCGGGTCCTCAGACTGGTTTGTCTCATTTTCAACAACTTGCTTTTTCGTATTTTCTGGTTCAATCCCATTTTGTTTATAAGCATTCTCAACTGTAAAAGTGCTACCTGGAGTGTAAGGCAAAATGGTATTAGCCATACTTCTAAAGACGTGGGCTGCTCCATTTGAGGTCGAACCTGCTAGATAATGGTTCTCATCCGTCGTTGGGAAACCGAGCCAGTGGGTAATTACCACATCTGGAGTATAACCAATCACCCACTGGTCACTAGTATATACTGAATTAAAAGCGGCCTCAGTAGTACCTGTCTTTCCAGCCATAACATAATCTGTTGGCGACGAACTAATTCCTGTACCATTGGTAAATGTTCCTAGCATCATACTGGTCATTTTATCGGCTACCGACTTATCAATCACTCGTTTTTGAGAATTTTTATGACTCTTGATGACCTGACCACTGGCATTTTCAATACGAGTGATAAAATGCGCTTCAGGCATCAGACCTTCATTAGCAAAGGTTGCATAGGCTTGTGCCATCTGGAGGGGATTCGTCTCTACACCTCCACCGAGAGCGACTCCAAGAACTCGATCAACATTTTCCATATTCAGGCCAAATCTCTCCCCAGCGTCAAAAGCTTTGTCAATACCTAATGCATTTACAGTCGCAACTGCCGGTAAATTGAGTGATTCAGCCAAAGCCTGATACATAGGTACTTCAGGCGAAGTCTTAATCCCTGCATAGTTGTCCACTTGATAACTATCGTACTGCATCGTATGATTATCCAGTTGCTTGTTTAAGGCCCATCCTGCTTCTACTGCAGGCGTATAAACCACTAAAGGTTTGATAGTTGAGCCTGGGCTACGCTTAGACTGAGTGGCATAGTTGAAATTGCGGAAGCCTGGTTTGTCATCGCCAGCTACGCTACCAACAACACTACGCACCCCACCTGTTTTAGGCTCTAAAGCAACACTACCTGATTCAGCATGTGTTCCGTCTTCTGCCTTTGGAAATAGTGAGGTATTTTCGTAAACAACCTGCATGTTGGCTTGGTAGTTTTGGTCAAGTTCTGTATAGATTCGATAGCCGTTGTTGACAATCTCTTCTTCTGTGAGATTGTACTTGGAAACCGCTTCGTTGACAACTGCATCAAAATAAGACGGGTAACGATAATCCGAAATCTTCCCTTCATACTTATCTTGCAGTTGAGAAGCCATATCTGCTCCAGCTGCTTCGGTCTCTTGATTTTTATCAATATAACCCGCTGCAACCATATTTTGCAAAACAGTATCCCTACGGTTGGTTGAAGTTTCAACAGAATTTAATGGATTATACAATTCCGGCCCCTTGAGCATCCCTGCTAGAGTTGCCGCCTGATCAAGCGTTAGTTGTGAAGCCGATACACCGAAATATTTCTTACTTGCATCTTCAACCCCCCATACCCCATTTCCGAAGTAGGCGTTATTGAGGTACATAGTAAGGATTTGCTCCTTACTGTATTTCTTGGTCAACTCTAAGGCAAGGAAAAACTCCTTGGCCTTCCGTTCAACGGTCTGATCCTGAGAAAGATAGGCATTTTTTGCCAACTGTTGGGTGATGGTGGACCCCCCTCCATAACGACCTGCTGTAAGGATGGCTAGAAAGAAACGACCGTAGTTTATCCCATCATTTTTATAGAAGGAACGATCCTCTGTCGCGACGACAGCATTCTGCAAATCTTTACTGATATCTGTTAGTTCAATATAGGTTCCCTTTTGACCGGACAGGGCTCCTGCCTCTTTTTCTTCGCGGTCAAAAATCAGAGTTCGTGTTTTTAAGGCATTTTGCAAATCATTGACATTGGTAGACTTGGCTATCGCAAATAGGTAGGTTCCCACTAGCAAACCTGCACTTAACCCTAAAATGATGACAATCTTTGTCAGATGATAGCGACGCCAAAATTTCCGAATTGGGCCAACTTGGGACAATTTTTTTCTATCGCTCCGAGAACGACGCATGCTAGTCGAATCAGACTCCGCCGATTCATTCGTTTCTTTTTTAAAGAGAGAAAGAAACTTCTCAAATAATTTATCTAATTTCATGCGTTTATTTTATCATCTTCACCATGGGAACTCAAGAATTTAGCTACTCCCTATCCAAATAGGGCTTTTTTTGTTACAATATCTGTATGCAATTCACATTTACATTACCCGAATCCCTGCCTCAAATGACGGTCAAACAATTTCTAGAGGAACAACTACTCATTCCTAGAAAAATCCGTCATTTTTTGAGAACCAAGAAGAACATCTTAATTAACCACGAAGAAGTTCACTGGAACGAGATAGTCAAAGCAGGGGATATTTGCCAATTGACTTTTGATGAGGAAGATTATCCCAAAAAGGAAATCCTTTGGGGAAATCCAGACCTCGTTCAAGAAATTTATCAAGACCAACATCTTATTGTCGTCAACAAACCTGAGGGTATGAAAACGCATGGAAATCAACCAAACGAAATCGCCCTTCTCAATCATGTCTCTGCCTACGTCGGGCAGACTTGCTATGTCGTTCATCGTCTAGATATGGAAACCAGTGGGCTGATGCTTTTTGCTAAGAACCCTTTTATCCTGCCCATCCTCAATCGCTTGTTGGAGAAAAAAGAAATCGCTCGCGAGTACTGGGCACTCGTAGAAGGACGAATAGAGAGTAAGGAACTTGTCTTTCAAGATAAAATCGGCCGTGATCGACATGATCGCAGAAAACGAGTAGTAGATCCCAAAAATGGGCAATATGCTGAAACGCATATCAGTCGATTAAAGCAATTCCCAAACAAAACAGCTCTTGTTCGTTGCAAGCTAAAGACCGGTCGAACGCATCAGATTCGTGTTCACCTCTCTCATCACAAGCATCCTATCTTGGGTGACCCTCTCTATAATAGTAAATCAAAAACAAGTCGGCTTATGCTTCATGCCTTTCGCCTTTCTTTTACCCATCCACTCACCTTAGAAAAATTGAGTTTCACTGTTCTATCGGATACTTTTGAAAAAAAATTAAAAAAGAATGGATGACATTATCATCTATTCTTATATATACAAAAAAGCAAGGTCAGAAAGCCTTGCTTTTTTATCGACTCAAGAATTATTTAGCGATTTTTGCAAAGTATTCAAGAGTACGAACAAGTTGTGAAGTGTAAGACATTTCGTTGTCATACCATGAAACAACTTTAACCAATTGTTTACCGTCAACGTCAAGAACTTTAGTTTGAGTTGCGTCAAACAATGAACCGAATGACATACCTAGGATATCAGAAGATACGATTGGATCTTCAGTGTATCCATATGATTCGTTAGAAGCTGCTTTCATAGCTGCATTTACTTCATCAACAGTAACGTTCTTGTCAAGAACTGCTACCAATTCAGTTACTGAACCAGCTGGAACAGGAACACGTTGAGCAGCTCCATCCAATTTACCGTTCAATTCAGGAATAACCAAACCGATTGCTTTAGCAGCACCAGTTGAGTTAGGAACGATGTTAACTGCAGCAGCACGAGCACGGCGAAGGTCACCTTTACGGTGTGGTCCGTCAAGAATCATTTGGTCACCAGTGTAAGCGTGGATAGTAGTCATCAAACCTTCAACGATACCGAAGTTGTCATGAAGAGCTTTAGCCATTGGAGCCAAACAGTTTGTAGTACATGAAGCACCTGAGATAACTGTTTCAGTACCATCAAGTGTATCGTGGTTAGTGTTGAATACGATTGTTTTAACATCGCTTCCACCAGGAGCAGTGATAACAACTTTCTTAGCACCACCTTTAAGGTGTTTTTCAGCAGCTGCTTTAGTAGCAAAGAAACCAGTTGCTTCAAGAACGATTTCTACACCGTCGTTAGCCCAGTCGATTTGTTCTGGATCACGTTCAGCAGAAACTTTAACGAATTTACCGTTAACTTCAAATCCGCCTTCTTTAACTTCTACAGTACCGTCGAAACGACCTTGAGTTGTATCGTATTTCAACAAGTGTGCAAGCATCACTGGATCTGTAAGGTCGTTGATGCGAGTAACTTCAACACCTTCTACGTTTTGGATACGGCGGAAAGCAAGACGACCAATACGTCCGAAACCGTTAATACCAACTTTAACTACCATTAGTGATTTCCTCCTTATGAAAATCCTGAAAATTTTATTGTGAAAAGAGTAACTTGAATCACTACAAATCACCTTTCAACAAACCTATTATATAACTATTTGAGTTTAATTGCAAGTACGGGCGTTGATTTTCTCTCTTGCTTTTCTACTTTTCCACTCTTTTTCATTCACTTATTCTTTAATTTTTAAATATATCCCTACAATCTTTTATAATGTTCGTATATTATCTCCAGTTCCACACTCAACCTTAATTCCAGGTCTATCTGAGTTCACAAAAAAGAGACAGGATAACTCCTGTCTCTAGGCTGATAAACAATTATTTACGACGTCCTGGACGTTCTTTATAACCATAGTAAGCATCTGCCATGATTTCTTCCATGTCAGCTACCATTGGTAAGCGTGGGTTTGCAGGTGAACATTGATCTTCGTAAGCAAGTAAGGCAATCTCATGCAAGCTGTCTTTCCAAGTTTTTTCATCGATACCAAAGCCTTTGAAGTTCATTGTGATTCCAACTGCTTCACCAAGATCGTAAACTGCTTTGGCATAAGCTTCAACCGCTTCTTCTGGTGTTGAGCAAGGAAGACCTAGCATACGAGCGATATCTTGGAATTTTTCATCAGCTTTCCAGTAATTGTACTTAGGCCATGTTGTAGTTTTAGATGGACGAGTTCCATTATAACGGATAACATAAGGAAGTAAAATAGCATTTGTACGTCCGTGAATGGTGTGGTGAACAGCACCAATCTTATGCGCCATTGAGTGACTCATTCCAAGGAAGGCATTGGCGAAGGCCATACCAGCCATTGTAGAGGCATTATGCATCTTTTCACGGGCTTCTGGGTCAGCTGTTTTTACAGATTTTTCCAAATATTTGAAGACTAACTTGATGGTTTGAAGAGCAATACCATCTGTATAGTCATTGGCAAAGTTAGAAGTATAAGCTTCAGTTGCGTGTGTCAAGACATCCATACCTGTGTCAGCAGCAATAAATGCTGGAACAGATTCTACCAAAGCAGGGTCAACAATTGCAATGGTTGGTGTCAAAGCGTAGTCAGTGATTGGGTATTTCCGATTGTTTGCCTTGTCAGAGATAACTGCAAACGGTGTTACTTCTGAACCTGTACCAGATGTTGTTGGAATACCGATATATTGTGCTTTCTTACCAAGTGATGGGAATTTGAAGGCACGTTTGCGGATATCCATGAATTTTTGAACGAGGTCACCGAAGTCAACGTCTGGCTGTTCATAGAACATCCACATACCTTTAGCTGCATCCATTGGTGAACCACCACCAAGGGCAATGATAGTGTCTGGTTCAAACGAACGCATTACTTCAACACCACGACGAACTGTTGTGATATCTGGATCTGGTTCAACATCTGAGAAGACTTGAATCGTGACTTTGTTTTTACGAAGATTCAATTGGTCAATCACACGTTGTACAAAACCGAGTTTTTCAATTGATTTATCGGTAACAATCATGACACGTTCGATACCTTCGCAAGTTTGAAGGTATTGGATTGAGTTACGTTCGAAGTAGATTTTTGAAGGAACTTTAAACCATTGCATATTATTTCTACGTTTTCCTACTTTCTTGATGTTAAGAAGGTTGATAGCGGATACGTTATCACCAACTGAGTTGTGTCCATATGAACCACATCCAAGTGTTAATGATGGAATGAAGGCGTTGTATACATCACCGATACCACCAAAGGTAGATGGAGAGTTCCAGATAATACGCATTGCCTTTATTTCCGTACCGAAACGTTTTGCAAGAGCTTCGTCTTTTGTATGGATAGCAGCTGAGTGTCCTAGACCATTAAATTCAACCATTTGACGAGCTTTTTTAAGTCCATCTTCAGTATCTTCAGCTTTCAAAACTGCAATAACAGGTGATAATTTTTCACGAGTCAATGGTTCTTTAATTCCAACTTCTGCACATTCAGCAGCCAAGATATTTGTACCTTCTGGTACTTTGAATCCTGCTTGCTCAGCAATCCATGCTGCTGGTTTACCAACGATGTTGGCATTTAGCTTAGCACCAGCACAGTTCTTGCTGTTAGCTTTTGCACCAAAACAGAATTCTTCCAAAAGCGCTTTTTCTTTCTTGTTGACAAAGTAAGTATGGTATGATTTGAATTCTTCTACAAATTTGTCATACACTTCTTTATCAATGATAACCGCTTGTTCTGATGCACAGACCATCCCATTATCAAATGATTTAGACATCACGATGTCATGAGCAGCTTGACGAAGGTCAGCAGATTTTTCTACGTAGGCAGGAACGTTTCCGGCACCTACCCCAAGAGCTGGTTTCCCACATGAGTATGCAGCTTTAACCATAGCATTCCCACCAGTTGCGAGGATAGTCGCAACACCTTCGTGGTTCATAAGTGCCCCAGTTGCTTCCATAGATGGCTCTGTAATCCATTGAACACAGTTTTCAGGTGCACCGGCTGCGATGGCTGCATCACGAACGATTTGTGCAGCATGAGCAGAAGATTCTTGAGCTGATGGGTGGAAGGCGAAAACGATTGGGTTACGTGTCTTCAAAGCAATCAATGATTTGAAAATTGCTGTTGAAGTTGGGTTTGTTGTTGGAGTGATACCACAAATAACTCCGACTGGCTCCGCAATCTTCGTCAAACCTGTAATTGGATCATCTTCGATAACTCCAGCTGTTTTAACTCCACGCATATTGTTCACTACGTGTTCACAGGCAAATAGATTTTTTGTCGCCTTATCTTCAAATACGCCACGACCAGTTTCTTCAACTGCGTGTTGTGCAAGAATACCGTGCGCGTCAAGTGCTGCAACAGACGCTTTTGCTACGATGTAGTCAACTTGCTCTTGGTTCAACTTGCGCATTTCATCAAGCGCAACCAAGGCTTTTTTCACAAGACCGTCGACATGCTTTTCAGCAGCAAGTTGTTTTTCCTCTGGTGTTACTGTTTTTTTATCAGCCATATTATCCTCCATAGCCTTTAAGGATGTCATCCTTTGTTAATTTTTTCACAAGTTTATTATAACTCTTTTTTTATGCTTTGTAAACAGTTTCATAAGTATTTCACAAAGAATTTTTCTGAGATTGTGATTTTTTTCTCAATGTAGCTATGCAATAGAGTTTTGTCTGGACGATTGTGAAATTATGGAAAAAATTTTTTTATTTCACAAAGTTTTTCTAGTTGATAGTTTTTTCTCGAATTTAAGTAAAGAAAGCGTTTTCTTTTCAGGCTTTGAAAATAGCCTCCTAACTTGGAGACTACTGTTTTTGCTGAAAAACGCCTTGTTTAAAGGTCCCTTCATAAACAACTTCTTGCTCTGTCGTCAACTTCCCTTGGCCTTCAGCCTGACCATTTACAAAATCACCTTCGTATTTCCAACCATCTTTTGATTGGAAAGTTCCTTTTCCATTAAAGGCTCCATTATTGAAATCACCTGTATATTGGTCTCCATTTTCAAAGGTCAGAGTTCCTTGGCCATTCATTTTTCCTCGTACCAGGGTACCATCATAAACAAGAGCACCGCCATCAAGTGTCAGGGCACCCTTTTTAGGTGTATTTAGTAGAAATACTGAAAGGGCACAGAGTGCAATTACGACTACTGCAATGAACTCTAGCCTAGGGCGAGTTAGGTAAACTCTATACTTTTCATAGATTTGTTTAAGCTTTTCCATTGTCACTCTCATTTTCTAATCGATCTAGCCAGCTTCGACATCCACTTGTGATGCGATCATAGGTTTCCTCAAAATCTCCTGTATACCAAGGATCTGGAACACTTTCAGATGCAAAAGGGTAGATCTTATGTTGCAATTCCTGAGGACACATTTGACGCAGATTTGAAACGTTTGAAGCATCCATACCGATAATGTAATCAAACGATTCAAAATCTTCTCTACGAATCTGGAGTGATGTTTTGTCTTTGTCATAAGGAATCTGATACTGCCGGAAAATCCCCTGCGTTCCCTTATGAATCGGATTACCATGTTCCCAAGATGAAGTCGCACGACTCTCAACCTGGTAATCGCTCGTCATGGATTTCATTACAAACTCTGCCATGGGGCTACGGCAGATGTTTCCTAAGCACACAAATACTATTTTTCTCATCCCTTTTCCTCTTACTTCATAGAAAAACGGGAGTGACAGGTCCCGTTTTATTCTTCGATTGCTCCGTCTTCGTCAACAACTGTTCCTTCTGGTGTCACAGCTTCTTTGAGTGGCAAAACGGTCTTGATAGCAGCCAATTCAAAAGTCAAATAAACGCCATCTACATCAAGTACGATTGTTCTCTTCTCAGTGTCTACTTCATCCACTGTTCCGTAAAGGCCGCCAATTGTAATAACTTCATAGCCTTTTTGAAGTTTATTTAAGCTTTCCATACGCTTTTGAGCTTGTTTCTTTTGAGAACGTTGCATAAAGAACATCAAGGCCATCATACCTACAAGCATGATTAAAAAAGTAATATTTGGATTCATTGTTTTCTCCTTTGTCTTTTACATAGGACTACTATATCAAATTTCAGCTACTTTTACAAGGTTGTACCTTGTTTTTATGGTTATAAAAAATCAGAGTTTTCACTCTGATTTCTGCAATTATTTCAAGTTTTGAACAACTTTGACTAGATTTTCTACCGTAAATCCGTACTCTGCTAATACTTTTGGTGCTGGGGCAGATGCTCCGAAAGTATCAATACCGAGAACTGCACCATCTAGACCAACATATTTGTACCAGTTTTGAGTTGCACCCATTTCGACTGCAACACGACGGCGAACTGCATTTGGAAGGATTTCTTCCTTGTATGCTGCATCTTGTTTATCAAAGACATCTGTAGATGGCATGCTGACTACACGGACTTTTGCGCCTTGGCTAGCCAATTCTTTGGCAGCTGCAACAGCTAGATTGACCTCTGAACCTGTCGCAATCAAGATTGTATCAAAGTCTGCCGCATTTTCATAGACAACATAGGCACCTTTTGCAACCTTGTCAAAGTCTGTTCCCTCTTCAACAGTCAAGTTTTGGCGTGTCAAGACAAGGGCGGTTGGTGTTTTCTCGCTTGTCACTGCAAGGTACCAAGCCGCTTGAGTTTCACGCGCATCTGCTGGACGGAAAACATTCAGATTTGGCATGGCACGAAGACCTGCTAAGTGTTCAACTGGTTCGTGAGTTGGACCATCTTCACCAACTGCGATTGAATCGTGGGTAAAGACATAAGTCACAGGAAGTCCTTGCAAGGCTGACAAGCGGACAGCCGCCTTCACATAGTCAGAGAAGACGAAGAAAGTTCCACCGTATACACGAAGTCCACCATGAAGAGCCATCCCGTTCAAGATCGTTCCCATTGCAAATTCACGAACACCAAACTGAATGTTGCGGTTCAAGCGATTAGCGTCGTCTTGAAGTCCATCAGTCTTGATATAAGTCATGTTTGAGTGAGCAAGGTCAGCTGAACCACCTAGGAAGGTTGGCAATTTAGCAGCTACAACGTTCAAAGCATCTTGACTTGAATTACGAGTTGCTTGAGAGAAGCCATTTTCTAAGGCTGGGAAGTCTGCTGGAGTAACTTTAACTGGGTCACGTCCGTCGATAATAGCTTCTACTTCTGTAGCCAGTTCTGGATGAGCTTCTTTATAATCAGCAACTAATTTTGTCCAAGCTTGATAAGCTGATGCGCCACGGTCTGCAACATTTTCTTTGAAATCAGCATATACTTCAGCTGGGATTTCAAATGGTTCATAGTCCCAACCGAGAGCTTGGCGAGTTGCTGCAGTTTCATCTGCTCCAAGAGGAGCACCGTGTACAGCATTGGTTCCTTGTTTGTTTGGAGAGCCATATCCAATTACAGTCTTCACTTCAATCAAAGATGGTTTGCCTGAAGCTTTAGCTGTTTCGATAGCAGCATGGATTGCTTCCAAGTCTGTTCCATCTTCAACCAAGGCTGTATGCCAACCGTAGGCATTGTAACGGTCACGAACACTTTCTGTAAAGGAATCCTTTGTCTCACCATCCAAGTTGATGTCATTTGAATCATAAAGAACCACCAACTTGTCAAGTTTTTGCAAGCCTGCGTATGAAGCCGCCTCACTTGAGACACCTTCCATCAAGTCTCCGTCTCCACAGATCACATAAGTATAGTGGTCAAAAATATTGAAGCCTTCACGGTTATACTTCGCCGCGAGGAAACGTTCTGCTTGGGCAAAACCAGTGGCAGTAGAAATCCCTTGCCCTAGAGGACCAGTTGTCGCGTCAACCCCTGCAGTATGTCCAAATTCTGGGTGACCAGGTGTTTTGGAACCCCATTGGCGGAAGCTCTTGATTTCATCCATGCTGACATCTTCAAAACCAGAAAGGTGAAGAAGGGCATAGAGAAGCATAGATCCGTGTCCTGCTGAAAGAATAAAGCGGTCGCGGTTAATCCAGTTTGGTTGGGCTGGATTGATACGAAGTTGTTTTGTAAAGAGGCTATAGGCCATTGGAGCAGCCCCCATAACCACCCCTGGGTGACCTGAGTTTGCTTTGTTGATGGCGTCAATACCTAGAAAACGAATTGCATTAACAGATAGATTTGACATAGAATTTCCTTTCTCTTTGAGGTGATTAATGAATTACACATCCTATTTTACTATTATATGAAAAAATGCATAGAATAGCAATAAAACAATTTGCGTTCATCTAACACATTTGATTTTCTATTCCCTCGTCACTTCATAGTACGGAAGCAAGCGAGTATAAGCGCCCTCTAGCTCCTCCAATATCGCTTCTACTGACTGATTTTCAATAAAAGAAACATCCGACTTTACCAAAACTTTACGGATTTCCTGATTGCGTACCTTCTCGCGTAAAGTGCGACGGTTCTCCTCAGTAGCCTCCACCTTATGACTTTCCCCATTTGAGTAGACTAGATAATAAATTCCTTCTACCACTGGAAGTTCTAAAACCTTGGCTTGCTTGTCTAAAGTCTGTTCATCTTTCTTGCGCTCAATGAAGCTGACTTCTAAGGAAATCCCAAAATCTGAGGGTTTCCCATACAAACGCAGCGCCAACATGGGTTCTGTTACCTGCCCCTCTCTCTGTAGATAGGCCCAGAAATGCGGTCGCAAGCGCTGCGCTTGATTCATCCACTGACTAGTCTGTTGAAGTTGCCATTCTGGATGACTTGCTTGGAAGTCCTTGGCCAGATTTGTAAAAGCCTTACGAGCCTCCTGGCCTTTGTGGCGCAATTCCAGCATCTTCTCTCGCTCATCTCCAGACTTATCTGGATTACGATACTGGATCCCCGCGTAAGATAGATAGTTTCTGATGGTTTCCATCATCGGTCTTTTCTCCTTTTTTCTAGCAAAAAATCAGGTCAAGCCTGATTTTGTTTATTCTGTATCTACGACAACATAGCGATTTGGCTCATCACCCTCAGAATAACTGGTCACTCCATCCATGCGTGAAATAATGCGATGGATAATCTTGCGTTCGCTATTCGACATTGGATCTGTTTGCTGGCTACGACCTTCCTCCAAAACGCGATTCGCTAATTTTTGAGCGTAGGTTTGCAAGACTTCTGCACGGTGTTCAACATAATCATTGACGTTAATCGTAATGTAGAAAGTTCTTGAATAGCGATTATAAAGGTAATTTTGCGCCAATAGTTGAAGAGCTTTCAAGACTTTTCCGTGATAGCCGATAATACGGCCTGGTTCATTCGTGTCAATTTGAAGATTGATGGTGCGGCGATTGTAGTCACTTGAAATCGTCCCTTCAACATCCATATCATCTACAATGGTTTGAACGTAGTTAGCTACTTCAGTTGCCACTTGTTCGATGTCATAACTTGGTTCTACTTTCAAGCCTAAATCTTTCAAAGATTGGCTTGTTGCTTCCTGCGTTTCAGTTTCTTTTTCTGGAGCAGATTCCACTTCCTCGGCAGTATCCTCTGGTTCCAAATCATTTAAAATTGAAATATGACCTGTTTCTTCCAAAATCGTGCTGGCATGTTTTTCATTTTTCAGGATTTCAGCCTTGACCTCTTCAGAAACACCTTGACCTTCTTCTTCAATCTTTTTGATGGCTTCCACTACATGCCCCAA
Source organism: Streptococcus sp. CM6 (assembly GCF_000526095.1). Classification (NCBI taxonomy): domain Bacteria; kingdom Bacillati; phylum Bacillota; class Bacilli; order Lactobacillales; family Streptococcaceae; genus Streptococcus; species Streptococcus sp. CM6. The sequence continues at coordinate 23,582 of NZ_JATS01000025.1, read as the reverse complement.
ATCAACAGTTGCTTCACTTACTGTTTTCACGGGTTCATTTTTTTCATTGACTTCTTTTGGAACCCCTTTAATGGCCTGCTGATTGGCTTTGATCACTGTCGTTTCACTAATAGCTTCGATATCAACTTGAGCTGGCTTCTTACCAAACAAGCCTAAGAATCCTTTTTTCTCTTTTGAAACGACCTTGATGTGGGCCTTCATTCTTGGAATGTCTAATTCTTTCAATCCTTTTTGGATTGCCTCTTCAACCGTTGAACCTGTAAATAACACCATTACCAGATTCCTCCTTATTTTTTCTTCTTCTGTGCTTTTTTCAAAGCTCTTCTCTTCTTGCCTTCTAAATCTTTTTCTGCTTGCGCCACTGCTTCTCTTTCAGCAATAATCTTGAAAGGATTGTTCAAGAAATAGGTTTGCAGAACTTGGTAAGCATTGGATACAGCCCAGTACAAGGCTACACCACTTGGGGCGGAGATGGCAAAAACAAAGATCAATACAGGCATACCATACATCATCCCTGTCGTAGCTCCACTTTTTTCAGATAAAGCTTTATTCGATAACCAGCTACTCAAGAAGGTAAAGACTGCCGCCAAAATCGGAAGGACAAAACTTGTATCTACTCCTCCCAAATTAATCCATAAAAAGTGACCTGTTTTCAAAAAGTCTACTCGACTCAAGGCTTGAAAGAGCGCCAAGAGAACCGGCATTTGTATTAAAATCGGCCAGAGAGAGGAGGAATGTTTGATTCCTAACTCTTTATAAACCTTACGCATCTCCTGGTCTAGCTTGGTTCTACTTTCCATATCACGACCCGGGTATTGCTCTCGCAAAGCCTTGATGCGTGGCTGAGCCTCTTGCATTTTTCTAGAGGCAACCATCTGTGTCTGAAAGACTGGTAATAGAATCGTCCGGATCAAGATCGTAAAGAGGATAATCCCAACTCCGATACTAATGTCAAAGGACAAAAAGCGGATAATTTCAGCAAAAAAATAGACGAATTTACTCCAAAAGTCTGTCGAATCTGCTGTTATATCGCTAGATGTACCATTTGTTGCACAGGCTGTCATGATAACCAAGGACAAGCTCAACAAACTAGTCAACTGTAGTTTCTTTTTCACTCCCATTTCCTTCCTGGTAAATCTTTGATAACTTTAATACGTGGAGTAGATTTTTCTCCATCTCTGCATAATCCAAGGTCTCCACCCCTTTTCGGGCAATCACGACAAAATCGACATGCTCTACTAAACTCCCTTTTACACTTTGTAGAATGTGTCGGATTCGTCTCTTGATTTGATTTCTGGTAACTGCATTCCCCAGCTTTTTGCTGACGGACAGTCCTACTCGAAAATGGTTTTGCTGGTTTTCCAATTGGTAGACAACAAATTTTCGATTGGCAAAACTTGTTCCGTCCTTGAAAATCGCCTTAAAATCTTTCTCTCTTTTTACACGAAAGCTTTTCTTCAAAACTCAACTCCATCTATTAAATTACTACTATTATACCATATTTTTTGAAAAAGCCAATAACAGCAAGGTTTTAGACATTTTCTGCATAAAAAAAGCTGGAAAATCTCTTCCCCAACTTCTTTCTACAATCAAATTTTATGTGCATTTACTTATTTTTTCAAGCGTTCAACATCGCGTGCAATCACCAATTCTTCATCTGTTGGAATAACCAAGACACGAATTTTCGCTGCGTCCGTTGAGATATCTCCCGTTACACCAAAGACGTTCTTTTCTGGATCCACATCACAACCAAACCAAGAGATACCTGAGATGACATCTTCACGTACGTTTGCAGCATTTTCACCGATACCTGCTGTGAAGATAATCGCATCTGCTCCATTTAGGACTGCAAGATATTGGCCGATATGTTTTTGGATACGATCGACATACATTTCATAAGCCAAAGTTGCATCATGGTCTCCTGCTTCCATGGCAGCAATCACATCACGCATATCGCTTGACTGACCAGAAACTCCCATGAGCCCTGATTCACGATTGAGAACGCGACTAATATCTTCTGGGGTATTGAAATCCTCTGTATATTGCATGAGATAAGGGATGATAGCAGGGTCAATATCCCCTGTACGAGTTCCCATCATCACACCGCCAAGTGGTGTGAAGCCCATAGAAGTATCCACAGACTTCCCACCCTTAACAGCTGTGATAGAAGCCCCGTTACCAATATGGCAGGTAATCAATTTCAAATCTTCTAGAGGACGACCCAAAAGTTTCGCTGCTTCTCCTGCGACAAACTGGTGGCTTGTACCATGAGCACCGTATTTACGAACCTTGTTTTCCGTGTAGTATTTAGTTGGTAGAGGATAGCGATAAGCCTTCTCTGGCATGGTTGTGTGGAATGAGGTATCAAATACGACAACACTGGTAATATCTGGAAGCAATTCCTTAAATGCGCGGATTCCAGCTGCGTTAGCTGGATTGTGAAGAGGAGCCAAGAGTCCCAACTCCTCAACTTTTTCTATCACATCTCCCTCAACAACTGTTGATTCCTTGAAATATTCACCACCTGCAACGACGCGGTGTCCGACACCTGTAATCTCATCGTACCCTTTGATGATGTCAAAACGAATCAAATCATCCAATAAAATTTTAACGGCTTGTGTGTGATCTTCAATATCAAGAATTTGTTGCTCCGAACGACCGTTAAATTTTACTGTTGAAATTGAGTCTTTCAATCCAATACGTTCAATCAAGCCTTTAGCCAAAACTTTTTCCTCAGGCATTTGATAAAGTTGCCATTTCAAGCTTGAGCTTCCTGCATTGATTGCAATTGTTTTTGTCATAAGATGATACCTCTTTTTTAAGCGTTTTCATCTATTATAACAAAATCTCTTTTATATTTCAGTACCTTTGCTCCAATTTTGAAAATTTTCTTTAAAGGTCAACAAAACTGACGGATCTTGCAAGCTAGTAAGTGGGTAGACAAAGGGTTCTATTTCCTTGTCTCTTTTCTTCTGTAAGACAAAAATACTTTTAGCTTGGCTTGCAGTTGAGAAAATATCCTCTGGCAGAGCGATGATAGCAGCCAGACTCACTTCATCTTTGAGCCACCCTTTTAATAAGTCACTTTGAGGACTGGTCAATAAATCACTCGGAGCTAGAAAAATAGCATAGCCATCTGACTTAAGGTACTTGAGGCCTTGTTCCATCAGCAAATGGTGGGCATAGGTATGCTCTTGACTAGAAGCCACTTGATAGCGTGAAGCGATGGCATCGTCTGGGTAATAGCCAACAGGCAAGTCGCTGATGACCACATCGCTTTCTTTAAGCATTTGCGGACGAACGGCATCTCCTTGAACAAAACCAGCCTGTAAACCAATCACATCTGACATACTTGCTGCCAAATCAATCAGCAAGTCATCCACTTCGATTCCCAAGTAATCTACTTTTTTAGAGAGAGAAGTCAAGAAAGTAGCCCCCAAAATGCCCATACCAGAACCTATTTCGAGGATGCTAATTTCCTCTTGTTCAAACAACTCTTCTACAACAAGTACCAAGAGGAGAGAAATGGCATCTGGTGTAAACTGGTGATTGGCCTGTAAAGGTTCCGTTTGTCCTGCCTTCATCAAGAGAAACTGGTAGGTCTTGAGCCACTCTTCCTTGCGAAGCGCTAAGCGTTTAAGGGCTTGATTGTTCTCCTTGATCTGCTCTAGCTCGGTCTCGCCATCTAGATAGATACTATTTTGCTCTACCAAGGCATCATAAAAGTTGGTCACCAAATCACTTTGGATGACTTGGACATTCTCTAGTAAATACGTATAAGCTTGTTCAATTTTTTCAAAATCCATATTCCTATCTTATCAAATTTCCCTCCTTTTTTCCATCTAAAGAGAAAAAATCACTGCTTTAGTCAGCGAGTGATTTTTGGGCTACAGTTAAAAAGAGCTCTGCGTAATTTCCTAGGAAAAGACCTTCAGCACTATAGAGAATCTGACTGTCAATGATTGAAAAACCAAATTGGGCGAGCTTGATTTCCAGTTCAGCTAAATCAAAACCATGATGGTTGGTATCTGTCTTGACAAAATCAGCGATGAGGACTTGTCCATTCTCCCTAAGGTGATGGTGAAACATGGCAAGAGTCGCATCTAGATCAGGCATATGATGAAGAACTCGACTGACAACAATCAGGTCAAATTGTTGCTCCAAAGGATTCACCAGTAAATCCTGTTCCAAAAACTGGATATTCTTGATGTCTTGTTGCTCTGCTTTCAAACGGGATTGCTCCAGCATTTTCTCCGAGATGTCTACAAGGGTAACCGATTTGGCTTGCTTAGCTAGAGGCAAGGCTAACAGACCCGTCCCACCACCAAAGTCCAGTATTTCCTTATCAGATAGAAAATCAATCTGTTTTTCAATTGCTTGACAAACCAAGTTTGCAAGAAAGATATTTTTGGGCGAATCAAAGGTTTCTGCTTTGTGATTAAAATCGTATTTCATGCTTTTAGTGTAACACAAAGTAGTTGAATTGCCTAGGAATCGGCTTTCTTTTCAAGCTTTTCTTCTGATTTTTTCTTCCCTGCTTGATTGCTTGAATCAGTCGCTACCTCTTCCTTTTTAACTGTTTTCTTTTCTTGGGTTTTCATCGGAGGAAAGAGAAATTCATAGTTGCTCTTATTCATTCGAACACTTGTTGCAAAAACTGTTTTCGTATTTTGATACGTGACTTTTCCTAAGTTAAAGACTCGTTCCCCACTTTCTTGTTCAGCCTTCTCTTTGCTTCGCTTGGCCATGGCAAAAGCTGCCAACTTTTCTTTGTTTAGGGCAAAGTCTTTGTGATGGGCTACTTGCCGATTTAAATAAAACTGCAACAAAAGGCTAAAAATGGCTGCCATGGTGACTGCATATAAAAGAACGCCTGCCTTAACTTTTTGCTTTTTCCACACGATAGATGAACTCCCTTTCTAAGCCCTTTTGAAATTGGAAACGAAAGTGAACCAATTGATTTTCCTCTGTAATTTGAGCTGATTTAAGTCCATAAACCATAGGTTGGTAGCCCCGTCCGCTGGTATCCGTTTTTCGAAAATCATCCGATTTAGACTTACCTATAGAGATATCCTTACCATCCTGTTTCATGTAGAGGCGATTGCCTTCTACCTTTTCAAACTGCGAACGCTCTAACTCTGCCTCCAGTTGACCCACAAACAAGAGCCACTCCTTTTGCTCGCTTTGCTGCTGGTAACGAACTTCTGAAATGAGGAGCTGACTCATAGCTTGAAAGAGGAGCAAGCCTCCGCTAATGACGATAAGGGCAATCAGAGATTCTAAAAGAGTGAACGCTCTTACCTTACTGCTCTTTAAGGTCGAGCAACTTCTCTGAACCATGGTAGACCTCCACTTCTTTTTCACTAGCAAGCACCTGAATCTCCACTCCATTTATGTTTACCTGATTTTGACCTGTCTGCAGAGCCATCTTAGCCACACGTAAGACTTCTTCCTTTTGCAAGATTTCTGCCTCTTCTTGTCTATTTTTTTGAATTTGTCCCAAAAGAAGGGTCGCAATGCTGGCAAACACAGCCAAAGCTACTACTGCTTCTAGTAAGATTACTGCCTTAATTTTTAGTTTCCTTAATGCGTTTAATTTTTCCATTTCCTAGATATAATTGATAGCGAATCGCTCCTTTGCTAGTCTGAAATTCAACCTTAGCCAGGGACGAATTGCCCCCAGCTCGATCAAATATAATGCTTTGTCCTGATGGTGCCTGAATTCCTTTTGGAACGGTCAAGTTTTGATTGCCATTGCTGATCGTCTGTCCATCTAAGTTCAGACTGGTTTTTTGCTGACTAGCAACACTGCGTTTTTGCGTTTCCCTATAGAGTTCTTCAAACTCCATAAAGAAAATCTGCTCCTCTACCGCTGCAAAACTGGACTGGACAGAGCCAGACAAGCCCAAAGCAAGGATACTCACAAGTCCCAAAACTAAGAGACTTTCCAGCATAGTAAAGGCCTTAATCTGCAACGGTTTGGCTTGTTTTTTGTTTTGCATGGTAGTCTTTATAAGCTTTGGCTTGCTCAGCAGTGATACGACCGTCCGCTTGTAATTTGCTGAGGCTGGCATCATCATTTTTATCCAAACGATAAAGTTCTGCCTGGCTTTCCACGACCTTGACAACAGCAGCTTTTCCTTTGTCATCTACGGCATCCTTTTGCTTGGTCAAATTGGGCACAAAGAGCAAGAGAAGAACGCTGATGATTAAAAGGACGACTAGCATTTCTACCAAAGTGAAAGCTTTAACCTTGGCTTTTTTTAAATTTGTCATGAATTTTTTCATTTTAAAAATTTACCTCCATATTTTGATACATGGGCATAAGCATTGCCGCATAAAGTAAAACGATAATCAGGGCCACAAAGATAAAAACCAGTGGCTGTACCAGATTCATGGTACGATTAACTCGGGTAAAAAAGGCTTCCCAAGTTTTTTCAGCATAGATTTCCAACTCACTCCCCAGCTTGGACTTGACTTCCCCATACTCGATGATGAGGCTCAACTCCTTTTTAAAGAAAGGATAAGTCGCTATGGTTTGAGAAAATTCGCGGCCATTTTGCAGGGCTTGAGCCAGATCTTGACCGATTTCTTTAAAGAGCTGGGAACCCTGTTCCTGCATGATCTGAAAAATCTGCGTCAGCTCCATTCCCTGTGAAATCATATTGCCCCATTCACGCGCATAATAAGCTGTCAGATAAGTCTGGACAAAGATTCCTAGAAAGGGAACCCGTGCCAACATAGAGAAAACCCGCATCTTGGAACTTCTTTTGTAGAAAGTGAGGGCTAAAAGTAAAGATAGAGAGCAAACCAGCACTAGTTCCAGAAAAATTTGTGGCAGATTGCCAATTATTTGGGTGGCGATATTGCTACTGTCCAGTTGAGGGAGCAAATAATTCCTGAGCCCCAGCATGATTAGCAGGAGAAATCCCAGCAAAATCAGAGGATAAGTCGCCACTTCGATTAACTTCTTCTTGACCTTGGCCAGATTTTCCAGATATTCTTCTATCTTTCCCAAACTCAGGTGGAGATTTCCATGCACTTCAGCTAGAGATAATTGGGTCACAATAGCACTTGAAAAACCCAAGCTGTCCATCATCTCTGAAAAGAATTTCCCCTGAGACAAGCCTTGGTGCATCTGGGCCACATAGTCCTTTTCCAGCAAGGCACTTCTCCCCAAGAAAGAAATAATTTCCACCAAATGAAAACCACTGGAGAAGAGGTTGTTAAACAAGGTAATGATTTTCTTCTGCTTAGCTGTAGCTAATTTTTTCCGTTTCAGCCTGAAGATTTGTGATATGTCCATCTTTAAGAAGCTGATCAATCTGCTCATTCCAGCTAGTTGGCTGGTGTTCTTGATAGTCTTTGTTTGCAAAATCAACGATTCCTCCTCCCCCGATTAATCTCTGGTAGCAGACGCCTTGCAGGACAACTGCTAATTCCTCCTCCGTAACACCCAACTCCAGAAGGCGTTCATAAACACCTCGGATACTCTTGGCATGAATGGTTGAAAAGACCGTCGCCCCTGTCAAACTGGCTCTGACCACTGCACGTGCCGTCTCGCTATCCCGAATTTCACCAATAATCAAGAGGTCAGGACGATGCCGGAGAGACAGTTTGATGAGATTTTCATAGGTCAAGCCAATCGCCTCATTCAACTGTAACTGGAGCATGTCTTCCTGCTTGATTTCTACTGGGTCTTCGATAGACATAACTTGCTGCCCCTTAAACAGGGACTTGGCTAATTCGTGCATCAGAGTCGTCTTGCCACTGCCGACCGGACCTGCAAAAAGATAGAGGCCCCGTTGCCTGTACTGCTCACCCAGTTCGTTCATATCCTGAAACCAGAAATGCAGGTCCTGCTCCTCATCGTGCAACAAACGAATGACCAAACTCTCATGTCCCCGATAATCTCCCACGGTAGACAAACGCAGAGAAGACACCTTCTCCCCATGCTGATAGTCGCAAGAGCCCAGCTGACTACGTCTCTTCTCTCCTACGTTCATACCCGCCACAAACTTAAAATGACTAATCACAGCAGCTAAAACATCAAACTCATAAGAGTCAACGAGACACCGCTCGTCTCCAACCCGCATGTGAAGCTCGTAGGACTTTTCCTTGGGAATGAAATAGATATCCTGAGCCTTCTTTTCTTTCGCAGTAGCAATAATTTTCTGTGCAATTTCTTGTACCATACCGCCCTCCTTATCTAACTATTCGCAAAAAATTAAAAAAAGCAACTTAAAAAGTTACTTTTTATCTCCATTTCATACGGCAAGAACGGTGTTTTTCTTGGCCTGTTTGTTTTTCGTAGCCTGGACGTAGCTTTTCATCGGGGATGACTTGCTCATCCTGTAAAAGTGCCAAAGAATGGTACTGCTGCAAATACTCATCGCACTCATCACACCAGCGTTTATCAGCAGGATCCCAAAAGATAGTCATCAAATCACTCCGACTCTTATAAAGAGGATTCTTCTTTTCCAGCTCAAACCAGCATGATTTATAATATTTTAGAGCATCATAATACTTATCAAAAGATTGACTCATGATGACATCTTCTTCCCAACCTTCTATGAACCACCACGGTTCAAAGTCCCCATACATTTCTATAACACGATACATTCTTACTACTTCCTTTGTACCGTATATTATATCTAATTTTTTAATACAAGAAAAGGATTTTGCTTATTTCCCCCATTAGAAACTTCTTTAAGAAGCCTGTTATTTTCATCTGATAATAAAAATAGGAGTCCTTTATTGACCCCTATTTTTATCTTCTTAGGCTTGATAACGTTTCACACCATCTAGGTAGGTTGCTACCAATTCCAAATCTTTATCTAGTACGATAAAGTCAGCGTCGTAGCCTTCACGGATTTGGCCACAGACATCATCAATGTGAACAGATTTTGCTGGGTTGAGGCTGGCCATCATGACTGCTTCATGCGGATTCGCAATGCCCCATTCGACCACATTTTTCAAACCATCTTTGAGTTTGAGGATTGAACCTGCCAAATTTCCTGTAGATTTGAGGCGAGCAGTTCCATTAGCAACTACTACCGGGAATTCTCCCAACATGTAGTCGCCGTCTTCCAAGCCACCCGCTGTCATACAGTCTGTGATAAGGGCGATATTTTCAGTTCCTTTTTGTTTGAGCAAAATGTCACAGGCTTTTGGATCCACGTGATGACCGTCACAAATCAATTCAGCGTAAGTATGTGGCAACTCATACATGGCTCCCACCATACCGAGCTCACGGTGAGTCAACCCACGCATTCCATTGTAGGCATGTACCCAAACGCTTGCTCCAGCATCGACTGCTTTTTTAGCTTCATCAAAAGTCGCATTGGAGTGTCCAAGAGCAACGGTCACTCCTTCACCCGTAATTGTACGAACAAAGTCTTCTACACCTTCACGTTCTGGCGCAAGGGCGATTTTATTGAGCAAGCCATTGGATGCTTTTTGCCAAGCACGAAACTCATCCATACGAGGATCTTTCATGTAGGCAGGGTTTTGAGCTCCCTTGTATTTCTCTGTGAAATAAGGCCCTTCAAAATAGATACCACGAATTTTCGCTCCAGTTGCTTCCTGGTAACGAGCACCGATATTTTCAGTTACTGCGAGCAACTGCTCGTAAGAGGAGGTCAAAGTCGTTGGCAAGAAGCTGGTGACACCTGTACTAAGTAGTCCTTCACTCATGGTATGAAGGGTCCCTTCGATGTTATTGTCCATGACATCCACACCGCCAAATCCATGAATGTGGGTATCCACAAGTCCTGGGGCAATGCTATAACCTGTATAGTCAATCACCTCAGCTCCTTCAGGAATTTGATCCACATGCTTTCCAAACTTGCCATCCACAAGTTCCAAGTAACCGCCACGACGAACTCCGTGTGGGTAGAAAAACTGATCCGCTTTAATATAATTAGGCATAATGATAACCTCCTTGATAGATTGATTCTAGAATTTATTATGTCAATTACATTATAAACCTTTCTTTTTCATTTGTAAATGGTATAGACCTATTTTCTAGAGATATTTTAAAAGAGCTGGATTTCTCCAACTCTTTGATCTTATTTTGATTTTACAGGCAGTTCTTGAGCAGCCTTGATAGCAGCTGCAATCGTTTCTGCGTAAAGTTTAGCACCTTCTTCAATCATGTTGCTATCATTTCCAAAGTGGACTTGGTCAGTTCCAGCCCAGATTTCAGGGTGTTCCTTAGCGACCTTATTCCAGTCAGCGATGCTCACATATGGATTCTTTTCAGCTAATTCTCTCGCATAAGCCGCATACTGCTCCACTGATGCATAAGTGTCCTTGCTCTTGTCTCCCTCATAAGGTGTCACCAGTATCAGATGGTGTCCTTTCGGTAGATTGTTCACGATGCTATCCAAATCATTCTTGTAGCCTTCAGAATTATTAACCCCTGTTGCAATGACGACTGTTTTTAGCAGTGCCTTGTTCTGACTGTTATTGAGCATGATGTCATTGGCTTGCTTGGTCGTCCGACTAACCTGAGCATTGATATTTGCATCAGGAAGAGCCTCTTTTAAGGCTGTATTGGCACGCAAGGCTACCGAATCTCCAATCAGACTCGTTCCCTCAGAAATTCCCAGGCGACTGGCTTCTGCTTGTTCAGCAAGGGTTTTTGTTTGTCCTATATTGGTCTGAGCTTGCTTGAAACCATTGACCATCAAGTCTGTCTCAAAAGCTCCAACTTGAGGAGCCATAGCTATGATAATCAAGGTAAGTAAGGAAAGAACACCCACAACACTAGCACTAATGGGTCTGATATGATGCAGTTTAGTGATTTTTCTAACTAAAGCATTGGTCTTACCGGCAATCAATGGCTCAATAATATAGAAGGATAAGATAGCGAAGAAATAGGAAAAGATAACGGTTAAAATAACAGCGGGCAGATTGCTCATCAGCTGAGAAAAGATAATATAGAAAGGCCAGTGGAAGAGGTAAACCGCATAACTGGTATCCGCTAAAAATGTGATTATCCGAGGTTCTTGTATCTCAGGCGTTTTCTCATGTAAGACACGCGCAGCAAGAATCATGGTCACGGCCGCTAAACTTGCTAGTAAGAAACCAAATAGATAAGCGAATAGGTAGGTAAACTTGACAAAGAAAGTCAAGAGCACTAATACCAAAAGACCTGCAGCAAACACCAGTAGATTTTGACGAAGATCCCACGTCCGGTCAAACTGCTTGACTAAATCGCTCGTCTGACGAACCCCCACAACTGTCGCCAAAATGCTTCCTAAAAAGAAGGGATAGACATGGGTCAAACTTGAAAAGTAGACAGACGAGTGGGAACTAACCATTAGACTACCAATAAACATGGAGAAAAAGCTAATGATAAAAGCTCCCGTAGAAAGAAGAAATACCATCCCTCTCAATTGACTACTAGATTTTGAACGTTTCGATAAGAACCAAACCACTAAGCCCCAAAGAATATAGTAGTGAACCTCAACGGCTAGACTCCAGTTGTGAACAAAGAGATGCGGAATGAACTGGGATTCATAACTTCCCCCTGTTAACATTTCGTAGAAGTTGGTCATAAAACCGAAAACTCCAGCAATCTGACCGCCAATTCCAGCAACATAGTCTTGGCGAACTAGGAGGGTAAAGGGCATGGTCACCAAAACCATCAGCACCACAGGTGGTACGATGCGGTAAAACCGTCTCTTAAAAAAGCCCAGTAAATCAATCTGGCGTTTTTTCCCAAATTCTTCTAAAAGGAGGGCAGTGATCAAAAATCCTGAAAAAGTGAAAAAGACATCTACCCCAAAGAAGCCTCCAGGAAAGATTGTTTGAAAGAAGTGGTACAAGAGCACCAAAAGTAAACCTGTAATCCTAATCAAGGAAAACCATTTAATACGCATACGAGTTTATTCCCCACTCAATTAGATCTTAAAAACATCTAATTTTTATTCCATAATACACCTTATTTTATCAAAAAAAGAAGAAAAATCCTAAGAGAAAACTTAGGATTTTGGCATTCTAATTTTACACTTTAAAAATTGCGTCCTGACTTGTTGTAGCCATATTTTTCCACAAAATACTCACGGAATTCCAAGAGATTGTCATCCATGATGGCTTGACGGACCTGCTTCATCAGGTTGAGCAAGAAGTAGAGATTGTGGTAGCTAGTCAAGCGGATACCGAAGGTTTCGTCAGCCTTGAGCAGGTGGCGAAGGTAAGCGCGTGTATAGTTCTTACATGTATAGCAATCACACTCAGGATCCAGTGGCGTAAAATCCTCAGCAAACTGAGCATTCTTGACAACCAAACGGCCTTGGCTGGTCATACAGGTACCGTTACGAGCGATACGAGTCGGCAAGACACAGTCAAACATATCCACCCCACGAATAACTCCATCAATCAAGCTATCTGGCGCTCCGACACCCATCAAATAGCGAGGTTTGTTTTCTGGGAGAAGTTGGGTTGTGAAATCCAAGACTGCATTCATCTCTTCGTGCGTTTCGCCCACTGCCAAACCACCGATAGAGTAGCCAGGGAAGTCCATGCTAACAAGGTCGTGAGCTGACTGACGACGAAGGTCTTCAAAGCCCGCTCCCTGCACAATCCCAAACAAGCCTTGGTCGTGCGGACGACGATGAGCTTTCAAACCACGCTCAGCCCAACGGCTAGTACGCTCGATGGATTTCTTAACGTAGTCATAAGGTTGGTAAAACTGAGGACATTCGTCAAAGGACATCATGATGTCTGAGCCCAGATTGTTCTGAATAGAGATGGCTTTCTCTGGTGATAGGAACATCTTGGAGCCATTGAGATGGTTTTTAAAGGTTACTCCTTCTTCGGTGATATTTCGGCTATCTGCTAGGGAATAAACCTGGAAGCCACCACTATCTGTCAAAATTGGCTGGTCCCAATTCATGAACTTGTGGAGACCGCCTGCGCGTGCGACGAGTTCATCTCCAGGGCGAAGCCAGAGATGATAAGTATTAGATAGGATAATCCCTGATCCCATCTCCTTTAATTCTTCAGGTGACTGGGTTTTAACAGTGGCTTGGGTCCCAACTGGCATAAACATGGGTGTCGGGAAGGTACCGTGTGGGGTGATGATTTCTCCCAGACGAGCTCCCGTGTGTTTTTCTTTCTTAATCAAACGGTATTTGATTGGTGAATCTGACATTTTCTACCTCCGAAGCTGGGAAAAACAGTCCCAGTTCATACTTTGCGCCCAAAGGCATACTGTATGATTTTATCAAAAAAAGCTGGAACTGTCACGAACTATGGTATAATGAGAGAATGAAATACCCAAAAATTGATTTAAAAACTATTCGTCTGCAGGCTAGGCAATTTCAGGCTGAAAATCCCCGCCTCCTTCTGGTCTATCTCCTTCCTAGTATGTTGGTCATCTTGTCAGGCTTTCTCAACCCCTTGGCTCGTCTCCAAGAAAGTGTTTTAGAGCAATCCTTTTTCAGCATGCTGGCACAAGTACTCCAAGCCTATCTCTTCCCGTTAGTGGTTTCTTTTGTGAGCACGATTTTTCTAGCAGGTGCTGCCTTTGCGACACTCCGACTCCTCAAGGATCCTGATACAGAACTCTCAGTAAAATCAAGCCTGGCCCTCTTTGCTGAAGAGCGCTTCTCGCAAACCTTCCTAACTCTGCTCCTCAAACGTTTCTACCTCTTTTTATGGAGCATTCCAAACTTAGTAGGCGTTTATTTTCTCTTTTATAGCAATCTCTTGGCTCGGAGATTTGTCGCCCTACATCCTGAATTTCCAAAATTAGACCTCTCATCCGTTGAAACCGAGCAATTCCTTATGACCTTTGGACTCTACTTTTTCGCGAGTCTCATCTTGATGATTGTAGGGAATATCCTCTACATTCCACAACATTATGCCTACTCGCAGGTAGAATTCCTCCTCTGCGACACTCTGGATTTAGGACAGGCTAAACCCCGTCAAATCCTTAAAACCAGCCGTTTCTTGATGAAGGGTTACAAATTTCAACGCTTTGTCCTCGACCTACAACTACTCCCTTGGTACTTCCTCAACTGGATCACCTTTGGAATTGCTAGTTTTTCAATCCTTCCCTATATCCAAAACAATCATATCTTCTTTTACAGAGCCCTACTAGCCCGTAAACGTCGAAATGGATAAGAGCATACAAAAACCAGCATCGTTCAGGACGCTGGTTTTCTTATTTCAAAAGCAAAATACTCAGCAAAGTCAAAACAGCGGGCCCACCTTGCTTCAGAATAATCTTCTTATCTGCTGTTAGAGAACCGTAGGTCGCTGCACCAAGCACAAATAAAACAAAGATGGTCACAATTTCCAAACTTTGTGAGAAATAAATCCCGTACAAGAGAAAGGCACCTATCAAAGCATTATAAATTCCTTGATTTTTAAATAATGAACTCACTGAAGGACGAGCCAGTTCTTCCTTATCCACATTAAACACTCGACTAGTAGTATCTGATTGCGTAGCCACACTTTCCAAATAAAAAATGTAAAAATGCTCCAAAGCAACGATAGTTGCTAAAATAGTAGTAATGATTGACATCGTTTTCTCCTTAAAATTCTATTTTTTCTAGACCTGACACTAGTTTCGTCAGTAAAGTTGTTAGCTCTTTCTGCTCGGCTGTCGATAAGATGCTCTCCATCTGTTCCTTCACTCGCAAATGATGTTTAGGCGGACTGACTAAGAGTTGATTCTTGGCTTCTTGGGTTAATTCAACTAAGACTTCTCGCTGATTGGCCGGATTACGCTTGCGACTGACATAGCCCTCTGACTCTAGTATCTTAAAATGACGGGTCAAGGCCGCCTGGTCGATTTGCAACTTCTCCTGAACGGCAATCTGGTTGCAGGGTGACTGCTGCAGTAAAAACTGCAAGATTTGATAGCGGGTCAAACTAATTCCCAATTGTTTCTCAAAAAGTTGAGTGATCATCCGATCTGTTAAATGGAGCTGGTACAGTAAGTCGTTAATTTTTTTCATTTCTACCTCCTTGCGTACACTTGATTTATCAACTATTGAGTTATCAAGTATATTACAGAAAGATTAAAAACGCAACTATTTTGCTTACTCACGAAAAATAGCCTCTTGGTTTCAATCCCAAAAGGCTATTATTTCTATATTCTAGATAAAATCCAGCACTAACCTACCAAATCTGCTCGAAGGATTTCTCCCTCTTTATCAATGACAACTTCGATGGCATGGCCTGCAAAAATTTCCTCGCTATCATCATAGTAGAGGGTCAATTCCCCGTCTTCGTTGATCGATAGTTCACTCAAGGAAAGAGAGTTGATAAAATACTCTTCTGTTAACTCCACATCATTTTCATCTGAATCTATCCAGTCTTGGGCTGTTTCCCACAGTTCTTTGACAATATAGTCTTTAATCCGAGTATCTTGAACTTGGAAAGTTCCCATAAATTTCTTTAGATCATCAAAAGAACTTGGAGGGAGACTTTCATCTGCACTCACAGCAAAGATAGCATGAATCTTACCACCCTCGTAAGTGATGAATCCTTCAAACCAAGAATAGGCTCTGTTTAAGGTGAATTCGCCAATATCGTCTTGAATGATGACCGGTTTTTGATAGGTTTCAATCAAGGTCTCTAACCTAGAGTCTGAGGATTGGTCATCTAGGTATTCCAGCAAGTGGTAGCAGTTATTAGCTACTTCTGACATATATGGCTCTAACTCCATGAAGGGGCGTTTTTGACATTTGATATGATGAATTTTGTAGGGTTCAAAACTAAAGCCCCATCTCTTTTCTTCAAATTCCTCAGGAGTCAATACCCATTCCAAACGTCCCTCACGTTCAGAGAATTCCTGGGTTGCAACATTGACACTAGCTTTAAAATGAACGGACGGCATTTTACAACCATCTTTTAAAGAAGCGGCCCCAGTTACATTTTGGAGGGTAAAAATCAAGAATTCGACAATTTCACCACAAAATTCCTCTTCAAAATCATCTCTTGTTTTCTCAAATGGAGTTTTTAATCGATTTGTCATTCACTTCATCCTTTCTCTCTATGCTTAAAAGCGTTAGTATAGTTTTGTATCCGCTTACATTTTAACATGTTTTAGATTTTATTTCACTTATCGACACTATTTTACACAAAAAGAAGCTACACTTTTAAATGTATAGCTTCTTATTATTCTTAATTCATTGATACGTGAACGTGGTCATAGTGGTTTTCGGTCACACTACCACGATCCGGCATTGGATTCCACGTGTAGGCTGGTCCATATTTACTATCATATGGAGCGTAGAAACGTTGCTTCCAGATGATATAGTTGATACCACGGCTAGCCATATTTTTGACTGCATATTCTGCAATTTGATCTCCGAGTGCTGAACTCACTGGGACCATAAAGTCGATGGCCAATCCTTTACCATGGTCCCCACTGTCACCAGGACGGTAGCCACTAAAGGATGTAATCCCAAACAAGTTGGCTACTTCTTCTTTAAAGGCTGCAGTTTGTGGTTGAAGACCAGCATTCTCAGACTTAGCTACAGCAAGTCCTGCATAGTCAGGAGCCGCTGGAGCTGAATACGTTCTTGAAGGAGTTTGGCTTTGCTCTGCTTGATAAGTCGAAGTTACAGTGTCAGAAGTTGCTGTTGATGCTGCTGTTTCTTCTGCTACACTTGTTCCTGTTGTATCAGCAGGCGTTTCAGTTGCCGGCGCAGCTGCTACTGGTGCTTCTGCTGGAGTTGTTGCTGCCGTTTCTTCGGTCGCTGGAGTCGCCACTTTTGGAGCTTCTTCAACTGGACTAGTTGTTTCTGCTACTGGTGTTTCTGCTACTGGTGCTGCCGCTGGAGTCGTTTCTGCTGTTTCTTCAGCTACTGGTGTTTCTGTAGATGGTTTCTCTTCAGCAACTGTCGCTGTCTCAGAAACTTCTGAACTTGACGCTACTTCTGCTGGTTTTTCAATCTCTGTTGCAGTTGGAGCTTCCTCAATCGGTTGAGAAAGGTTTTCTACTTGAACTGTTTGTTCATCGACTGTTACTTGATTCGTCGTCAAATCAGCTGTCGCAGTCGTCACTTCTTCACTAGCGTCTGCTTGAGGAGTTTGGATTTCAACTTCCGTTACCTCTTCTTCCTCATTGACAGTTGTAGTGAGGACAGTATCTGGAAAAATCAAGTCCATATTGGTAATTTTGTTCAAATTAGCAAGAACCGTCACATCTACTCCCAAAGCTTCTGCAATGGTGCTCAAGGTATCACCATACTGTACTGTATAGCTTGTTTTGTTGTCCGTTTTAGTCAAATCGTTTTGGATTTGCTCAACACTACGTGCAGTCCAAAGGACTTCTTCTGCTTGGGTTGCCAATACTGGGGCAAATGACAAGGCTACTGTTGAGGCAAAAATCATTCTTTTCTTCATTCGTTCATATTCCTTTCAAATGAGTACCCGTCTATCATAACACAAAAAAAGCAGAAAAAAAGCCCTCTCGGGCCTATTTAATAGAACTGTCTATTCCTTGTAACAAACTCGATTACTTGAAATAGTTTGTTAGGTCTCTGTCACACAACTGACACAATCTTCTCGTTACTTACTCTCAAAAATATGAGGAATATCTGCTAGTGCTCGAATCATGTGATTGCCTTCAAAAGAAGACTCTAAAAAGTTGATGCTTTGAATGCCGCTATTCTGGGCGAATTCCACATCTAAAGTCCGGTCCCCTATATAATAGGTCTTCTCAGGATCCAGCTGATACTTGTCTAACAAATAGGTAGCCGCTTCTGGACTAGGCTTGCGCTCAAAGCCACTCTGACTGGTTAAAATCTCTGTAAAATAGGATTCCAATCCCAGATCCTTTAGAATAGTAAAAGCATTGTCCCCTTTATGAGTGTAAACAAAGTTCCGAATCCCTACTTGGTCTGCCCAATTCAACACCTCACGCGCACATGGCATCAAAACTACCTGAGCATTCTTCTCAGCCAGGCTCTGGGCACGTACCTGATTGAGCACTTCCGCATTCAGATTTCTCTCTTCTGCCACCTGCACCAGCAAATCCTGCACAGAAAACTTGAGGATAAACTCTCTCACTTTCTCCTTATCATAAGGAATAGAAAACTGACCAAAAGTCTCCTCAATCCCTGACAAAATCGCTTCGTAAGAATCCAATAAAGTCCCGTCTAAATCCCAAATAAAAGCTGTTTTTTGCATCTTCTATCCTTTCAAACTCATATAACGCTGGTAACGGTAACGTAGAAATAACCAGCGAAAACCATTATCCAAGAGAGTCCCTGCCCAAATACCAGGCAAGCTCCAACCAAGAACAATACCCATCAGATAAGCTGTGCCAATGCGGATACACCACATCCCAATACTTGTCGCATAAAAGGGGAGGCGAGCATTTCCCAAGCCCTGCCAAACTGCCGTATAAATAACTGTCCCTGTCGCCATGGGGGTTCCTAGTAGAGAGAACAGCGCCACCAAAACGCTCGCTTCGACTGCTACAGGGTCGGTCGTATAGAGATGAGTCAATGGTGTCCCTAAGGCATAGATACTGAGAGTTAAGGGCAACATGAGAAGCAGGGAGAGCCAAAAGGTTTGCTTGCTCAAATCATCTACTCTTTCCCAGTTATCCTCTCCAACGGCTCGAGCTACCTGCATGACCGTCGCCGTAGCGACGCCAAAGGCAGGCATATAGTTAAACTGGGTCAAGACTTCTCCGACTGCATTCCCCGCTACTGCCTCCGTCCCAAATGAAACAACCAAGGCAATGATCACTACATCTCCAGCCCGCATCATAAGACGTTCTCCTGCCGCTGGCAAAGCCAAAGTCAATAGTTCCTTATCTAAACCAAAAGTCGGTTTCTCAAAAGGCAGCTTTAATTGCGACCACAAAATCACAAGACCGACTAAGCGAGACAAGATAGTCCCCCAAGCAACACCCGCTATGCCCATATCAAGGACAAAAATAGCTAGACTTGAAAAAAGAATATTCAAGGCATTGGATAAAAGACTAACATAGAGAGGTAGACGCGGATTATGCGTTGCACGAATCAAGGCACCTAGACTCGTCATCAAACCCAAGAGAACAATCGATCCACCCACTAAAGATAGGTAGAGCCCGCCACTCTCAGCCACAGCCTGCTCAGTTCCCAAGAGCCCTATCATCTCTTGCCCAGCAAAGATGGATAAGGCGCCTAAAAGTGCACTCAGCAATAGGGTTATCTTGAGAGCCTCTGTCACGTGATAAGCCAACTTGGACTGATCTTTCTGCCCCAAACTTTTTGAAATAACACTGGAAATAGCAGCCCCTAGAGCGATAAAAATCGCCTGGTAAATGGTGATAATATTGCCAGCAACTGAAACACCCGAAATAGCTATCAGTCCCAAGTGAGCGACCAAGTAACTGTCCACCATTCCCATAAGCATCTGCAAAAAGTTTTCACCCATAGCTGGCAATGCAATATTAAGAATGTCTTTATTTTTCTTAAACAATCTCTCCTCCTGATGAAAAGAAACTCAGTTGGTTTCCCAACCGAGTTTACTCCCTCTGCCTTAAAGTCCTAGATAAGCCTCAACCGCTGCTTGCATATCAGCAGCTGCCACTGTTGTTTTATGACGAACTGGAGCTGTTTCAAGGCCATCAACCGCTGGTGGCACTGCCACTCCTGAAATGTCATGTAATTGAGCCAAGGCTTCAAAGTCAGTTAAGCCTGCTTTTCCTGTTACTGCTTCTACGGCAACCACTGGGAACTTGTATGGACTAGCTGTTGAAGCAATCACTGTCTTAGTCGCATCGCCAGTAGCTGCTTGGTATTTTCTATAAACAGCTGAGGCAACCGCCGTATGTGGATCCTCGATATAGGCATCTGTTTGATAAACACGTTTAATTTCTGCCGCAGTTTCTTCCTCAGTTGCATATTCAGCTGCAAAGAGTTCCAAAATCGCTGCATCAAAGTCTGTCAATTCATATTGTCCTTGTGTACTCAAGGCATTCATGAGTTCAGCTGTCTTAACCGCATTATTCCCCAAAAGATGGAAAATCAAACGCTCCAAGTTTGAAGATACTAAGATATCCATAGATGGACTAGTTGTCACTTTAAACTCACGTTTCTTGTCGTAAACACGTGTCTTGAAGAAGTCTGTCAAAACATTGTTGTCATTTGAAGCACAGATTAATTTGCCAACTGGAAGACCGATTTGTTTAGCATAAAAGGCAGCCAAGATATTTCCAAAGTTTCCTGTTGGTACTGTGAAATTGACTTTTTCACCCGCCACAATTTCGCCTGTTTTTACAAGCTGAGCGTAGGCATAAACATAGTAAACAATCTGTGGTACCAAACGACCAATGTTCATAGAGTTAGCTGATGAAAATTGCAACTTGTTCGCTGCCAATTTTTCACGAAGAGCTACATCGTTGAACATGTGCTTCACATTTGTTTGCGCATCGTCAAAGTTACCATCAATAGCGATAACATGAGTATTGTCGCCAGTCTGAGTAGTCATTTGCAACTCTTGTACCTTGCTGACACCATCCTTTGGATAAAAGACGATAATCTCAGTTCCAGGCACATCGGCAAACCCCGCCATAGCAGCTTTCCCAGTATCACCAGATGTCGCTGTCAAAATGACAATCTTGTTCTCCAAACCATGCTTTTTAGCGGCCGTTGTCATAAAGTATGGCAAGATAGACAAGGCCATATCCTTAAAGGCAATCGTTGAACCATGGAACAATTCCAAGTTGTATTGCCCATCCAGTTTCACCAATGGCGCAATAGCTGGAGTATCAAACTTGCTATCGTAGGCATTGTTGATACAGTAGTCCAACTCCTCAGCTGTAAAGTCATCTAAAAATGCTGATAAAACTAATTTAGCCACTTCTTGGTAAGAAGCATCTTTTAATGTATCAAAGTCCAAATCCACCTTTGGATAAGTAAGTGGTGTAAACAGACCACCATCCGTCGCCAAACCTTGCAAAATAGCTTGGCTGGCAGTTACTGTATTATTGGCATCACGCGTTGATTGATAAACTAATGTCATGAATCTCTATCCTTTATCTATAGTCTCTTCCATTATATCATGATTTTTCAGAAAATTCTCCCTTTATAAGAGAAATTATAATCCCAATTCTTTCTTCAAAGGCTCTAAATAAACCATTTCTTGCTTATCTCTTTTCTCCAGTCCTTCCTCAGCTAGGGTGAGTAAATCTTTAGAAAACTCGAGAACCGCAGCTTCTTCTTCATCTGTGAGTTGTTTTTTAGAAAATTGTCGTCTTAAAAGCTTATAATCACGACCAGCTGTGGTAAAAAAAGGAGCAGTTCGCAAGTAAGCCTCAAGCTTGTCTAAATGAACCAACAAGCCCAAGTGAAAAGCTGCTGAAGTAAAAGTCCTATCAAGTGGCTGAGTACACACACTACGAAACTCAACTGTTCCTCGAGTCGTTAAGTCTTGATACTGATAACTACGATGAGTTTCAAAATCCTTCTCCTGAGGATAAAGAAGAATCTCCTCCCCATCAAGAGCAAAGGCATGAATTTCAGGGGTTCCTAAGTAATCTTTTGCTCGAATTGGATAAAAATAATAGGTTTCACCATCCCGCTCTGCTGTAAAAATCGCAGAATGATTTAGGTAATCCAAAAAATCATCCTCATCTTTAAAGAGTCTAGCATTGACACCAATGTTCTCTGGATAGATACCATGCATGGACTCTTCCCAAAAAATATCTCTCGAAATTTTGGTATCCCAATCTGCCCCCGAAAACTCAGAATTTGCAAACAAATAAGCTTTGGCAGCTTCAATCTGAGTAAAAGCGTTGATAACACGCAGGTAGTTGGACCTTGAAACGTCCAGTTGAACCTGACTACCGCAGATAAAGGCTCCATACTCAGGAAAATCGTGTAAACCTCTACTAGTCTTACTTCTACTTAAGTTCAAATAATCCATCAACATCTGATAGCGGGGAAAAGCCACTGGACAATTCTCATTTTTATCCCAGTTAGGATGAAGGCCACAGCCAACAATAGCATGATTAGCTTCACCTAACTTATTCTGAATCGTAGCCATATAGAAGTTAAAGCGTTCTTCTACCTCTTGGATAGATTCAGCTTTTCCGAATGCAAACTCAATTGTCGTATAAGCAACCTCAAACAAGATCGTATCTTGGCTGACTAGATCAAGTAACTGAATTGGATTCCCAAAATCATCCACTTTTTCGATAGTAAAGCCCAGTACTGATGGTAAATACCGAAAGAGATCCTTAACAACTTCACCATCTGTAGCTTTACCCTCTAAATTTACAATAGGAAATTCTAACTCAATCCCAATAAATAAATCTGGGTTCTCTTTTATATTCTTTAAGTAACGTTTCTTTAGTAATTCAATAGACCGAGACATTGATCTCCAAACTCTTTCATAATCAAAATAAATTGTGAATAAGTAATATTATACCAAAAATCTAAGCAAAAAAGATTAGAATGGCACTCAAAAATAAGGCTCTATAATATTTGTAGATAGATATTATGGAGCCTATTTTTGTGTGATAAATTGTAAAATATAGTGCAACAAAAAACTCATAGCGTTTCATTGGTGTAAACTGTAAGTAACCACACAAACTATCATCCGAAATTACTTTCTTCACTACAATAGAATCGTTCGCTGTCAGGTGAAAATCATTACGATGGATATGTTTAGTCTTTACTATGACTTAGCTAAACAGCTTCGCTTTCAAATTTCTAGGTTCAGGCTCATTGAGGAGAATCTAAAGCAGGTTCATCCTCTTTTTCAGACTGTCTTTAAAACCTTCCTCAAGGACAAAGAGAAAATCGTCAACGCTCTTCAGTTACCCTATTCTAATGCAAAATTAGAAGCGACTAATAATCTCATCAAACTTATCAAGCGAAATGCCATTAGTTTTAGGAACTTTGAAAACTTCAAAAACGGATTTTCATCGCTCTCAACATCAAAAAAGAAAGGACGAAATTCGTCCTTTCTCGATCTTAGCTGACTTCAACCCACTACAGTTGACAAAGAGCCGTAATTTTTAGTAACTCAAGCAAATACAGATAATCAAATAAAAGAAAAGACAAGGCCTAGAAACCTTGTCATTATTACTATACCGGCGGCCGGGGTCGAACCGGCACGTCCTTGCGGACACTGGATTTTGAGTCCAGCGCGTCTGCCAATTCCGCCACGCCGGCAAATAGTAACTGGGGTAGCTGGATTCGAACCAACGCATGAGGGAGTCAAAGTCCCTTGCCTTACCGCTTGGCTATACCCCAATAATATAAAATAGGCGAGTGATGGGGATCGAACCCACGCATGCCAGAGCCACAATCTGGTGTGTTAACCACTTCACCACACCCGCCATAATCATATTAACACGGGCAGTAGGAATTGAACCCACACTGAAGGTTTTGGAGACCTTAGTTCTACCTTTAAACTATGCCCGTAACTAAAGTAATGGAAGGGGAGGGATTCGAACCCCCGAACCCGAAGGAGCGGATTTACAGTCCGCCGCGTTTAGCCTCTTCGCTACCCTTCCAAGTTATAAATAAAATATGGCGCGAGACGGAATCGAACCGCCGACACATGGAGCTTCAATCCATTGCTCTACCAACTGAGCTACCGAGCCAATA
>NZ_JATS01000024.1:0-89949 GCF_000526095.1 Streptococcus sp. CM6 | reverse complement strand
CAGCTAAGGATAAGACAGACGCTAATACTTGGGTAGCATCCTTCACAAATCTTCCACAATACGAAGCTGGTAAAGAAATCACTTACTCTATCAAGGAAGTAGATGTACCAGCTGGATACAAAGCCTCTGTGACTGGTCAAGTGGTGACAAACACCCATGACATAGAAACAGTCGTTCTTTCAGGAACTAAGGTTTGGAAAGATAACAACAACCAAGACGGCAAACGTACTAAATCTGTGAAAGTTCAAATTCTTAATGGCGACAAAGTCGTTCAAGAAATTGAAGTATCAGAAGCAACTGGTTGGAAGTTCGAATCAAAACCACTTCCTAAGTATGAAAATGGTAAACTAATCGAGTACAAAGTCAAAGAAGTGGTTGTCAAAGGATATACTTCAACAATCACCACAGAAAAAGAAGGTAAGTACACCATTACCAATGAATATACACCAGAAAAAATTGCTGTAAGTGGACAAAAGACTTGGATTGACAATAACGACCAAGATCGTATCCGTCCAGCATCTATCACAGTGAAGCTACTTGCGAATGGTAAAGAAACTGGCCAAGAAGCTACAGCCACAGCGGAAACAGGCTGGAAGTATGAATTTACTAATCTGGACCGTTACCAAAATGGTAAGCCAATCGAGTACACAGTCAAAGAAGTTGGTGTTCCTACAGGTTACACAGCTACTGAAACTGGTATGAATGTGACCAACGCTCATACACCAGAGAAAACATCTGTAAAAGGTAAGAAGATCTGGAAAGGTGATGAAAACCATAAAGATGCTCGTCCATCTTCTATCACTGTGAAACTTCTTGCGGATGGTAAAGAAACTGGTAAAGAAGCTACAGTTTCAGAAGCAACTGGCTGGACTTATGAGTTTACAGGACTTGATCGCTACAAAGATCAAGGTACAGAAATTAAATACTCTGTAGTAGAAGTTCCGGTTAAAGGTTACACATCTAAAGTAGAAGGCTTCAATATTACAAATACATACATTCCAGAAAAACCAACACCAGGTAAACCAAATGAACCAGGAAAACCAGGGCCAAAACCTCAACTTCCTAACACTGGTGAAAAAGCATCTAACGCAACAGTAGTTGCAGGACTTGCTTTGATGGCAGTGACCGGTGGATTGTACTTTGTAAGCCGTAAAAATAAATAATCTCTAGATGAGAGATGATTTTCAGTTAGTTCTTAGGAAGTAATTGGAAAGGAAATAGTCCAGAACATTTGTTCTGGACTATTTTTTTATCTTGAGAAATAAGGAAGGTTTTTCAATCGTTCGAGTAGGGGACGGCTAATGAAACTAATGGCAATAATCTTACCAAGATCAGGGAGGATAAAAGGAAAGACGCCAACAGCGAGTGCCTTGTCAAGGGACATACCAGCAAGGAAGTGGAGGCTGAGAATACCTCCGACAAAGACGAGTGAATCACCCAGGAGGTTGGCTAGGAAAATGCGGATATAGCCACTATTTTGATGGATGAGATAAGATGTAAGTCCAGCATAGACAAGGTCGAACCAAAGATAGCCTGAACTTGGACCGACTAAAACGTGAAATCCTGCACCTCCCCCTGCAAAGACAGGTAAACCAATGGCACCCAGCAGGAGATAGAGAGCTACAGATAGGACGGCTTCCCTAGGTCTAAAAACAGTAGCCATCAGACCGATCGCAAAGTTTTGTAGAGTGAAGGGTACAGGACCGATAGGGAGACTGATTTGTGCCAATACGGCGATGAGAGCAGCACCGATAGCGGGGATAGCATAGATATGAGCTTTTTTCAAAACTGTTAACCTCTTTTCAAAATTATAGTAACTATTATACTAATTCAGAAAGAAAAGTCAACCTATTTTTAAAAACAAGGTAACAATTTTGTAACAGCCGATTTTGCAAGTAAAAAGAGACCTCTTGAGGTCTCTTGCGATAATTAGCGCATGGTTACAAATTCTTCTGAAGCGGTTGGGTGGATAGCTACTGTAGCATCAAAGTCCGCCTTGGTTGCCCCCATCTTGATGGCAACAGCGAATCCTTGAATCATCTCATCCACTCCATAACCAAGTCCGTGTAGGCCAATAACTTTTTCGTCTGCACCGGCAGTGATGAGTTTGAAGCGAGATTCTTGACGATGGTTTGTAACGGCTGAGTACATAGATGCAAAGCTTGACTTGTAGACTTTGATGTTATCTTGGCCGTATTCTTTGATAGCTTGATCTTCAGTTAAACCGACTGTTCCGATTGCTGGGTGAGAGAAGACAACAGTAGGGATAGTTGTGTAGTCCATCTTGGCATTTGTTTTTCCGTTGAAAAGGCGTTCAGATAAGGTGCGTCCTGCCTTGATGGCTACTGGGGTTAGTTCCTTCTCACCAGTAACGTCTCCAAGGGCATAGATACCATCTACAACAGTATTTTGATACTCATCCACTTGGATAAATCCACGTTCGTTGAGTGTAACGCCGGCCTTTTCTAACTCAAGACCATCTACATTTGGACGGCGACCGGTAGCCCAGATAACTTGGCTTGCAGTGTGACTAGAACCATCTTCGAAATGAATGGCAATACCTTGCTCAGTTTCTTCGAGCTTGACGGGTACCTTGTGTGTGTGCAAAGGTAGACCTGTTTTTTCCATTTCATTGACAAGACCTTCAACGATGTAGCTGTCAAAAGTGCGCAAGGGACGATCGCGGCGGACAAACAAATCAGTTTTTACTCCGAGTGAGTGGAGAACACCTGCTAATTCAACTGCGATATAGCCAGCTCCAAGAATCGCAACGGATTCAGGAAGTTGCTCCCAAGCAAAGACATCGTCTGAGCTACCACCGAGTTCAGCTCCAGGAATAGTTGGGATGCTTGGGCGAGCACCAGTCGCAATCACGATATGCTTGGCCCGAATCAATTCACCATTAATACTGACGGTGTGGGAATCAACAAAATGAGCACGCCCCTCAATCAAATCAACACCGTTGCGCTTGAAACTTCCATCATAAGATGAGCGAGCGCGATCGATGTAGGCTTCACGGTTTTGACGAAGTTTTGCGAAATCAAATTGAACATCAGAACTTGTAAAACCATAGTCAGGACCGTAGTGGTGGAAGCTTTCAGCGATTTGAGCTCCATACCACATGATTTTCTTAGGAACACAGCCGACATTGACGCAGGTTCCACCTAATTTTTTCTCCTCGATAACAGCTGCTTTAGCACCGTGTTCGCCAGCGCGGTTCATAGTGGCGATACCGCCGCTTCCTCCACCGATGGCGATGATATCATATTCTCTCATAGAAAACTCCTTATAGCTTTGATAGTCATATTCTATCGTTTTTATTTTTTGAATGCAAAAATCTGCTACGATAAAAAAATTATAAAAACGCTTGCCAAATTCAAAAAGATATTGTATTATATATCTAGCACAATAATCCAAAAAACGAATACCGAACGAAATAATGGTCCTGAATTGTCATTGTTTCCATCTGAACTGTCATTGTTTGGGCTTGGTATTTCTGATATAATGGTTTTTGTAAGGCAAAAGAATAAAGGAGCTTAAAAATGAAAAGAAATAAGAAGGCAAAAAAATGGCAATTATACACAGCGATTGGTGTTGCCAGTGCTATTGTTATCGGTGCTGCGGGGATTTTGATTTTTAGACAACCTTCCCAGTCAGCAGTCAAGGATGAAACCTCTCATATCGTTACTGCTAAGGAAGGTTCTGTTGCTTCATCGGTTCTCTTGTCAGGTACGGTTACAGCAAAAAATGAACAATACGTTTATTTTGATGCTAGTAAGGGAGATTTAGATGAAATCCTTGTTTCGGTTGGTGACAAGGTCGAAGAAGGGCAAGCGTTGGTCAAATACAGCAGTGTGGACGCTCAAGCTGCCTACGATGCAGCCGATCGTGCAGTTGCAAAGGCAGACCGTCACATCGAGGAGTTAAACAAAGCTCGTGAAAATGCATCAGTTGCACCAGCTTCTCCACAAGTTCCAACAGAAGCTGGACTCCCAGAACAAGCGCAAGCAGCGACTTCTTCAGTATCCTCTATTGATTCTCAAATCAGTGATGCCAAGGATAACCGTGCAGATGCCGTAGCTCAGCTCAACAAGGCTCAAGCTCAGCTAGATGCTGCAACAGTCCTTAGTACACTAGAAGGGACTGTAGTTGAAGTTAATCGTAATGTTTCCAAATCGCCAACAGGTAATAGCCAAGTGGTAGTACATGTCGTAAGTAATGAAAACTTGCAGGTCAAAGGGGAGTTGTCTGAATACAACCTTGCTAACCTTTCTGTAGGCCAAGAAGTTACCTTTACTTCGAAGGTTTACCAAGATAAGAGCTGGACAGGAAAAATCAGCTATATTTCTGATTATCCTAAAAACAATGGAGAAGCAGCAAATGCAGCCCTTGGAGGGAATACTGGATCTAAGTACCCTTATACTGTTGATGTGACTAGCGATATCAGTGAGTTGAAACAAGGCTTCTCAGTCAGTGTTGAAGTCAAAAACAAAAGTAAAGCCATCCTTGTTCCTTTGACAAGTGTTGTTACCGAAAATGACAAAAACTATGTCTGGCTTTTAGACGACCAGAAAAAAGCGAAGAAGGTAGAAGTTACTCTGGGGAATGCGGACGCAGACAACCAAGAAATTACTTCAGGTTTGACAAACGGTGCCAAGGTCATCAGTAATCCAACATCTTCCTTGGAAGAAGGAAAAGAGGTGAAGGCTGATGAAGAAACTAATTAGTCTCAAAAATATCTGCAGGAGCTATCGAAATGGTGACCAAGAACTGCAGGTCCTTAAAAATATCAATCTAGAAGTTCATGAAGGTGAGTTTGTTGCCATTATGGGACCATCTGGTTCTGGTAAGTCTACGTTGATGAATACCATCGGAATGTTGGATACACCGACCAGTGGAGAGTACTATCTTGAAGGTCAAGAAGTTGCAGGCCTTGGAGAGAAACAACTGGCCAAAGTCCGCAACCAGCAAATCGGCTTTGTCTTTCAGCAGTTCTTTCTCTTGTCCAAGCTCAATGCACTTCAAAACGTCGAATTGCCCTTGATTTACGCTGGAGTTTCGGCTTCAAAACGTCGGAAATTGGCTGAGGAATTTCTGGAAAAGGTTGAGCTGACGGAGCGCAGTCATCATTTGCCGTCTGAGTTATCAGGTGGTCAAAAGCAACGTGTAGCTATTGCGCGTGCCTTGGTAAACAATCCCTCTATCATCCTAGCAGACGAACCCACAGGAGCCTTGGATACCAAGACAGGAAATCAAATCATGCAACTGTTGGTGGAGTTAAACAAGGAAGGGAAGACCATTATCATGGTCACGCATGAGCCTGAGATTGCCGCCTATGCCAAACGCCAAATTGTCATTCGTGATGGGGTTATCTCATCAGACAGTGCTCAGGTAGAAAAGGAGGAAAACTAGATGCAGAATCTGAAATTTGCCTTTTCATCCATTATGGCTCACAAGATGCGTTCTTTCCTGACCATGATCGGGATTATCATCGGAGTTTCGTCTGTCGTAGTTATCATGGCTCTGGGAGACTCCATGTCTCGTCAGGTCAATAAAAACATGACCAAATCACAGAAGGATATCCATGTCTTTTTCTCTCCTATCAAGAGCAAGGATGGCTCCTTTACTCAGCGCCAGTCAGCTTTGACAGTCAGTGGGAAAGAAGAGGATGTTCATGTTGAACCACCAAAACCACTCGAATCTTGGGTCAAGGAGGCTGCCAAACTCAAAGGAGTGGACAGTTACTATGTCACTAACTCGACCAACGTTACCCTATCTTATAAGGATAAGAAGGTTGAACGAGCGACTCTGACAGGCGGAAATAGCACCTACATGAACGCAGTTGAAAATGAAATCGTTGCGGGTAGAAGTCTAAGACCGCAAGACTACAAGGAATTTGCCAGTGTGATTTTGCTGGACGAAGAACTAGCCAAGAGTTTGTTTGATAGTCCAGAAGCTGCGGTTAATCAAGTCATCTCTGTCAATGAATTTAGTTACCGTGTGATTGGCGTTTATACTAGCAATGAAGCTAAAACTGCTAAAGCCTTTGGGATTGGTGGTCTTCCAATTACGACTAATATCTCCCTCGCAGCCAATTTTAATACTGATGAAATTTCGAACATCGTCTTTCGTGTCAATGATACTAGTCTAACGCAGACCTTGGGACCAGAGTTGGCTCGAAAATTGACTGAGATTGCTGGTCTTCAGCAAGGGGAGTACCAAGTTGCGGATGCAACTGCCGCCTTCCAAGAGGTACAACAACTATTTGGTTTTATGACCACTGTTATCAGTGCCATTGCAGGTATCTCTCTTTTTGTTGGAGGAACAGGTGTCATGAATATCATGTTGGTCTCGGTGACAGAACGTACGCGTGAGATTGGTCTGCGGAAGGCTCTTGGAGCAACACGGGCTAATATCTTAGTTCAGTTTTTGATTGAGTCCATGATCTTGACCTTGCTAGGTGGTGTTATCGGCCTTGGGATTGCTGCTGGAATGACCATGTTAGCTGGAGTATTGCTTCAAAACATGATTGCAGGTATCGAAGTTGGGGTTTCCCTCCCAATTGCTCTCTTTAGCTTGGCTGTATCAGCCAGCGTTGGTATGATATTTGGTGTCTTACCAGCCAATAAAGCCTCTAAGCTTGATCCGATTGAAGCCCTTCGTTATGAATAAGATATAGAACAGAAAAAAACAAGATGGACATTTGTCTGTCTTGTTTTTGTATGAATTTCTCTATCGAAAATCACTAAAAATATGATATAATGAAGTGTTAGAAAAACAGGTTTCATTAGCCTGGAAAGGAAAAATTATGTCTGAAAAGAATTTTTATATTACAACACCGATTTACTATCCATCTGGTAAACTTCATATCGGTTCTGCCTACACAACTATCGCATGTGATGTCTTAGCACGTTACAAACGCCTCATGGGCTACGATGTCTTTTATCTGACTGGACTTGACGAGCATGGTCAAAAGATTCAACAAAAAGCAGAAGAAGCTGGGATTACACCACAAGCCTATGTTGATGGCATGGCGGTTGGAGTTAAAGAACTTTGGAAATTATTAGATATCTCATACGATAAATTTATCCGTACAACTGATGACTACCATGAAAAAGTAGTGGCTCAGATCTTTGAACGCTTGCTTGCTCAAGATGATATCTACTTGGGTGAATACTCTGGTTGGTATTCAGTCTCAGATGAGGAATTCTTTACAGAAAGCCAGCTGGCAGAAGTTTTCCGTGACGAAGCTGGAAATGTAACTGGTGGTATCGCTCCATCAGGTCACGAGGTTGAATGGGTTTCTGAAGAGTCATATTTCCTTCGCCTCAGCAAATACCAAGACCGTTTGGTCGAATTTTTCAAATCGCACCCTGACTTCATTACTCCAGATGGTCGCCTTAATGAAATGCTTCGCAACTTCATCGAGCCAGGTTTGGAAGACTTGGCGGTTTCTCGTACAACCTTTACATGGGGAGTACCAGTCCCATCAAATCCAAAACACGTTGTCTACGTTTGGATCGATGCCCTTCTCAACTATGCGACTGCTCTTGGTTACGGTCAAGAGGATCATGCTAACTATGATAAGTTCTGGAACGGAACAGTCTTCCAAATGGTCGGAAAAGACATCCTTCGTTTCCACTCAATCTACTGGCCAATCCTTCTTATGATGTTGGATGTTAAATTACCTGACCGCTTGATTGCCCATGGTTGGTTTGTCATGAAAGACGGCAAGATGTCTAAGTCTAAAGGGAATGTCGTTTACCCTGAAATGTTAGTAGAACGTTATGGACTGGATCCACTTCGTTACTATCTCATGCGTAGCCTTCCGGTTGGTTCAGACGGGACTTTTACTCCAGAGGACTACGTCGGCCGTATCAACTATGAATTAGCAAATGACCTCGGAAACCTCCTCAACCGTACGGTTTCCATGATTAACAAGTACTTTGATGGACAAATTCCTGCCTATGTAGAAGGTGTGACAGAGTTTGACAATGCTCTTGCTCAAGTAGCAGAGCAATCTATCTCTGACTACCATACACACATGGAAGCAGTTGACTACCCACGTGCCCTTGAAGCAGTATGGACTCTTATCTCACGTACCAACAAATACATCGATGAGACAGCTCCATGGGTCTTGGCTAAGGATGAAGCCCTTCGTGACCAGTTGGCAAGTGTCATGAGCCATTTGGCAGCCAGCCTTCGTGTCGTAGCTCACTTGATTGAACCATTTATGATGGAAACTAGTCGCGCTGTATTGGCACAACTTGGTCTAGCAGAAGTTTCTAGCCTAGAAAACTTGAGCTTGGCAGATTTCCCTGCAGGTGTGACTGTTGTTGCCAAAGGAACACCAATCTTCCCACGTCTGGACATGGAAGAAGAGATTGCCTATATCAAGGAACAAATGGAAAGCAACAAACCAGCAGTCGAAAAAGAATGGAATCCAGATGAAGTCGAACTCGAACTAAACAAGGATGAAATCAGGTTTGAAGACTTTGATAAGGTTGAAATCCGTGTCGCAGAAGTCAAAGAAGTGTCTAAAGTAGAAGGTTCTGATAAGTTGCTCCAATTCCGCCTGGATGCTGGTGATGGCGAAGACCGTCAAATCCTCTCAGGAATTGCCAAATACTATCCAAATGAGCAAGAATTGGTCGGCAAGAAGGTCCAAATCGTTGCTAACCTCAAACCTCGCAAGATGATGAAAAAATATGTCAGTCAAGGAATGATCCTCTCAGCTGAACATGATGGACAATTAACCCTTCTCACAGTTGATCCAGCTGTACCAAACGGAAGTGTGATTGGGTAAAAGCAAAAAACCAACGTTAGGCACGTTGGTTTTTCTTGTTATTTACGAGATTTTCTAAGAAGTGGTCCATCTCCTTTTGCGACTTGAGGACAATTACTTTCTCTAGATAGGTTTCTTGAACCTGCTGATAGCGTTCTTTGGCATGTTTTGTACGCCCATCCCAGAGAATCCATCTGATAAAGTCCCAGTCAAAGCGTTCAGGGCAACCTGCAGCCATACTTTCTCGGACCTTGCCTCGGTATGTAAGATACCGTTTAAAGGCTCGAAAGAGACAAGTCCATGGTGAAAAATTGAGAAAGATAATTTGGTCAGCTTCCAGCATTCTTTCTTCATAGCAACACCAAGAGTAGTTGCCGTCGATGACCCAAGCTTCATGCTTTGTGAGAAAGTTTTTCATCTCGGTCAACATCCATTCGCGGTCACTGTCTTGCCAACCAGGTTGAAATTGGAGGGTGTCCATATGCAGTTTGGGTATGGAGTAGTAGCTTGATAATTTTTCAGCTAGGGTTGACTTACCAGCTCCAGAATATCCTATGATTGATATTTTCATTTTCTACCTTTTCTGATTAGAGGACAAAAAAACAGCCTCTATGGACTGTTTCTTATTTAGCAAGTTTAGCTGAAAGACGAGCTTTATCGCGGCTTGCTTTGTTTTTATGAATCAAACCTTTAGTTTCTGCTTTGTCGATAGCTGAGCTAGCAGCACGGAAAAGTTCTTCAGAAGGGTTTGCTTCGAAAGCTTTGATAGCAGTACGCATAGCTGATTTTTGAGCTGAGTTTTTTTCGTTTTGTTTAACGTTCAATTCAGCGCGTTTGATAGCTGATTTAATGTTTGCCAATGTTCTTACCTCCATATTTACTAACTATACCATTATATATGAAAACTTAGGTTTTGACAAGGGGAAATTATTTTTTTAGGTAAATTTCATCGATTTCGTGGTTTTTAGTCTTGTGGAGAATGACCTCGGCGCGATTCCTTGTCGGTTCGATGTAGTTTTGTAGATTTGTGAGATTAATGCTGGTCCAAACCTGATGTGCAAAGGCTTCAACTTCTCCAATCGGCATTTGCGTAAAGCGGTGGTAGTAGCTGTTGGGATCATTTTGGGCAAAGCTGAGGAGTTTTAAGAAACGATCCAGATACCAACTTTCAATGTCCTCGACAGCAGCATCTACATAGATGGAGAAATCAAAGAAATCAGTGATGTAAAGGCGCTCATTTTGAGGGTTTTGAAAGACATTGATGCCTTCGACAATAACAAAGTCAGCAGCTTTGACACGTTGTTTCTCTCCAGGAACGATGTCATACACTTCATGAGAATAGACAGGAATATCGACATCTTGTCCATTCTTTAGGCGATCAAGAAAATCCAGTAAAGCTTCCATATCATAACTTTCAGGAAAACCTTTGCGATTTAATATATCTTGGTCCATCAAGGTTTGATTGGGATAGAGAAAGCCGTCAGTTGTCACCAATTCTACAGTAGCATCAGTAACTGTACGAGAGAGAAGGATTTGCAGAAGTCGGCTAGTTGTTGATTTTCCTACAGCTACACTTCCTGAAACTCCAATAATGAAGGGTTGAGATTTACTCTCTCTTTGGAGAAAAATCCCCTTAGAAAAGGCTAAATCCTCTTTGGTGCGTTTGTAAATTTGGATGAGATGAGCTAAAGGTAAATAAATATCTGTCACATCTTGCAGGCTAATCTGGTCATTGAAACTCTTGATGGATTCTAACTCTTCCTCTGTCAAGGGAGGGGTTGTTTTGCGATGCAATGATTGCCAATTCTGGCGACTGATTTTTTCAAAATGTAAAAATTCGTTGGTCATTTGTTTTCCCCTAGATATTTTGTTTATCATACCATAAAAAGCTAAAAAAATAAAGCGGTTTCTTGATGGTAGTAAGTCAATATCGTATAATAGAGATGGAGGTTGAATAGTTTAATGATTAGATAGGGAATTGTTTTTGATGACTTATCAGTTATTAAAAGTGGG
Organism: Streptococcus sp. CM6; assembly: GCF_000526095.1. NCBI lineage: Bacteria > Bacillati > Bacillota > Bacilli > Lactobacillales > Streptococcaceae > Streptococcus > Streptococcus sp. CM6. The sequence goes on along the minus strand of NZ_JATS01000024.1, from coordinate 79,151 downwards.
CTTTTTAGTTCGCAACTTATAGGGGGTATACTATGAAAATCTTGAGATGTTACATATTGGAACTCTGTTTTATTTTAAGTTTTACACTACCTTTTATAAGGGGAGCGAATGCGGATAATGGTAGACGCTTTGTAGAAACCTATTACGGTTTTACCTTCTTAATGGATCATCTCCTTGTAACAGCTGTCTTTATCTGTTCGCTCTTGATTGCCTGGCTAGTAAAAAAGCAGTGGACGAAATGGCTTGCTGCTGGTAGTTATCTATTTTTGATTTTGTGGATTGCTACAGAAGGATATCTATTCCGTATGTCACTAGAAGATTTGATACGACTTTGGACAAGTTTGGAAATCTTGACACAAACTTATCAGTTGGGTTTTTATCTAAACATCATATTGGGAATCTTGTTGATAATAAAGTATTTTAAGGTTAAGAAATAGTGATAAAAATGCGCCTGATTGCAGACGAACTGTTTTTTCCTGACTATGATAATTTGTAGTTCCCGATAGATTGTAATGTATTTCTAATCATTGAAAGAGATTGAAGAAAAGGTTTTACTTACTAGCTTTCTTCAGTCTTTTTCGTTTTATCATCAATTTGTAAACGATTTACAATTCAAGCCAAATTATGGTAAAATAGTTTTATGAGTAAAATGTATTATGCAGAAAATCCTGATGCTGCTCACGACATTCATGAGTTGAGAGTGGAGTTGTTGGGAGAAAATATGACCTTTTTAACAGATGCGGGTGTTTTTAGCAAGAAAATGGTTGACTTTGGGAGTCAACTTTTATTGAAGTGTTTGGAGGTTAACAAAGGAGAAACGGTCCTTGATGTAGGCTGTGGTTATGGGCCATTGGGTTTGTCCTTGGCCAAGGCTTATGGAGCTCTGGTAACCATGGTTGATATCAATAATCGTGCCTTGGACTTAGCGCGACAAAATGCTGAACGTAATAAAGTAGAAGTAACGATTTTCCAATCCAATATCTATGAACAAGTTGAAGGGAAATTTGACCATGTTATTTCCAATCCGCCTATTCGAGCGGGGAAACAAGTTGTTCATGAGATTATCGAAAAGAGCAGAGATTTCTTGAAAGATGGAGGTGATTTAACCATTGTCATTCAGAAAAAGCAAGGTGCTCCGAGCGCCAAAAGCAAGATGGAAGATGTTTTTGAAAATTGTGAAATCGTAAAGAAAGATAAGGGATACTATATCCTTAGAAGTGTGAAAGAATGAGAGCAGTTGATTTAATTCAAAAGAAACGAGATGGTCAAAAACTGACTTCAAATGAAATCAAGTGGCTAGTAGAGGGCTATGTAGCGGGAACTGTTCCAGACTATCAGATGTCTGCTTTTGCTATGGCTGTTTATTTTAAAGGAATGACCACACGTGAGATTTCTGATCTAACGATGAATATGGTCAAGACAGGTCAGGAGTTTGATTTGTCAGCTATTGAGGGGGTTAAAGTTGATAAGCATTCGACTGGTGGTGTAGGTGATAAGGTGACCTTGATTTTAGCTCCCCTTGTTGCTAGCTTTGGTGTGCCTGTGGCAAAAATGAGTGGTCGTGGACTAGGGCATACTGGCGGAACCCTAGATAAGTTGGAAGCAATCAAGGGTTACCAAGTGGAGCGCAGTCAAGAAGATTTCATTCGTCAGGTACAGGACATTGGTGTATCTGTTATTGGGCAGTCAGATCAGCTGGTTAAAGCAGACAAACTTCTCTATGCCCTCCGAGATGTGACAGCAACTGTCGACACGATTCCTTTGATTGCTAGTTCGGTGATGAGCAAGAAAATTGCTGCTGGGGCGGATGCTATTTTGCTAGATGTAACAGTCGGTGAGGGTGCCTTCATGAAGACGGTTGATGAGGCGCGTGAATTGGCTCAAACCATGGTCGATTTGGGTAAGGCCGTTGGTCGAAAGACAGTAGCGGTTATTACCGATATGAGCCAGCCCTTGGGACGAGCCATTGGCAATCGTCTCGAAATCCTAGAAGCAATTGAAATTCTTCAAGGAAAGGGTCGAGAAGATATCAGTCACTTTATTTGTGAACTAGCTCAGATTATGCTTGGTTTGGCAAATGTCGAGAAGACGGTTGAAGAAGTCCGTCAACACCTTGAAAACGGCCAAGCGCTGGCTAAGTTTGAAGAAATGGTAGCAGCTCAAGGCGGTGATTTAGAAGATCTCTATCGTCCAGTAAATGTTACGCATGTGGTGGAAATCCCAGCTCAAGAGTCAGGTGTCATTTCAGCCCTTCCAGCGATGGAATTTGGTCTCTATGCCATGAGATTGGGAGCTGGTCGTGCAGTCAAGTCTGATGCTTTAGACTATGAAACTGGAATCGTTTTTGAGAAGAAGGTTGGTGACTCCGTTCAAAAGGGAGAAATTGTCGCAAAAGTTTATACAAATGGAAAAATTTCCCCTCAACTAGTTACAGAATTCCAAAAATATGTTAAAATAAATGATAGTGTGAAACGTTTGCAGGAAATAATTGAAATCATCTCATGAAAAAGAGAGGAATCCGAATATGAAATTAAACAAATACATTGATCATACGCTTTTAAAACAAGATGCAAGTCAAGAACAAATTGATCGTTTGCTATCTGAAGCGCGTGAGTATGACTTTGCCAGCGTTTGTGTTAATCCCACATGGGTTAAACATGCGAAAACAGGACTTGAAGACTCAGATGTAAAGGTTTGTACAGTAGTTGGTTTCCCCTTGGGAGCGACAACTTCAGCTGTAAAAGCTTTTGAAACCAAGGAAGCCATCCAAAATGGTGCAGATGAGATTGATATGGTTATCAATGTTGGTGCTCTCAAATCAGGTAATCTTGATTTGGTTGAATCGGACATCCGTGCTGTCGTAGAAGCAAGTGGTGACAAGTTGGTTAAGGTCATTATTGAAGCTTGCTTGTTGACAGACGATGAAAAGGTGGTGGCTTGCCAATTATCCCAGAAAGCAGGCGCTGACTTTGTCAAAACATCAACTGGATTTTCAACTGGTGGTGCCACTATAGAGGATGTTAAGTTGATGCGTAAAACGGTCGGACCAGATATGGGAGTTAAGGCTGCTGGTGGAACTCGCTCATATGCAGACGCTCTTGCCTTTGTGGAAGCAGGCGCTACTCGTATTGGAACATCAGCTGGTGTGGCAATTTTAAAAGGAGAATTAGCAGATGGCGACTACTGAGTTGATTGACTTAGCAATTGAAACCAGCAAGCAAGCCTATGTACCCTATTCTCACTTTCCTGTTAGTGCTGTTCTAGTGGCGAAAGATGGTAACGTTTATACAGGTGTTAATATTGAGAATGCTAGCTATTCTTTGACAAACTGTGGAGAGCGTACAGCGATTTTTAAAGCAGTTTCCGAAGGCCAAAGAGAGTTTTCAGAGTTGATTGTCTATGGACAGACTGAAAAACCTATATCACCATGTGGCGCTTGTCGCCAAGTGATGGCTGAATTTTTTGAAAAAGATCTAAAAGTGACACTTGTCGCAAAAGATAAATCGACGGTCGAGATGACGGTCGGGGAGTTACTTCCATACTCTTTTACAGACTTAAACTAGTCTGAGTCACTCTTTGAGTGACGCGGTCCTTGTGGCCAACCAATCCATACTTGCAACATCGTTGCACATCTTATTTAGGAGGTTCAGTAATGAACAAGAAACAATGGCTAGGCCTTGGTCTAGTTGCAGTAGCAGCAGTTGGACTTGCTGCATGTGGTAACCGCTCTTCTCGTAACGCAGCTTCATCTTCATCAGAAATGAAGACCAAAGCAGCGATCGTAACAGATACTGGTGGTGTTGATGATAAATCATTTAACCAATCAGCTTGGGAAGGTTTGCAAGACTGGGGTAAAGAACACAACCTTTCTAAAGATAACGGTTACACTTACTTCCAATCAACAAGTGAAGCAGACTATGCGAACCACTTGCAACAAGCGGCTGGAAGTTACAACCTGATCTTCGGTGTTGGTTTTGCCCTTCACAATGCAGTTGAAGAGGCAGCAAAAGACCACTCTGACTTAAACTATGTCTTGATTGATGATGTGATCAAAGATCAAAAGAATGTTGCGAGCGTAACATTTGCTGACAACGAAGCAGCTTACCTTGCTGGGGTTGCGGCAGCTAAAACAACTAAAACAAAACAAGTTGGTTTTGTAGGTGGTATCGAATCTGAAGTTATTTCACGTTTCGCTGCTGGATTTAAGGCTGGTGTTGAGTCAGTAGACCCATCTATCAAAGTACAAGTTGACTACGCTGGTTCATTTGGTGATGCTGCCAAAGGTAAAACAATTGCAGCAGCTCAATATGCTGCAGGTGCAGACGTTGTTTACCAAGCAGCTGGTGGTACAGGTGCTGGTGTCTTTGCTGAAGCAAAATCTTTGAACGAAAGCAAAAATGAAGACGAAAAAGTTTGGGTTATTGGTGTAGACCGTGACCAAGCAGCAGAAGGTAAATACACTTCTAAAGATGGTAAAGAATCAAACTTCGTTCTTGTATCTACATTGAAACAAGTTGGTACAACTGTAAAAGATATTGCTAACAAGGCAGAAAAAGGTGAATTCCCTGGCGGACAAGTTATTGTCTACTCATTGAAAGATAAAGGGGTTGACTTGGCAGTGACAAACCTTTCAGAAGAAGGTAAAAAAGCTGTTGAAGACGCAAAAGCTAAAATCCTTGACGGAAGCGTAAAAGTTCCTGAAAAATAATGGATAAAAGTCATTTCTTAGGAAGCGACCATCGGTCGCTTCTTTAAGAATTGAGGCAATTTTTGTCTCAATAGAACTTGTTAACACGATTAGCAGGTTTTATTGAAACAAAATAAATCTCGGAAAGGAAAAGCATATGGCACACGAAAATGTCATTGAGATGCGGGATATTACCAAGGTGTTTGGTGAATTTGTAGCAAACGACAAGATCAACTTGCAACTGCGAAAAGGTGAAATCCATGCACTTTTAGGAGAAAATGGAGCGGGTAAATCCACTCTGATGAATATGCTGGCAGGACTTCTCGAGCCAACTAGTGGTGAAATTGCGGTGAATGGTCAAGTTGTCAAACTAGATTCACCTTCTAAAGCTGCTAGTCTAGGAATTGGGATGGTTCACCAACATTTTATGTTGGTTGAGGCTTTTACAGTAGCTGAAAATATCATTTTGGGGAGTGAAATCACTAAAAATGGTGTGCTAGATATAGCTGAAGCTACTAAAGAAATCAAGGCTCTTTCTGAACGTTATGGTTTGGCAGTGGATCCTGCTGCCAAGGTGGCAGATATTTCCGTTGGTGCTCAACAACGTGTAGAAATCTTGAAGACACTTTATCGTGGTGCTGATATCCTCATCTTTGACGAACCGACAGCCGTATTGACTCCTTCAGAGATTGATGAGTTGATGGCTATCATGAAAAACCTTGTCAAAGAAGGAAAATCCATTATTTTGATTACCCATAAATTGGATGAAATTCGTGCGGTATCCAATCGAGTGACGGTTATTCGTCGTGGGAAATCAATCCAGACGGTTGAGATTGCAGGGGCAACCAATGCAGACTTGGCAGAGATGATGGTAGGACGTTCTGTCTCCTTCAAAACGGAGAAACAGGCCCCACAACCAAAAGAAGTAGTCTTGTCTATCAAAGACTTGGTTGTCAATGAAAACCGCGGTGTACCAGCTGTGAAGAATCTTTCTTTGGATGTTCGTGCTGGTGAAATTGTCGGTATTGCAGGTATTGATGGCAATGGCCAATCTGAACTCATTCAAGCCATTACGGGTCTTCGTAAGGTTGAGTCAGGTAGCGTTGAATTAAAAGGCAAATCAATCGTGGGGATGCATCCTCGACAAATTACAGAACTAAGCGTGGGACACGTTCCTGAAGACCGCCACCGTGATGGTTTGATTTTGGAGATGATGATTTCAGAAAATATCGCTCTTCAAACCTACTACAAAGAGCCACTCAGCAAGAATGGTATCTTAAACTATGCCAATATCACTTCACATGCCAAGAAATTGATGAAAGAATTTGACGTCCGTGCGGCGAGCGAGTTTGTTCCAGCAGCAGCTCTTTCAGGAGGAAATCAACAAAAAGCGATTATCGCTCGTGAGATTGATCGTGATCCTGATCTCCTTATCGTCAGCCAACCAACTCGTGGTTTGGATGTCGGTGCCATTGAATATATCCACAAACGTTTGATTGAAGAACGTGATAACGGGAAAGCTGTGCTTGTTGTCAGCTTTGAATTGGATGAGATTTTAAATGTTTCAGACCGAATTGCTGTTATTCATGATGGTAAGATTCAAGGTATTGTGTCTCCAGAAACGACTAACAAACAAGAACTTGGTATCTTGATGGCAGGTGGAAACTTGGGAAAGGAGAAGGATGATGTCTAAAAAGTTACAACAAATTTCGGTTCCCTTGATTTCCGTATTCTTAGGAATCTTACTCGGAGCCATCGTCATGTGGATTTTCGGCTACGATGCTATCTGGGGTTATGAGGAGTTGTTCTATACAGCTTTTGGTAGTCTTCGTGGAATTGGTGAGATTTTCCGTGCCATGGGTCCTCTTGTTTTGATTGGTCTGGGGTTTGCAGTTGCCAGCCGTGCAGGTTTCTTTAACGTTGGACTTCCCGGTCAGGCACTAGCAGGTTGGATTCTTAGTGGTTGGTTTGCTTTGTCGCATCCGGACATGCCGCGCCCAATGTTGATTTTAGCGACCGTAGTAATTGCTTTGATTGCAGGTGGGATTGTAGGTGCTATTCCAGGTATTCTCAGAGCCTATTTAGGTACATCAGAGGTTATTGTAACCATCATGATGAACTACATTGTTTTGTACGTAGGGAACGCCTTTATTCATTCTTTTCCGAAAGACTTTATGCAAAGCACGGACTCAACGATTCGTGTGAGTGCCAATGCCACTTATCAGACACCATGGTTATCTGAGTTGACTGGTAATTCTCGTATGAATATCGGGATCTTCTTTGCCATCATTGCTGTTGGCGTGATTTGGTTCTTGCTCAAGAAAACGACTCTCGGTTTTGAAATCCGTGCAGTTGGACTCAATCCCCATGCCTCAGAGTACGCTGGTATTTCAGCAAAACGTACAATCATTCTATCGATGATCATCTCTGGTGCCTTAGCTGGTCTCGGTGGAGCGGTCGAAGGGCTTGGAACCTTCCAAAACGTTTACGTTCAGGGATCATCATTGGCTATCGGATTTAACGGGATGGCAGTTAGTTTGCTTGCTGGAAACTCACCAATTGGAATTCTCTTTGCAGCCTTCTTATTTGGAGTTTTGCAAGTTGGTGCGCCGGGTATGAACGCTGCGCAAGTTCCGTCTGAGCTTGTCAGCATTGTAACAGCGTCCATTATCTTCTTTGTCAGTGTTCACTATATTATCGAGCATTTTGTCAAACCAAAAAAACAAGTTAAAGGAGGTAAGTAAGGATGTCTATTACAACATTACTCACCCTCTTGGTCTCTTCTATGCTGATTTACTCAGCACCACTTATTTTTACGAGTATCGGAGGAGTCTTCTCTGAACGTGGTGGTGTCGTTAACGTCGGTCTTGAAGGAATTATGGTTATGGGAGCCTTTTCTGGGGTTGTCTTTAACCTTGAGTTTGCAGAACAACTTGGAGCAGCGACCCCTTGGATTTCCTTGTTAGTTGCCGGTGTCGTGGGAGCCATTTTCTCCCTCATCCATGCCGTCGCAACGGTTCATTTCCGTGCCGATCATGTTGTTAGTGGTACAGTATTGAACTTGATGGCTCCTGCCCTAGCAGTTTTCTTGGTTAAAGTTCTTTATAACAAAGGGCAAACGGATAACTTAAGCCAGACTTTTGGACGTTTTGATTTCCCAGTTTTGGCTAATATCCCAGTGATTGGAGATATCTTCTTCAAGTCTACCAGTCTACTAGGTTATATCGCAATTACCTTCTCATTCTTTGCTTGGTTTATTCTCTTTAAGACACGCTTTGGTCTTCGCCTTCGCTCTGTCGGTGAACACCCTCAAGCAGCGGATACCTTGGGAATCAATGTCTACAAAATGAGATATCTTGGGGTTATCATTTCAGGTTTCTTAGGGGGGATTGGTGGAGCGATTTATGCTCAATCCATTTCTGTCAACTTCTCAGTGACAACTATTGTCGGTCCTGGATTTATCGCTCTTGCTGCGATGATCTTTGGTAAATGGAACCCAATCGGTGCTATGCTTTCCAGTCTTTTCTTTGGACTTTCACAAAGTTTGGCAGTTATCGGTTCTCAATTGCCTTTCCTACAAGGAGTGCCAGCGGTTTACCTTCAAATCGCCCCTTATGTCTTGACCATCCTTGTCTTGGCAGCCTTCTTTGGAAAAGCAGTTGCGCCTAAGGCAGACGGTATCAACTACATCAAATCAAAATAAGCATGCAAAAAAACGTCAGTTTCAAACTGGCGTTTTATTTGTTAGGATTTTGATGGGTTAGGTTCAATCCCCAAGGGACAAGATTTTCAGTTTTATTTTTGATACGTGTGATATTATCCTTGTGACGAATGATAATCAAGCTAGCAAGTGCTAGGATAATCAAAATGAAGAGAGGGTCATAGCTGTTTAGGATAAATCCAAATAGTGGAAATAGGAGAACTCCGATAACGGCTGCGATAGAAGCGGCAACGCTAGACAAGGAAATCATACTACCAAGATAGAGGGTTCCAAAGAATACGACTGCTAGGTAGAGACAGAAGATAGGCGCGAATCCGAAAACAACCCCAGCACTAGTTGCGACAGCCTTACCACCTTTAAAGCCTGCAAAGATAGGGAAGGTATGTCCAACGACAGCCAAAAGTCCAAAGACAAGAGGTGATACACCTTGTAGGTGGAAAAGAATTGGAAGCAGAGTGGCCAAGGTTCCTTTGAAAAAGTCAATTACAAAGGTTGCCATACCTGCTTTCTTACCCAAAATGCGAAAAGTATTGGTTGTTCCAGTATTTCCAGAACCATGTTCACGCAGATTTGTTTGAAAGAAAATTTGTCCGATCCAAAGACCAGACGGAATCGAACCAAGCAGATAAGCTAAAATTAATAATACAAATGTCATCATATACCCATTATACCATGAAATGGTGTAGAAATGATGAGATATCCTTTAAAATTGTGACAGCTGAACGGGAAAAACTTTGCAAAATCCCTAGAAAACCTGTAAAATAGAAAAGATGAACAAATAGGAGGTTCCTTGTGTCAAAAAAGGAAATCAATATTAATAACTACAATGATGACGCCATTCAGGTGCTAGAAGGGTTGGATGCGGTTCGTAAACGTCCGGGGATGTATATCGGTTCGACCGACGGTGCAGGTCTCCATCACCTAGTCTGGGAAATAGTGGACAATGCAGTCGATGAGGCCTTATCTGGATTTGGTGACCGCATTGATGTGACTATCAATAAAGACGGAAGTCTAACAGTAGAGGACCATGGTCGTGGGATGCCGACTGGTATGCATGCCATGGGAATTCCAACCGTAGAGGTTATCTTTACCATTCTCCATGCCGGAGGGAAATTCGGTCAAGGGGGTTATAAGACATCTGGAGGTCTCCACGGGGTGGGGTCTTCTGTTGTTAATGCCCTTTCTAGTTGGCTAGAAGTAGAAATCACTCGTGATGGTGCTGTTTATAAGCAACGCTTTGAAAATGGTGGAAAACCTGCCACGACTTTGAAGAAAATTGGTACAGCACCCAAGACTAAGACAGGTACCAAAGTCACCTTCATGCCTGACGCGACAATCTTCTCTACGACTGACTTCAAGTACAATACCATTTCAGAACGACTCAATGAGTCAGCCTTTCTCTTAAAAAATGTGACCTTGTCTCTGACAGACAAACGAACAGATGAAGCGATTGAATACCATTATGAAAATGGAGTTCAGGACTTTGTTTCCTATTTGAACGAAGACAAGGAAACCTTGACACCAGTTCTGTACTTTGAAGGGGAAGACAATGGTTTCCAAGTGGAAGTAGCCCTTCAGTACAATGATGGATTCTCAGATAACATTCTATCCTTTGTCAATAATGTTCGTACTAAAGATGGTGGAACACATGAGACAGGACTCAAGTCAGCCATTACCAAGGTCATGAATGACTACGCTCGTAAGACGGGACTTCTCAAGGAAAAAGATAAAAACCTAGAAGGTTCAGATTATCGTGAGGGACTAGCAGCCGTTCTTTCTATCCTAGTTCCGGAAGAACACCTCCAATTTGAAGGTCAGACCAAGGATAAACTGGGGAGTCCACTAGCTCGTCCAGTTGTAGATGGGATTGTGGCTGATAAGTTGACTTTCTTCCTTATGGAAAATGGAGAACTAGCTTCCAATCTCATTCGCAAGGCTATCAAGGCTCGTGACGCTCGTGAAGCAGCACGTAAGGCGCGTGATGAGAGCCGAAATGGGAAGAAAAATAAAAAAGATAAGGGCTTGCTTTCTGGGAAATTGACTCCAGCCCAGTCTAAAAATCCAGCTAAGAACGAACTCTATCTGGTCGAGGGAGACTCTGCCGGTGGTTCGGCTAAACAAGGTCGTGACCGTAAGTTCCAGGCTATTTTGCCTCTTCGTGGTAAGGTCATCAATACAGCCAAGGCCAAGATGGCGGATATCCTTAAAAATGAGGAAATCAACACCATGATTTATACCATTGGTGCTGGTGTCGGAGCAGACTTCTCTATTGAAGATGCCAACTATGACAAGATCATTATCATGACCGATGCGGACACCGATGGTGCCCACATTCAAACCCTTCTCTTAACCTTCTTTTATCGCTACATGCGTCCACTAGTTGAGGCAGGCCATGTCTATATCGCCCTTCCGCCTCTTTACAAGATGTCCAAAGGTAAAGGCAAGAAAGAAGAAGTGGCTTATGCTTGGACGGATGGTGAGCTAGAGGAACTCCGTAAGCAGTTTGGCAAAGGCGCAACACTTCAACGCTATAAAGGTCTTGGTGAGATGAATGCGGACCAACTCTGGGAAACAACCATGAACCCAGAAACTCGCACTCTCATCCGTGTCACGATCGAAGATCTAGCACGCGCTGAACGCCGTGTCAATGTCCTCATGGGAGACAAGGTCGAACCACGCCGTAAGTGGATTGAGGATAATGTCAAGTTTACGCTGGAAGAAGTGACAGTGTTTTAGTATAGTATAGGGAATATTATGGCGAGACAGAATTATTTTGATATTTTGAACCGGATGGAGTTTGATCCACAGAGAGAGTTGAAAAATTTGATGGATTTACTGGAAATGGAGAGAAATTTCAAGAGGAGCTATTATGAAACAAGTTTAAATAGTGCCATTTCTAATAATTTCTTAGATTATCCTAATCGTTCAACATTCACCAGTTATTCACAAATGATAGAATTTGTTGGATCGAATATCTATAATACAACTGAACAACTATTTGTTTTCTCTGAGTTATTAGTTGACATTTTTTGTAATCTTGCAGAAAAATTTACAAAGGAAGAGAGTAGCTTTATTCAAGTTATATTTGATAATATTAAAAGGTTTTTAGAATTATCAAATCATGAATTGATTACATTGGATAATGGTAACAAAATCATTGTTGAAAAGAATGTATATGCCTCAGAAGCTTCTCAGATTGTATCTGAAACTAGTATTGAAGAGGCGATAAAGGTCTTAGAATATAATCATTTTTCAAATAAGGGAAATATTCAGCGTAAGAAAGAAATACTTATTGCTTTAGCGAACTACCTTGAACCGTTTAGAAGAGAACTAAATTATTCTGAAGAATTAAAAGATATTATGAAAGTTAACAATCAAAAGGTTATCGCGTTTGAAAAACTTTTTGAAATGTATAATAATTTTGGTTTAAGGCACAATAATTCAAATCAATATCATCTTGATTTGGCTGATGATGAATTGGAACAATGGTACGATGACATCTATACTTCGACTTTATTTGTTATTTTAAGCATGGATGAATCTAGAATTTTGTCGAAATTAAAAACTTTGAGAGAAGGATAGCTAAATCTGTTATAATTGATTAACTAATCTAACTTGAGAAATAGTATGCTAATAGACAGTAATATCAAATAAAGAACAGGTGTTAATATGAGAACTGAACCCGAAATGCTTGATTTAATTTTACAAACCGCAAAAACTCTAAAAGTCGATGCTGTGGCTCTATCTGGTTCAAGAACAGATGCTCAAGCGCCAAAAGATGAGTTTCAAGATTACGACGTGGTCTATATTGTGGATGATTTTGCTAATCTGACAAGTGACCTTTCTTGGTTGAATCAGTTTGGCAAGCGCATTATTGAGCAGCATAACGTACTTGAACATCGCCATCTGTATCTCATGCTCTTTGAAGATGGCAATCGGATTGATTTGACTCTATGTCCTAAAGAGTATATCAAGGAGTGGGTAGAAAGCGAAGCGGATTTCACGGTGCTAGAGGACACTAAGGGTTTGTTTGCCCCTTATTCACCAAGTCCTCAACGTTACTGGACAAGTCCAGCTAGTCAGACAGATTTTGAAAAAGCCTGCAATGAATTTTGGTGGGTGTCAGCCTACGTAGTCAAAGGAATCTGTCGTAAACAACTACTCTATGCCACTGATCATCTTTATGGTATTTGTCAACAAGAACTCTTGAAGGTCTTGGCTTGGCAGGTAGTAAGCGATAGGGGGAAGGTCAATATCGGCAAGAACTACAAGCATCTCTTTAACTATTTACCTGCTGAGAAAGAGAAGGAATTCTCAAATCTGCTTGATTTCTCAAGTTTAGAAAAAATCACTCAGTCTTTATTTGCAACAATGAAACTTTTCCACCAAGAGGCTCAATCTCTTGCTAACAAGATGGGCTTTGACTATGATAAGGAAGTGGCGGAAAGGATGATTGAGTATGCTGAGGAGAGACTTTCAAATCACTAACTAAATAAAGTATATAATTTAAAAGATTAAACTACAGAAAAGATAGTTTAGTTATATATAGTAACTGAACACGGGACTAATTTCTTAGGAAAAAAGATAAATCGCCTTAGGTTCATCGAACCCTACATCAATTTCCTATTTTTCTACAGAAATTTTCGGCAGGCCGAAATGTCCCTTTGTATCTTAACTGAACATATTTTCTATAAAAACCTACTCTACATTCTTTGAAAGGAGTTGAACACGCCCTAAATGCTGGGTGAAAAAGATAAATTCTCTTGTGAGCATCGCTCACTGCAATAATTTCCTATTTTCACTTTGCATTTTACGGGCTTTGTATCCTATATGAGTAATATTCAAAACATGTCCCTTGAGGACATCATGGGAGAGCGCTTTGGTCGCTACTCCAAGTACATTATTCAAGACCGCGCTTTGCCAGACATTCGGGATGGATTGAAGCCGGTTCAACGCCGTATTCTTTATTCTATGAATAAGGATGGCAATACTTTTGACAAGAGCTACCGCAAGTCGGCCAAGTCTGTCGGGAACATCATGGGGAATTTCCACCCACACGGGGATTCTTCTATCTATGATGCCATGGTTCGTATGTCTCAGGATTGGAAAAACCGTGAGATTCTAGTTGAAATGCACGGTAATAACGGTTCTATGGACGGAGATCCGCCTGCGGCAATGCGTTATACTGAAGCGCGCTTGTCTGAGATTGCTGGTTATCTTCTTCAAGATATCGAGAAAAAGACAGTTCCCTTTGCTTGGAACTTTGACGATACCGAGAAAGAGCCGACGGTTTTGCCAGCAGCCTTTCCAAACCTCTTGGTCAATGGTTCGACTGGGATTTCGGCTGGATATGCCACAGATATTCCACCGCATAATTTGGCTGAGGTTATCGATGCGACGGTTTACATGATTGACCACCCAACAGCCAAGGTGGACAAACTCATGGAATTCTTGCCTGGACCTGACTTCCCTACAGGGGCTATCATCCAAGGGCGTGACGAAATCAAGAAGGCCTATGAAACTGGGAAAGGGCGCGTGGTCGTTCGCTCTAAAACTGAGATTGAAAAGTTAAAAGGTGGTAAGGAGCAAATCGTTATCACTGAGATTCCTTATGAAATCAATAAGGCTAATCTAGTCAAGAAAATCGATGATGTTCGTGTTAATAACAAGGTGGCAGGTATTGCTGAGATTCGTGATGAGTCTGACCGTGACGGTCTTCGTATTGCTATTGAGCTTAAGAAAGATGCTAATACAGAGCTCGTTCTTAACTATCTCTTCAAATACACTGACCTACAAATCAACTACAACTTCAACATGGTGGCGATTGACAATTTCACGCCTCGTCAGGTCGGGATTGTTCCAATCCTGTCTAGCTACATTGCCCACCGTCGTGAAGTGATTTTGGCACGTTCCCGTTTTGACAAGGAGAAGGCTGAAAAACGTCTCCATATCGTCGAAGGTTTGATTCGCGTGATTTCGATTTTGGACGAAGTCATTGCTCTTATCCGTGCTTCTGAGAACAAGGCTGACGCTAAGGAAAACCTCAAGGTCAGCTATGATTTTACAGAAGAGCAGGCCGAAGCTATCGTTACCTTGCAACTTTACCGTTTGACCAATACAGACGTGGTTGTCTTGCAGGAAGAAGAAGCAGAACTTCGTGAGAAGATTGCAATGCTCGCGGCTATCATCGGTGATGAACGAACTATGTACAATCTCATGAAGAAAGAACTTCGTGAGGTCAAGAAAAAATTTGCGACTCCACGTTTGAGTAGTCTAGAAGACACTGCGAAAGTGATCGAGATTGATACAGCTAGTCTTATCGCTGAGGAAGATACCTATGTCAGCGTGACTAAGGCAGGCTATATCAAGCGTACTAGCCCACGTTCCTTTGCGGCTTCCACTCTGGAAGAAATTGGCAAACGTGATGATGATCGTCTGATCTTTGTGCAAGATGCCAAGACAACCCAGCACCTCTTGATGTTCACTACTCTTGGAAATGTCATTTATCGACCAATCCATGAGTTAGCAGATATTCGCTGGAAGGACATCGGAGAGCACTTGAGTCAGACCATTACAAACTTTGAAACTAACGAAGAAATCCTTTATGTAGAAGTCGTGGATCAGTTTGATGATGCGACCACCTACTTTGCAGCTACTCGTCTCGGTCAAATCAAGCGTGTAGAACGCAAAGAGTTCTCTCCATGGCGGACCTACAAGTCTAAATCTGTCAAGTACGCTAAACTTAAAGACGAGACAGACCAGATTATAGCGGTGGCTCCAATTAAACTGGATGATGTTCTTTTGATTAGTCAAAACGGTTATGCCCTTCGTTTCAATATCGAAGAGGTTCCAGTTGTTGGTGCCAAGGCGGTAGGGGTCAAGGCTATGAACCTGAAAGCAGATGATGCACTTCAGGCTGCCTTCATCTGTAATACCTCATCCTTCTACCTCTTGACCCAACGTGGAAGTTTGAAACGCGTTTCCATTGAGGAAATTCCAGCGACCAGCCGTGCTAAACGAGGCCTACAAGTCTTGCGTGAGTTGAAAAACAAACCGCACCGTGTCTTTTTAGCAGGAGCAGTTGCAGAGCGAGGATTCGTTGGTGATCTCTTTAGTACAGAAATGGAAGAAAACGACCAAACGCTGCTTGTCCAATCTAACAAGGGAACAATCTATGAGAGTTGCTTGCAAGACTTGAACCTGTCAGAACGCACTAGCAATGGGAGCTTTATCTCAGATACCATTTCAGATGAGGAAGTTTTTGATGCTTACATCAAAGAAGTCTTTAAAGAGGACAAAACAAATTCGTAAAAAGAATCAGTCCAGAGGGCTGATTTCTTTATGTTGAAAAAATTTTCAGAAAATTACAAATAATACTTGAAATTTTACTAGAAAAGTGTAGAATAGAACACATAGTTTGAATAGTATAAAGGAGAAACACATGACAGTTGCAATTGATTGGGAAAATCTTGGATTTTCTTATATGAAATTACCTTATCGCTATATCGCTCACTACAAAAATGGTCAATGGGATCAAGGAGAATTGACAGAGGATGCGACCTTGCATATTTCAGAGTCTTCTCCAAGTCTTCACTATGGACAGCAAGCATTTGAGGGATTGAAAGCCTATCGTACGAAGGATGGTAGTATTCAACTTTTCCGTCCTGATGAAAATGCCAAGCGTCTGCAACGTACCTGCGACCGTCTCTTGATGCCCCAAGTACCAACAGAAATGTTCGTAGAAGCTTGTAAAGCAGTTGCCCGTGCAAATGAAGAATACGTACCACCATATGGAACAGGTGGAACCCTTTATCTTCGTCCTCTCTTGATTGGTGTCGGAGATATCATCGGGGTAAAACCAGCAGAAGAGTACATTTTCACTATCTTTGCTATGCCAGTTGGAAATTACTTTAAGGGTGGATTGGTTCCAACCAATTTCTTGATTCAGGATGAATACGACCGTGCAGCTCCACATGGTACGGGTGCGGCTAAGGTTGGAGGAAACTATGCTGCGAGTCTTTTGCCAGGGAAGTTGGCCAAATCACGCCATTTCTCAGATGTTATCTACCTAGACCCATCTACACATACAAAGATTGAGGAAGTCGGTTCAGCTAACTTCTTTGGAATCACGGCAGACAATGAATTTGTTACGCCATTGAGTCCATCCATCTTACCATCTATTACCAAGTACTCTTTGCTTTACTTGGCAGAACACCGCTTGAGCTTAACACCGATTGAAGGTGATGTCCCAATCGATAATTTGGATCGTTTTGTAGAGGCAGGTGCTTGTGGTACAGCAGCGGTCATTTCTCCAATTGGGGGGATCCAACATGGCGATGATTTCCATGTTTTCTATAGTGAAACAGAAGTAGGTCCTGTTACACGTAAACTCTACGATGAATTGACGGGTATCCAATTTGGTGATGTAGAAGCACCAGAGGGATGGATTGTCAAAGTGGACTAAAAGACACGAAGTAAAGAAGAACTCCATAGCAGTTGTAATGGCTGAAATGGAGTTTTTTCTTGCTAGTTTGAGTATTTTCTTGTACAATAGAAAAAGTGAAAAGAGGTACAGTATGAGTAAAAAAGATAAGAAAATTGAAATTCAATTAACAGATGCTAAAGTGACTGTTGGAAAAGACAGTTATGAAGGATACGTTTTGACAATCGGGAAAAAGGTCATTGGCGAAATTGCCGAATTAGATAACCAATTTGCCATCATAAAGAATGGAAATGTCGATAGTTTTTATAAAAAACTTGAAAAAGCTGTGGAAATTTTGATTGAAAACTATAATTTGACAAAATAATACTTGTTTTATTGAAAATTTCATGATATAATAGTCTTCGTTGAACATTGGAGAGATAGCGAAGAGGCTAAACGCGGCGGACTGTAAATCCGCTCCTTCGGGTTCGGGGGTTCGAATCCCTCTCTCTCCATTCATCATTGGGGTATAGCCAAGCGGTAAGGCAAGGGACTTTGACTCCCTCATGCGTTGGTTCGAATCCAGCTACCCCAGTTCTTAGGTAATAAGTTCAAGATAAAAAGAAAAATATCTTAGGGTATTTTATTTTTATAATTGAAAGGCGTGAACGATGTGAACATGTCTTTGCGGGTGCTTAGGAAAAAAATTATAAGTATGTCAAGTTTGGAAAGACTTGATTGTTGGAGGATTTTTTAGATGAACGAATTTGAAGATTTGCTAAATAGCGTTAGCCAAGTTGAGCCTGGTGATGTTGTTAGTGCTGAAGTATTGACAGTTGATGCGACTCAAGCTAACGTTGCAATCTCTGGGACTGGTGTTGAAGGTGTCTTGACTCTTCGAGAATTGACAAACGATCGCGATGCAGATATCAATGACTTTGTGAAAGTAGGAGAAGTATTGGATGTTCTTGTACTTCGTCAAGTAGTTGGTAAAGATACTGATACAGTTACATACCTTGTATCTAAAAAACGCCTTGAAGCTCGCAAAGCATGGGACAAACTTGTAGGACGCGAAGAAGAAGTTGTTACTGTTAAAGGAACTCGTGCCGTTAAAGGTGGACTTTCAGTAGAATTTGAAGGTGTTCGTGGATTCATTCCAGCTTCAATGTTGGATACTCGTTTCGTACGTAACACTGATCGTTTCGTAGGTCAAGAATTTGATGCTAAAATCAAAGAAGTTGACCCTAAAGAAAACCGCTTCATCCTTTCACGTCGTGAAGTTGTTGAAGCAGCTACTGCAGCAGCTCGTGCTGAAGTATTCAGTAAATTAGCTGTTGGTGATGTCGTAACTGGTAAAGTTGCTCGTATCACTAGCTTTGGTGCTTTCATCGATCTCGGTGGTGTTGACGGATTGGTTCACTTGACTGAATTGTCACACGAACGTAACGTATCACCTAAATCAGTTGTAACTGTTGGTGAAGAAATCGAGGTTAAAGTCCTTGATCTTAATGAAGAAGAAGGACGCGTATCCCTTTCACTTAAAGCAACAACACCTGGACCATGGGATGGCGTTGAGCAAAAATTGGCTAAAGGTGATGTAGTAGAAGGAACAGTTAAACGTTTGACTGACTTCGGTGCATTTGTTGAAGTATTGCCAGGTATCGATGGACTTGTTCACGTATCACAAATTTCACACAAACGTATCGAAAATCCAAAAGAAGCTCTTACTGTTGGTCAAGAAGTTACTGTTAAAGTTCTTGATGTTAACGCTGACGCAGAACGCGTATCTCTTTCTATCAAAGCTCTTGAAGAACGTCCAGCTCAAGAAGAAGGACAAAAAGAAGAAAAACGTGCTGCTCGTCCACGTCGTCCAAAACGTCAAGAAAAACGTGATTTCGAACTTCCAGAGACACAAACAGGATTCTCAATGGCTGACTTGTTCGGTGATATCGAACTTTAATCAAATTGATAATCACAAAATCCTTTGTTTAAAACAAGGGATTTTTCTTTTGTCTCTTTCCCATTTTTGATATAATAGTTCTATGTTAGATTCAGAAAAACAATCACAATATCAATTGTTAAATGAGGAACTCTCTTATTTACTTGAAGGTGAGAGCAATGTTCTTGCCAATCTTTCGAATGCTAGTGCCCTCCTAAAATCGCGCTTCCCCAATACTGTATTTGCAGGTTTTTATCTGTTTGATGGTAGCGAGTTGGTTTTAGGGCCTTTTCAGGGTGGTGTTTCTTGTATTCGCATTCCGCTTGGAAAAGGCGTGTGTGGAGAAGCTGCTGAGTTTCAAGAGACTGTTTTGGTTGGCGATGTGAGCACCTATCCAAACTACATTTCTTGTGATAGTATGGCCAAGAGTGAAATCGTGGTCCCCATGCTCAAGAATGGTCAATTGCTGGGTGTCTTAGACCTGGATTCTTCAGTTATTGATGATTACAATGCCGTTGACCGTGATTACTTGGAACAATTTGTCGCTATTTTGCTTGAGAAGACAGAATGGGACTTTACGATGTTTGAGGAGAAAGCCTAATGTATCAAGCACTTTATCGAAAATATAGAAGCCAAACTTTTTCACAATTGGTCGGACAAGAAGTTGTGGCTAAAACCCTAAAACAAGCGGTCGAGCAGGAAAAGATTAGTCATGCCTATCTTTTCTCAGGCCCTCGTGGAACTGGGAAAACAAGTGTAGCCAAGATTTTTGCCAAGGCCATGAACTGCCCAAATCAAGTGGATGGAGAACCATGTAATCACTGCTATATCTGTCAGGCAGTGACAGAAGGTAGCCTAGAAGATGTTATTGAAATGGATGCGGCTTCAAATAATGGAGTTGATGAAATCCGTGAAATTCGTGACAAATCTACCTATGCACCTAGCTTGGCACGTTACAAGGTCTATATCATAGACGAGGTTCATATGCTGTCTACGGGAGCCTTTAATGCGCTTTTGAAGACTCTTGAGGAGCCAACTCAAAATGTTGTCTTTATCTTGGCGACCACTGAATTGCATAAGATTCCAGCAACCATTTTATCGCGTGTTCAACGTTTTGAGTTCAAATCGATTAAAACTCAAGATATCAAGGAGCATATTTATCATATTCTAGAAAAAGAAAATATCAGTTCTGAACCGGAGGCTGTGGAAATCATTGCCAGACGAGCTGAAGGTGGAATGCGGGATGCCTTGTCTATTCTGGACCAAGCCTTGAGCTTGACACAGGGAAATGAGCTCACGACTGCTATCTCTGAGGAGATTACAGGCACCATTAGTCTATCAGCACTAGATGACTATGTAGCCGCCTTGTCTCAGCAGGATGTTTCAAAAGCGCTTGATTCTTTGAATCTTTTATTTGAAAATGGTAAGAGTATGACTCGTTTTGTGACGGATCTTTTACAGTATTTGCGTGATCTACTAGTTGTTCAGACAGGTGGCGAAAATACTCATCATAGTCCAGTTTTTATGGACAATCTAGCTCTTTCTCAGGAAAGTCTCTTTGAAATGATTCGAATAGCGACTGTGAGCTTGGCAGATATGAAAGCAAGCCTGCAACCTAAGATTTATGCTGAGATGATGACCATTCGTTTAGCTGAGATTAAGCCTGAGCCAGTGCTTTCAGAAGCTGTCGAAGGAGAAATTTCTGCACTGAGACAGGAAGTTGCTCGTCTCAAACAAGAACTTGCTAATGTTGGAACAGCTCCTAAACAAGTGGCGCCAGTCTCTAGCCGTCCAGCCACTTCCAAGACAGTCTATCGAGTAGACCGTAATAAAGTTCAGGCTATCCTACAAGAAGCTGTTGAAAATCCTGAATTGGCACGGCAAAACTTGATTCGCCTCCAGAATGCATGGGGAGAAGTAATCGAAAGCTTAGCTGGTCCTGATAAGGCTCTGCTTGTTGGTTCTCAGCCAGTTGCGGCAAACGAACACCATGCTATTTTAGCTTTTGAGTCTAATTTCAATGCTGGGCAAACCATGAAACGGGATAATCTTAACACCATGTTTGGCAACATCCTCAGTCAGGCAGCAGGTTTTTCACCTGAGATTTTAGCCATTTCCATGGAGGAATGGAAAGAGGTTCGAGCAGCATTTTCAGCTAAAAACAAGTCTTCTCAAACCAATCAAGAGGTGGAAGAAGAGAGTTTGATTCCAGAAGGATTTGAATTTTTGGCTGATAAAGTGAAGGTAGAGGAAGACTAAAGAAAGATTTCATGATACAATAAGTTTATGAATAGACAACAATTTATTATGATAGCGTTATTTACGGCTGCTGAGACTTATTTTTTCAATGAAGCCTGGATGACCGGGCGTTATTTCATGGCAGCCTTTTGGGCCATTCTACTCTTTCGAAATTTTAGGTTAAGTTACGTGATGGGAAAAATTGTAGACACCATTGATCAGCACCTAAATCGCAAGGACTAGCTCCAAGCTTCTAGACAAAATCAAAGCCTTTTAGGCTTTTTTTTGTTATACTAGTAGAGTATATTTATGGACCTTTTCTTGTATTTTTAGAGAAATGTAAGTAATTTTGCTAAGGATAAAGGAAATAGGCCTGAAAAAGAAAGGAATTATCATGTCAGTATTAGAGATCAAAGATCTTCACGTTGAGATTGAAGGAAAAGAAATTTTGAAAGGAGTCAATCTGACTCTGAAAACAGGAGAAATCGCTGCTATCATGGGACCAAATGGTACTGGTAAATCGACTCTTTCTGCCGCTATCATGGGAAATCCAAACTATGAAGTTACCAAAGGTGAGGTCTTGTTTGATGGCGTAAATATCCTTGAGTTGGAAGTGGACGAACGCGCGCGTATGGGACTTTTCCTTGCTATGCAATATCCATCAGAAATTCCTGGAATTACTAACGCTGAGTTTCTTCGTGCAGCTATGAATGCTGGTAAAGAAGATGATGAAAAGATTTCAATTCGTGAGTTCATCACTAAACTAGACGAGAAAATGGAATTGCTCAACATGAAAGAAGAAATGGCAGAGCGTTACCTCAACGAAGGTTTCTCTGGTGGTGAGAAAAAACGTAATGAAATTCTTCAACTCTTGATGTTGGAACCAACTTTTGCCCTTTTAGATGAGATTGACTCAGGTCTTGATATTGACGCCCTTAAAGTCGTATCGAAAGGTGTCAATGCTATGCGCGGCGAAGGCTTTGGTGCTATGATCATCACTCACTACCAACGTCTCTTGAACTACATCACACCAGACGTGGTACACGTGATGATGGAAGGTCGTGTGGTCCTTTCTGGTGGTCCAGAATTGGCTGCCCGTTTGGAACGTGAAGGATACGCAAAACTAGCTGAAGAACTTGGCTACGACTACAAGGAAGAATTGTAATTCCCTCGTATCTTTTAGGAGAAGTAAATGACTAAAGAAACTATTAAACTTTTTTCAGAAATGCACGCTGAACCAAGCTGGTTGGCTGACCTCCGTCAAAAAGCTTTTGATAAGATTGAGAGTTTGGAATTACCAGTCATTGAGTGTGTCAAATTTCACCGTTGGAATCTGGGGGATGGAACCATTACAGAAAGTGAACCATCAGCAAATGTTCCGGATTTCACAGCTCTAGACAATCACTTGAAATTGGTTCAAGTAGGAACCCAAACTGTTTTTGAACAAATTCCAGTTGAATTGGCTGAACAAGGGGTAGTCTTTACAGACTTCCACTCAGCTTTAGAAGAAATTCCAGAGCTTATCGAGGAATTCTTCATGTCGTCTGTAAAATATGACGATGACAAGTTGGCAGCTTACCATACAGCTTACTTTAACAGTGGTGCTGTTCTCTATATTCCTGATAATGTTGAGATTAAAGAGCCAATCGAAGGGATTTTCTACCAAGACAGCGATAGCGATGTGCCATTTAACAAGCATATCCTTATCATTGCTGGTAAAAACTCTAAGATTAGTTACCTAGAACGTCTAGAGTCACGAGGTGGAGGTAGTGCAAAAGCAACTGCCAATATTACTGTAGAAGTGATTGCTCGTTCTGGTGCGCAAGTGAAATTTGCTGCTATTGACCGTTTAGGTGAAAATGTCACTGCCTACATTAGCCGTCGTGGTAAACTTGGCAACGATGCAAGCATTGACTGGGCAATCGGTGTCATGAACGAGGGAAATGTCGTTGCGGACTTTGATAGCGACTTGATTGGGAATGGTAGCCATGCTGATCTTAAGGTTGTCGCCTTATCAAGTGGCCGTCAGATTCAAGGGATTGATACTCGAGTGACTAACTACGGATGTAACTCAATCGGAAATATCCTCCAACATGGGGTTATCCTTGAAAAAGCAACTTTAACTTTCAACGGTATCGGCCACATTATCAAGGGTGCCAAGGGAGCAGATGCCCAACAAGAAAGTCGTGTTCTCATGCTTTCAGACCAAGCGCGTTCAGATGCTAATCCAATTCTTTTGATTGATGAAAATGACGTAACTGCTGGTCACGCGGCTTCTATCGGGCAAGTAGATCCAGAAGACATGTACTATCTCATGAGTCGTGGCTTGGACAAGGCAACTGCAGAACGTTTAGTTGTCCGCGGTTTCCTTGGATCCGTTATCGTTGAGATTCCAGTCAAAGAAGTTCGCGATGAAATGATTGCAACTATCGAAGAAAAATTGTCAAAACGCTAAGGGGAAGCCTATGTTAGATGTAGAAGCGATTCGCAAGGATTTTCCAATTTTAGACCAGATTGTTAATGATGAACCGTTGGTCTATCTGGACAATGCTGCGACGACACAAAAACCACTAGCAGTACTGGAAACAATCAACCGCTACTATGAGCATGATAATGCCAATGTTCACCGTGGTGTTCATACCTTAGCGGAACGGGCAACAGCTTCTTATGAAGCTGCTCGTGAAACTATTCGTAAGTTTATCAATGCAAGCTCTACAAAGGAAGTTCTCTTCACCAGAGGAACGACAACCAGTCTTAACTGGGTAGCACGTTATGCTGAAGAAGTGTTGACTGAGGGAGATCAGGTCTTGATTTCCGTCATGGAACACCATTCCAATATCATTCCTTGGCAGGAGGCCTGCCGCAAGACTGGAGCGGAGCTCGTCTATGTTTATCTCAAGGACGGATCTCTGGATATGGCTGACTTGCAGGTGAAATTAACTGACAAGGTCAAATTTGTTTCACTAGCTCACGCCTCCAATGTTCTGGGTGTGGTCAATCCTATTAAAGAAATCACGCAAATGGCTCACCAAGTTGGAGCCATCATGGTGGTGGATGGTGCTCAGTCTACGCCTCATATGAAGATTGATGTACAGGACTTGGATGTGGACTTCTTTGCCTTTTCAGGTCATAAGATGGCTGGTCCAACTGGTATTGGTGTTCTTTACGGTAAAGAAAAATATCTCAATCAAATGTCACCAGTAGAATTTGGTGGCGAAATGATTGATTTCGTTTATGAGCAATCTGCTAGTTGGAAGGAATTGCCTTGGAAATTCGAGGCTGGAACTCCAAATATGGCAGGTGCTATCGGACTTGCTGCTGCAGTGGATTACCTAGAAAAGATTGGTATGGATGCTATTGAAGCTCATGAACAAGAACTAATTGCATATGTCTATCCAAAACTGCAGGCAATTGAAGGACTGACTATTTATGGTTCACAAGACTTGGCGCAACGATCGGGTGTTATTGCCTTTAATCTAGGCGAACTCCATCCTCACGATCTTGCGACTGCTTTGGATTATGAAGGAGTAGCCGTTCGTGCGGGTCACCACTGTGCCCAACCCTTGCTCCAG
This sequence comes from Streptococcus sp. CM6, assembly GCF_000526095.1. NCBI lineage: Bacteria > Bacillati > Bacillota > Bacilli > Lactobacillales > Streptococcaceae > Streptococcus > Streptococcus sp. CM6. The sequence goes on along the minus strand of NZ_JATS01000024.1, from coordinate 54,572 downwards.
TATTTAGAAGTCCCAGCAACAGCTCGTGCAAGTTTTTATATCTACAACACCAAGGCAGATTGCGACAAGTTGGTCGATGCCTTACAAAAGACAAAGGAGTTTTTCAATGGCACTTTCTAAACTAGATAGCCTTTATATGGCAGTGGTAGCGGACCATTCGAAAAATCCCCATCACCAAGGAAAGTTAGAAGACGCTGAGCAAATCAGTCTCAATAATCCAACCTGTGGGGATGTCATCAACCTCTCTGTCAAGTTTGACGCAGAGGACCGTTTGGAGGATATCGCTTTTCTAAACTCGGGTTGTACCATCTCAACTGCCTCTGCTAGTATGATGACAGATGCCGTTTTAGGAAAAACCAAACAAGAAATTTTAGAACTTGCGACTATTTTTTCTGAAATGGTTCAAGGGCAAAAAGATGAGCGTCAAGACCAACTTGGAGACGCGGCTTTCTTATCAGGTGTTGCCAAATTCCCTCAACGAATCAAGTGTGCAACCCTAGCTTGGAACGCTCTTAAGAAGACAATTGAAAATCAAGATAACAGATAAGACAAGTTTCTTTTGTCTTATAAATCATTAGAAATGAAGAAAGAAAGGATATTATGGCTGAAGAAAGAGTAGAACCAAAACCAATTGATCTTGGTGAATATAAATTTGGTTTCCATGATGATGTAGAGCCTGTCCTATCGACAGGAAAAGGACTCAACGAAGGTGTTATTCGTGAATTATCTGCTGCCAAGGGTGAGCCAGAGTGGATGTTAGAATTCCGTTTGAAGTCTTATGAAACCTTCAAAAAAATGCCTATGCAAACCTGGGGAGCAGACTTGTCAGAGATTGACTTTGATGACTTGATCTATTACCAAAAACCATCTGATAAACCAGCCCGTTCTTGGGATGAAGTTCCTGAAAAGATCAAAGAAACCTTTGAACGTATCGGGATTCCAGAAGCTGAACGTGCTTATCTAGCAGGTGCTTCTGCCCAGTACGAGTCAGAAGTGGTTTACCACAACATGAAAGAAGAGTTCCAGAAATTAGGTATTATCTTTACAGATACAGATTCTGCCCTCAAGGAATACCCAGACTTGTTTAAACAATACTTTGCGAAGTTGGTACCGCCGACTGATAACAAGTTGGCAGCCCTCAACTCAGCAGTATGGTCAGGTGGAACCTTTATCTACGTACCAAAAGGTGTCAAGGTAGATATTCCACTTCAAACCTACTTCCGTATCAACAACGAAAATACAGGTCAGTTCGAACGTACCTTGATTATTGTTGATGAAGGAGCAAGCGTCCACTACGTAGAAGGATGTACAGCACCAACTTATTCAAGCAATAGCTTGCACGCTGCCATTGTAGAAATTTTTGCTTTAGACGGAGCTTATATGCGTTATACAACCATCCAAAACTGGTCTGATAATGTCTATAACTTGGTAACAAAACGTGCCAAAGCTTTGAAAGATGCGACTGTTGAGTGGATTGATGGTAACTTGGGTGCCAAAACAACCATGAAATACCCATCTGTTTACCTAGATGGAGAAGGGGCCCGTGGTACCATGCTTTCGATCGCCTTTGCCAATGCTGGTCAACACCAAGATACGGGTGCCAAGATGATTCACAACGCTCCACATACAAGCTCATCTATCGTGTCTAAATCCATCGCTAAAGGCGGAGGAAAGGTGGACTATCGTGGACAAGTAACCTTTAACAAGAACTCTAAGAAATCTGTTTCTCACATCGAGTGTGATACCATTATCATGGATGACTTATCAGCATCAGATACCATTCCGTTTAATGAAATTCACAACTCGCAAGTTGCATTGGAACACGAAGCCAAGGTATCTAAGATTTCAGAGGAACAACTCTATTACCTCATGAGCCGTGGTTTGTCAGAATCTGAGGCAACTGAGATGATTGTCATGGGATTTGTCGAACCCTTCACCAAAGAACTTCCAATGGAATATGCAGTTGAGCTGAACCGCTTGATTAGCTATGAAATGGAAGGTTCAGTCGGATAAGAATATGCAAAATCTGAACAGGAACTCTTCCTGTTCAGATTTTTTTCAAAAAGGACCTAATAAATATTCACAAAAATGCTTTTATATGGTAAAATAAAACAATTACATTTAGTGGAGATGAAGTATGAATATTTTTAGAACCAAGGATGTCAGTCTGAGACAGGCAGAGATGCGTCGCCATTTGAAATTGTGGGATTTGATTCTATTGGGAATCGGTGCCATGGTAGGAACTGGGATTTTTACCATTACAGGAACTGCAGCAGCAACACTTGCCGGTCCATCACTAGTGGTTTCCATCGTGATTTCTGCCCTGTGTGTTTCTCTATCAGCTCTCTTTTTTGCAGAATTTGCCTCTCGTGTACCTGCAACTGGGGGTGCTTATAGTTATCTCTATGCGATTTTGGGAGAATTGCCAGCCTGGATTGCTGGCTGGTTGACCATCATGGAATTCATGACGGCTGTTTCAGGTGTGGCGTCTGGCTGGGCAGCTTACTTTAAGGGCTTACTCAGTGATTATGGTATTTCCATGCCCCAAGCCTTGAATGGAACCTTTAATCCTGAACAGGGAACCTATATCGATCTTCTACCTATTCTAGTACTTACCTTGGTAACGGGATTGGTTTTATTAAATTCCAAGGCAGCCTTACGCTTTAATTCGCTTCTAGTAATCTTGAAATTTTCTGCTCTAGCCTTATTTATCCTAGTTGGTATTTGGTACATCAAGCCTGAAAATTGGTCGAATTTTGCTCCTTTTGGCTTTGGCCAGATTTATGGAGGAAGCACTGGGATTATGGCAGGTGCATCTTTGATGTTCTTTGGATTTCTCGGATTTGAGTCTATTTCCATGGCAGTTGATGAAATCCAAAGCCCGCAAAAAAATATTCCTCGCGGAATTGTCCTTTCTCTGACAATCGTCACTATTCTCTATGCTTTGGTGACCTTAGTATTGACAGGGATTGTTCACTATAGTAAGCTCAATGTGGACGATGCAGTAGCATTTTCATTACGGAGTATTGGTATCGGTTGGGCAGCCAACTATGTTTCGCTTGTAGCCATTCTCACCCTGATAACGGTATGTATTTCCATGACTTATGCTTTGTCTCGAATGATTTATAGCTTAGCACGTGATGGACTTTTACCTCAAAGTTTTAAACGATTAAGCAAGACTAGTCGCGTTCCTAAAAATGCGACTCTCTTAACAGGAGTTGCTTCAGCTATTGCTGCAGGAGTGTTTCCTCTAGCCAGTATTGCAGCCTTCTTAAATATCTGTACCTTAGCTTATCTCATTTTACTAGCCTACGGAATAATAAAACTCAGAAAAGATAAGGGTATGCCCAAAAAAGGAGAGTTTAAAACTCCTTTGGTACCACTTTTGCCAATCCTTTCCATCCTTATCTGTGTTTCCTTTATGCTTCAATATAGTCTAGATACCTGGATTGCCTTTGGCATTGCTCTTGTAGTTGGTCTAGTCATTTACTTTACTTATGGGTTCCGCCATTCAACTCTCGCAGAAGAAAAATAAAAGCTGGGAAATCCCAGCTTTTTAATCTTTCACATAAGTAAAGCCTTCACCCAGAATTTCATGGGCCTCTGTGATGGTGATAAAGGCTTGAGGATCGACTTGGTGAATCATATCCTTCATTTTGACGATTTCGTTCCGACCGACGATACAGTAAATAATTTTTAAATCTTTCTTACTGTAATAACCTTGACCAGATATAAAGGTCACACCACGTCCAAGCTCCTCATTAATCTTATCAGCCAGTTGGTCAGGATATTGAGTAATAATCATAAATCCTTTACCAGCGTATCCCCCTTCGCCAATCAGGTCAATAACGCGAGCGATGATGAAGTCAAACAAGAGAGTATAGGTCACAAGACGGAGATCTTGGAAAATAAGCAGAATTAACATTAAAATGAAAAAGTCAATTCCAAAAAGCAATTTCCCAATCGAAAGATTGGTGTATTTGTTAAGGATGCGGGCAACGATATCAGAGCCACCAGTGGTCCCACCAGCATTAAAGATAATTCCTAAACCAACTCCCAGTAAAACCCCTGAGACTAAAGCAACGATGATGAGGTCCCCTTGTAAGTCAAATTGCAAGGGGATACGCTCAAAGATTGCGAGCCAAATAGAGAGAGAAATAGAACCCAGAAGGCTGGAGTAGAGGGTCTTGGGACCAAATATCTTCCAAGCCAAAATAAATAAAGGAATGTTGATTAAGAGATTCATCAATGAGACAGGGATTTTAAAAAGATAGTAGGTAATCAAGGTGATACCTGTCGCCCCTCCTTCAAATAGATGATAAGGAACAACAAAGTAGGTGAGACCAAAGGCATAGATAGCTGCTCCAAATATAATTGTAATAATCGGTTGGACTTTTCGAATCATAGCTGTTCCTCGCTTTTCTATAGATAGATTATACCAAAAATTCAGTTGTTTTAATTGGATTACTTATGATTTTTTATCATTTTTTTGATATAATAAGAGTGAAAAATCCCAATCCTATTGAGAAGAATAGAAAGATTGAACTTATGACACAAGTAAAAATTGTAACGGACTCTTCTGTTACTATCGAACCAGAAGTAGTTAAAGAATTAAATATCACTATTGTCCCCTTATCAGTTATGATTGATGGCGTACTCTACTCAGATGCTGATCTAAAAGAGGGGGAATTCCTTCATCTCATGCAACAAAGCAAGAATCTCCCTAAAACGAGTCAACCTCCAGTAGGAGTGTTTGCTGAAGTCTTTGAAGAGCTGGGAAAAGATGGCAGTCAGGTTGTTGCTATTCATATGTCTCATGCCTTGTCTGGGACTGTTGAAGCTGCACGCCAAGGTGCAAGTCTCTCAAGTTCTGATGTGACGGTTATTGATAGTTCCTTTACAGATCAGGCTATGAAGTTTCAAGTAGTTGAAGCCGCAAAACTTGCTAAAGAGGGTAAAGACTTAGAAACGATCTTAGCTCATGTAGAGGACGTCAAAAATCATACAGAACTCTATATCGGTGTTTCGACACTAGAAAACTTGGTTAAGGGTGGTCGTATTGGACGTGTGACAGGATTACTAAGCTCACTCTTGAATATTCGTGTAGTAATGCAGATGAAGAACCACGAACTCCAACCTATCGCCAAAGGACGTGGAGCGAAAACTTTCAAAAAGTGGCTTGAGGAATTAACCAATACTCTTTCCCAAAAATCAGTTGCAGAAATTGGAATTTCCTATGCTGGAACGAATGAATGGGCAAATGAGATGAAGAGTTTATTGCAAGCCTATGTTGAGAAACCAATCTCTGTACTGGAAACTGGCTCTATTATTCAAACTCATACTGGAGAGAATGCTTGGGCAATTCTAATCCGCTATAATTCCTAAAAAATAGAGAAAAATGTTTGAAATGGCGTTTTTGACTTGACCTATGGGCAATTTTAGGATATGATTATATTTGTTAATCAGAAATTATTTGGAGGATTTGTTAACATGGCAAACAAACAAGATTTGATCGCTAAAGTGGCAGAAGCTACAGAATTGACTAAGAAAGATTCAGCAGCAGCAGTTGATGCTGTATTTGCAGCAGTAACTGAATACCTTGCAGCTGGTGAAAAAGTTCAATTGATTGGTTTTGGTAACTTTGAAGTTCGTGAACGTGCTGCACGTAAAGGTCGCAACCCACAAACTGGTAAAGAAATCGAAATCGCAGCTTCTAAAGTTCCAGCATTCAAAGCTGGTAAAGCTCTTAAAGACGCTGTTAAATAATGAATTTTCAAAAAGCCTGTCATATCAAGCATTTGAGCTTGTGTGACAGGCTTTTTTGTGTATAGGGGGCAAAAAGGGGGCAAAGACGAATACTTTTCCATGACATCTGCAACGGTTGATTTCATTTCTTTAGTTATATATGTATAAATTTAGGTGTTTTTCCAACCGAGTATTTGATATGATATATAACTTCTGAGATAAGTAGTCTTTTGAAAAATAGGGTTTAAGCCTTTACAGTAAAAGAAAAAAGGTTCCCATGTTTGGGAACCTTCTTTTCATTAGTTTTTAGAAGCTGCTTGGAATTCAGGGTTTTTCCATGCTTCATCAATGATAGCTTGCAATTCTTTAGCAGATGCTTGCATTTTTTGAGTTTCTGCGTCGTTCAATGGGATGTTTACTGGACGAACGATACCGTGTGCACCAACAACAGCTGGTTGACCGATAAAGACATTCTTAACACCGTATTGACCTTCTTGGAAGACTGAAAGTGGAAGCACTGCATTTTCGTCATCAAGGATTGCTTTTGTGATACGAGCAAGTGCTACTGCGATACCGTAGTATGTAGCTCCTTTTTTGTTAATGATTGTGTAAGCAGCGTCACGAACACCTTCGAACAATTCAATCAATTCAGCTTCTTGAACGTTTTGAGTATCTTTAAGGAATTCTTCTAGGTTTACACCAGCGATGTTAGCGTGTGACCAAACAGCAAATTCAGAATCTCCGTGTTCACCCATGATGTAGGCGTGAACGGAACGAGCATCAACATCCAATTTTTCAGCAAGTGCTTGACGGAAACGTGCTGAGTCAAGTGAAGTACCTGAACCGATAACACGTTCTTTAGGGAATCCAGAGAATTTCCAAGTTGAGTAAGTCAAAACGTCAACTGGGTTAGCTGCAACAAGGAAGATACCATCGAAACCTGATTCAACAACTTGTGTTACGATTGATTTGTTGATAGCCAAGTTTTTACCTACAAGGTCAAGACGAGTTTCACCTGGTTTTTGAGGAGCACCTGCAGTGATAACAACAAGATCAGCGTCTGCACAGTCAGAGTATTGAGCAGCGTAGATTTTTTTAGGTGAAGTGAAGGCAAGGGCGTGGCTAAGGTCAAGCGCATCACCAACAGCTTTTTCGTGTAATTGTGGAATTTCGATAATTCCAAGCTCTTGTGCAATTCCTTGGTTAACAAGTGCAAAAGCGTAAGATGAACCTACGGCACCGTCACCAACAAGGATCACTTTTTTGTGTTGTTTAGTTGAAGTCATTATCTAAACATCTCCTTCATTTTTTTTAGGGGAATCCCCAGACACTTTCATTCTATCACTTTTAAAAAACTTTGTCACGAATATTCTATTCGGTTATCGATGTAAACGTTTTAGTGGTTTTCAAAGACTGAAATGAAGGACAAATTATGGTATAATATATCTAATTACTAATAGTGAAATGAGGCATTTATGAATGCAGGATAGAAATTTAGTGAATGTCAATCTGACAAAGGAGATGAAGACCAGCTTTATCGACTACGCCATGAGCGTTATCGTCGCGCGGGCCCTTCCTGATGTTCGAGATGGCTTAAAACCTGTTCACCGTCGTATTCTTTACGGAATGAATGAACTAGGTGTTACACCAGACAAACCTCATAAAAAATCAGCCCGTATTACAGGGGATGTTATGGGTAAATACCACCCACACGGTGATTCCTCAATTTACGAAGCCATGGTTCGTATGGCTCAATGGTGGAGCTACCGTTACATGCTTGTTGATGGGCATGGAAACTTTGGTTCTATGGACGGGGACGGTGCTGCCGCGCAGAGGTACACTGAGGCACGTATGAGCAAGATTGCTCTGGAAATGCTTCGTGATATCAATAAAAACACCGTTGATTTCGTAGATAACTACGATGCTAACGAACGTGAACCCTTGGTTTTGCCAGCTCGTTTTCCAAACCTTTTGGTCAATGGAGCAACGGGTATCGCCGTTGGGATGGCAACCAATATTCCACCTCACAACTTGGGTGAAACCATTGATGCAGTGAAGTTGGTTATGGACAATCCTGAAGTGACGACTAAGGACTTGATGGAAGTCTTGCCTGGCCCAGATTTTCCAACTGGTGCTCTTGTTATGGGGAAATCAGGGATCCACAAAGCTTATGAGACTGGGAAAGGTTCGATTGTTCTTCGTTCTCGTACAGAGATTGAAACCACTAAGACGGGTCGTGAGCGCATCGTTGTAACGGAATTCCCTTATATGGTTAACAAAACCAAGGTGCATGAGCATATTGTTCGCTTGGTTCAGGAAAAACGAATTGAGGGCATTACAGCCGTACGTGATGAGTCCAACCGTGAAGGCGTTCGCTTTGTAATCGAGGTTAAACGCGACGCGTCTGCCAACGTTATCCTTAACAATCTTTTCAAGATGACCCAGATGCAAACCAACTTTGGTTTCAATATGCTTGCTATTCAAAATGGCGTACCAAAAATCTTATCTCTTCGCCAAATTTTGGATGCTTATATTGAACACCAAAAAGAAGTGGTTGTTCGTCGTACTCGTTTTGACAAGGAAAAGGCAGAAGCGCGTGCGCACATCTTAGAAGGCCTTTTAATCGCGCTAGACCATATCGACGAAGTGATCCGTATCATCCGTGCTAGTGAAACGGATGCGGAAGCACAAGCTGAGTTGATGAGCAAGTTTAAGCTTTCTGAACGTCAAAGTCAGGCCATCCTTGATATGCGTCTTCGTCGTTTGACAGGATTGGAACGCGATAAGATTCAGTCTGAATATGATGACTTGATTGCCTTGATTGCAGACCTAACCGATATTCTTGCTAAACCAGAACGCGTAGTGCAAATCATAAAAGATGAATTAGATGAAGTAAAACGTAAATTTGGTGACAAACGTCGTACCGAGTTGATGGTTGGAGAAGTCTTAACCCTTGAAGATGAAGACTTGATTGAGGAGTCAGATGTCTTAATCACTCTTTCTAACAAGGGCTATATCAAACGTTTGGACCAAGGTGAATTTACTGCTCAAAAACGTGGTGGTCGTGGAGTCCAAGGTACAGGAGTTAAGGATGATGACTTTGTGCGTGAGTTGGTTTCAACCAGCACCCATGATCACTTGCTCTTCTTTACCAATAAAGGTCGCGTATACCGACTAAAAGGTTATGAAATTCCTGAATACGGTCGCACGGCTAAGGGATTGCCGGTTGTCAATCTTTTGAAGCTGGATGAAGGGGAGAGCATACAAACCATCATTAATGTTAAATCTGAACGTAGTGATGACGCTTATCTCTTCTTTACAACTCGTCACGGTGTCGTGAAGAGAACCAGTGTCAAAGAATTTGCTAACATTCGTCAAAATGGACTTAAGGCCTTGAATCTCAAGGATGAAGATGAACTGATTAATGTCTTGCTGACAGAAGAAGATACAGATATCATCATTGGTACCAAATTTGGTTATGCCGTTCGCTTTAATCAATCAGCCGTTCGTGGTATGAGCCGTATCGCGACAGGTGTCCGAGGTGTTAACCTTCGTGATGGAGACACTGTAGTTGGTGCTAGTGTCATCACTGACCAGGACGAGGTCCTTATCATCACTGAAAAAGGGTATGGTAAACGTACTCTTGCAACTGAATATCCAACAAAAGGTCGTGGTGGTAAAGGAATGAAGACAGCCAATGTTGCTGAGAAAAATGGCCCTCTTGCAGGTCTCCTCACTGTTAAAGGAGATGAAGACCTGATGATTATCACGGATACAGGTGTTATGATTCGAACAAATGTTGCCAATATTTCACAAACAGGACGCTCAACTATGGGAGTTAAGGTGATGCGTCTAGACCAAGATGCCAAGATTGTGACCTTTACAACGGTTGATGCGGTAGAAAAAGAAGAAGTTGGGACTGAAAACGAAACAGAAGGTAAAGCATAATGTCTCATAAAAAAACGAAAAGTAAGAAGAATAAGCGTAGGAATCTATTTCTCAATATTTTAGCGGTTTTCTTAATTCTTTTATCCTTAGCTTTGATTTTTAATTCAAAGATTCGAGATCTCTTTATGGTATGGAATACCAATAAATACCAAGTCAATCAGGTTACTAAAGAAAATATAGATGAAAATCTCAAAACAGAAGGAAATTTTGATTTTGATTCGGTTAAATCTATCTCATCTGAAGCAGTTCTAGCCGCTCAGTGGGACGCTCAGAAGCTTCCTGTTATTGGAGGAATTGCTATTCCCGAAGTGGAGATTAACCTTCCTATTTTCAAAGGGTTGGATAATGTAAACTTGTTTTACGGAGCAGGGACCATGAAACCAGACCAAAAAATGGGAGAGGGCAACTATTCTCTAGCGAGTCACCATATCTTTACTGCTGAAAATGCCAGTCAAATGCTCTTCTCACCTTTAGTTAACGCTAAAGCGGGTATGAAAATTTACCTGACCGATAAGGATAAGGTTTATACTTATGAGATTACGGAAGTTAAACACGTTACTCCGGACCGAGTAGATGAAATCGAAGATCGTGAAGGAGTTAAGGAGATTACGCTGGTAACTTGTGTGGACTATAATGCGACAGAGCGGATTATTGTTAAAGGTGATTTTAAAGAAGTTAAAGCTTATTCTGAAACATCTGATGATATCCTAAGCGCCTTTAATAAGCCATATAGACAACGTTATTAACCTCAAAAACCAGTGAAGAAGCAATTTCACTGGTTTTTTGTCAAATTGAGACATCAGTCAAAGGAGAATGATGCATGTTCGAATATTTTTTGTTTGGAATGAAAACGATGTGGGAAAGTCCTGTCTTTAGTTTTGCCTTTTACTTATTAGCCTCTATTCTTTTACTAATCTTTTGGCGACGTTTTATAATTGTCCGTCGTAGTGGTGGTGATTTTTTTGCCCCGTTTCACATTTCCAATGGGAGATTTTATATTCACAATGCTTTTGTATTTGTGAAGAGAATCATTCCGCTGAATAACATCAGAAGGATTGAAGTCAAATATATTCGAAGTGTCAAATTGAATGGGGCAAGTTATCATTTGTGTATCGAAAGAAAAGATGGAAAAGCTGTCAGTTTTTTCTTCGGACAATCAAAACAGAATGATCTCCTTGTGAAGAATCTAAAGAATGAAACTAAAAACTATCATATTAGAATTGTAATAGATGGATAAGTGTTTAGTTTAAGAAAGGAATGATCATGGATAAGCTACAAGAAGTCAGAGAAAATGAACAGTTAAGGACCTTACTGATGACTGAATGTGATATTTATTTTTATGACAAGATAAGTGAAGTCCAGTTTTCAGGGAACAATGAGGAGTACTCTCTTGCCTGTAAGGCTTTTGCTCAAGATGGTAGTGGGGGAGAATATGTTTTTCTCGAAGATAACAGCATAGGCTTTATCGGAAGTGAGGGCCAAGTGGGGAGAGTAGCAGGAAGTCTGGATGACTTACTGACATTCCTACTTCACGCAGGTTGTATTTCAGATTTTAGCTGTCAGTATCTTTATCAGAATACAGACTTATTGAAAACATTTTGTAGGGGCTATGTGTCTAAAATACGAGAAAGCTATCAGGCTAAGCAGGAAAATTGGGATCAGATACGAGGAAATATGGCTCAAAAACTATCACTTGATTTCAATCCCAAAAAACTAGAAAAAGTAGCCATGGCATTTTATCAAGCGGCGACAAGAAAGCCTGTCTTTTCCTGTAAGTATGTAGACGGTGAAGAAGAGTATACCTGCGATTCAGTCTTGTCTGATGTTGTAGGCTTGTGGACGACAGAACTTGTAGGTATGAGTAGAGAAGAAATCGAAAACTGTAAAATTTGATAATGTTTGATGCTTGCAAGATGATCATTCAACTTTAATGGTATCTTTTCAATGTGAAAGGAAACTGGTCAGTAGGTTGAAAGGTTTATCGTAAGTAACCGAAGGATGTCTAGTATAAGAGAGGATAGATAATGAGTCAGTTAAGAGAAAAGTCTTTAGTTAGGCTCAAAGAAGACATAACAAGTAGTTTTCCATTTGACAAGGTTCTTCCTATGATATTCTTGGGAGGAATTGCCAATATGGCTGGACACTGAATCTTCATAGGAAAATCGGGGGAAGTGTTATTTTGGATATCATATTTCACATTTTAGAGAATTAAGTGAAGATGAGATATAGGACTTTCGCAGTAGGAAAAATAGATGAGGAGTTGAGAATGAATAATCAGATTGACTTGGCATTTCCGAACCTATACGCAGAATTCTTGAGTAGAATTGACAAGGCAGGAGAGTTTGTAATAGAGAATACAGGTATCACCTTATATTCGAGGTTAGATTTGCTAGAAAGAAACTTCACCTACCAAATAGAAGAGTGGGAACCTGATTTTTTCCTGATTGGGCAAGATGGGGATGTCGCTTTTTTTATAAAGAAAGATTCTGACGACACTATTTATATGAATGATTTGGGGGCATTAGGTTCACTGGGAATGAAACCCATATCTTTGAATATTTTCGAGTTTGTGCAACAAGCGAGTGAACATTATGATGATATCTTCTAATCATTGCAAGTGTTGTTATTTTATCGTACGCGTGTGTGGAAGACATTTTTATGAAATCATTTGAACATTTTGATTAATGTTAATAAATTTTTAGTAAATGATAATGATTTGGAGAGTGAACAATGAATTTTGATGAGAGTTTACAGCAATACACTTATGAGCATGAGGGAGTGATCTTTGTTTGGGACGAAGAGCCTGATTGTGACTTTATAGATAAAGTTGAACTGTTATCAAAAAATTATCAGGAAAATCTCAATAGAATTATAAACTTTATGCTAGCTGATCTTAAGGAAATGTATGGAGAAGTCAGCGAGGAAGATGTGAAGAACAAGCTGGGGAAACCTATCATTGACTACAATCAAGGAACAGTTAGTTATTGTGAGCAAACCTTCGATGACTGGCACCTATTTGAGTTTGAATTTTTGGATGATCAATTTGAAATATTGAAATGTTTTTCTGTTAATGGGTAAAGGAGAGATTTATGGAATTCCCCAATGCCTTGATTTTCTTTGTAGAAAACGTATACAAGAAAGGCTTTTCAAAATGCGTGCTTTATGTTATAATATTCACAAATAAAAGTTTAGGAGTTTTTTATGGTCTCTTCAGAATTTATTTCAAAGATTGAATTTGCTTGCAAGAAGAAAGAAAGTCTTTATAGCCAAAGCAAGTTTAAGTATGCGATTCGTTCCATGTTTGCAGGTGCTTTTCTGACATTTAGTACGGCTGCGGGTGCAGTTGGGGCTGACTTGATTAATAAAATCGCACCTGGTAGTGGTCGCTTCCTTTTCCCATTCGTTTTTGCTTGGGGATTGGCCTACATTGTTTTCTTGAATGCTGAGCTGGTAACTTCAAATATGATGTTTTTGACAGCTGGTAGTTTCTTGAAAAAAATTTCATGGAGAAAAACAGCTGAGATTTTACTTTACTGTACCTTGTTCAACCTTATCGGAGCTTTGATAGCAGGTTGGGGCTTTGCCCACTCAGCAGCCTATGCAAATCTAACACATGATAGCTTCATTTCAGGGGTTGTAGAGATGAAGTTAGGCCGTTCCAATGAGCTAGTCTTACTTGAAGGTATTTTAGCCAATATCTTTGTAAACATTGCTATTCTTTCCTTTGTTTTGGTGAAAGACGGTGGGGCCAAACTTTGGCTTGTCTTATCAGCAATTTACATGTTTGTATTCTTAACAAACGAACACATTGCTGCGAACTTTGCTTCTTTTGCGATTGTTAAGTTTAGTGTTGCAGCAGATTCAATTGCTAACTTTGACATACCTAATATTCTTCGTCACTGGGGTGTAACCTTTGTCGGGAACTTTATCGGAGGAGGCCTCTTGATGGGCTTGCCATACGCCTTCCTCAATAAAAATGAAGATACTTATGTCGATTAAAGAAATGAGCACGAGTTAATCGTGCTTTTTTGTTTGATGTGTAAGACTAGTCATAGTTGTTCCTTATATCAAAATATAGAAAAACGGTATTGGAAAAGACTAGCACAAGATGATACAATATCCCTAATGAAGCTATTTGGAGGTCGTCTTATGACTCGTGATTTTAAATTTGAAACCCTACAATTACATGCTGGGCAAGTAGTTGATCCAGCGACTAAATCCCGTGCAGTACCGATTTATCAAACAACATCCTTCGTTTTTGATGACACGCAAGAAGGTGCCGATCTGTTTGCCTTGAGAAAACCAGGGAACATTTATACTCGTATTACCAACCCTACAACAGCGGCATTTGAAGAAAGAATAGCTGCTCTTGAAGGTGGTGTTGGAGCGCTAGCGACAGCATCAGGTATGGCTGCTGTAACCTACACTATTTTGGCGCTTGCTCACGCAGGTGACCATGTGGTGGCTGCGTCAACTATTTACGGTGGGACCTTCAACCTCTTGAAGGAAACGCTTCCTCGTTATGGGATCACAACAACCTTTGTGGATGTGGATAATTTGGAAGAAGTGGAAGCAGCTATCAATGACAATACCAAGCTTGTCTTGATTGAAACCTTGGGGAATCCCTTAATTAACATTCCTGACTTGGAGAAATTGGCCGAGATTGCTCATAAACACCAGATTCCTCTCGTTTCGGACAACACTTTTGCCACACCATATTTGATTAACGTCTTCTCTCACGGTGTAGATATTGCCATTCACTCAGCAACTAAGTTTATCGGTGGACATGGTACGACTATTGGAGGAGTGATTGTTGATAGCGGTCGTTTTGACTGGGCAGCTTCAGGGAAATTCCCTCAATTTGTTGAGGAAGATCCAAGTTACCATAACTTGAGTTATACTCGGGATGTTGGTGCAGCAGCCTTTATTATCGCTGTTCGTGTTCAATTGCTTCGTGATACAGGTGCTGCCTTGTCGCCATTTAATGCCTTTCTCTTGCTCCAAGGGCTTGAAACTCTCTCTCTTCGTGTTGAACGTCATGTGCAAAATGCAGAGAAAATTGTTGATTTCCTTGTCAACCATCCTAAGGTAGAGAAGGTAAATTATCCAAAACTAGCTGACAGTCCTTATCATGCCTTGGCTGAGAAATATTTGCCAAAAGGTGTTGGTTCAATCTTTACCTTCCATGTTAAAGGCGGAGAGGCAGAAGCTCGCAAGGTAATTGATAATTTGGAAATCTTCTCTGACCTTGCAAACGTGGCAGATGCCAAATCTCTTGTTGTCCATCCTGCGACAACCACTCACGGTCAGTTGTCAGAAAAAGACCTAGAAGCAGCAGGTGTTACACCAAACCAAATTCGCTTGTCTATCGGTCTTGAAAATGTAGAGGATTTGATTGAAGATTTGCGCTTAGCCTTGGAAAAAATTTAAAGTAACAGATATAAACAGTGGGTTTCGACTCACTGTTTTTGATTTTCCCTCAGGCATGATATAATGGTTACAGAAGTCTAGAAAGAGGAAAGTTATGAACGAAATCAAATGTCCCAACTGTGGGGAAGTCTTTACAGTAAATGAGAGTCAGTATGCCGAACTCTTATCCCAAGTGAGAACGGCTGAGTTTGATAAGGAATTGCACGAGCGAATGAAGCAGGAGCTGGCCTTGGCTGAGCAGAAGGCTATGAATGAGCAACAGACTAAACTGGCTCAAAAAGATCAAGAAATTGCGCAACTGCAGAGTCAAATCCAAAAGTTTGATACAGAGAAGGAATTGGCCAAGAAAGAAGTTGAACAGACTAGCCATGAGGCTTTATTGGCCAAGGACAAGGAAGTACTTGCCTTGGAAAACCAACTGGCTACCTTGCGTTTGGAGCATGAAAATCAACTGCAAAAGACCCTTTCTGACATAGAAAAAGAACGCGATCAAGTCAAAAATCAGCTCCTCTTGCAAGAAAAGGAAAATGAGTTATCTTTGGCTTCTGTTAAGCAAAATTACGAAGCTCAGCTTAAGGCAGCTAGTGAACAAGTCGAGTTCTACAAGAATTTCAAAGCCCAACAATCCACAAAAGCTATCGGTGAAAGTTTGGAACAGTATGCAGAGAGTGAGTTTAACAAGGTACGCAGTTTTGCCTTTCCAAATGCCTACTTTGAGAAGGATAACAAGGTTTCTGCGCGTGGGTCTAAAGGCGACTTTATCTTCCGTGAATGTGATGAAAATGGAGTGGAAATCATTTCCATCATGTTTGAGATGAAAAATGAAGCGGATGGAACAGAGAAGAAGCATAAGAATGCGGACTTCTACAAGGAATTGGACAAGGACCGTCGGGAGAAGAACTGTGAGTATGCCGTTTTGGTGACTATGTTAGAAGCAGATAACGACTACTTTAACACAGGGATTGTTGACGTCAGTCACGAGTATGAAAAGATGTATGTGGTTCGTCCCCAGTTCTTTATCCAGTTGATTGGTCTCTTGCGAAATGCGGCGCTTAATTCTTTGAAATATAAGCAAGAGTTGGCACTTGTCCGTGAACAAAACATTGATATCACTCACTTTGAGGAAGATTTGGATGCCTTTAAACTAGCCTTTGCCAAGAACTATAACTCCGCTTCGACCAACTTTGGTAAAGCTATTGATGAAATCGACAAGGCCATCAAACGCATGGAAGAGGTCAAGAAGTTCCTAACCACATCTGAAAACCAACTCCGCCTCGCTAATAACAAATTGGAAGATGTTTCTGTTAAAAAATTGACTCGAAAAAATCCAACTATGAAAGCGAAGTTTGAAGCGCTGAAGGGGGGGTGAGGAAGCAGTGGAAAATGAATTATTAGTATTGGGTACTGAAGAAGTAGATGAGTCTAAAAATATAAACTATGACGAATTAGAAGAACTATTGGAACAGCAATTTACAATGGAGTTTTCTAATCTCGAAAAATTAGAACTAGAATGTAAAGAGATTAGTTCACCAGATAAATTAGGAGATGTTATTTTAGATGAAATCTGGGATCGATTTGCGAATCAAATTGGTTTAGATATGACAAGTGACACGCTTCTTAAGCAGTATAACGATAAACATCCTAATGGTTATACAAAAGAAGAGGGTGCTAAAATAATGAAAGATAAAAGGTATACTGATGCAAAGAATGCTATGAAAGAAAAGCAAAAATCTGGAAATTTAAAGGATGAATATACTGGAAAAACTTTAAAATTAAATGAAAACGCAAATTTGGATCACGTTGTAGCACGTAAACAAATTTTTGAAAATTCTTGGAGAAAGATTGCTGATATAGATACTGCAGATTTAGCAAACAAAAAGGAAAATTTAGCAGCAACTAATGAATCGCTTAATAAAAGTAAAGGTGCAGAATCTAATAGCGAGTATATAAAGGACAGAGAAGTAAGAGAAAAAAATCTAAAAGAACAAGTTGAAAGAGCTAATAAAAAAATTGACAAGAAGGATATTTCAGATTTCGAAAAACGAAATCTGAAAGCTATAAACGAAAAAAGATTAAATGATAAATACATTTTGCATGATTCTGCAAAAGAAACATTTAAAAAATATTTAGAATTACATAGTAACAATCCTGAAAATAAAAATGCAAATGGGCGATTTGCAAGAAATGTATTTGATAGGATAGCACGTTCTAGCGCACGTGTAAAAAAATGCTACAAAGTCAAATTGAGCAATTGCGCGATGATTTTGAGCGTGAACGTACTCAACTAGTGGATCAAATCGATCAAAAAGACAAGCAGATTGCTGACATGATCGGAATCTATCATTTAGAGGTAAAAGTAATGGAGGGAATTTAAATGGGATTTAGGATATTCATGCTAATCGTAGTTTTACTTATTCCGTTAACTATGCTTTTATTTGGCTGGCTATTTTTTAGGAGAACACCGAAAGAAATCAATTATGTATTCGGATACCGAACAAAAAGGTCCATGAGGAATGAAGAAACATGGAAGTTTGCGAATCAATATTTTGGGAAAGTATGGTATCTTTGCGGACTACTTTCAGCACCTCTCTCCGTGATTGCCATGGCCATTGTTTTTGAAAAGGGAACGGAGACAATGAGTACTGTTGGCTTTATTATCACGATGATTCAGACAATCCCTTTAGTTGGCGCGATGATTTCAACAGAGATTGCATTGAAGAAAAACTTTGATGAAAACGGGAGAAGGAAATAAACGAGGTATATCCATCACTAGAAGAAAAGCAGCAAATCTTTTGTTACAAAAGATAATTACATTACAATTCTTGAAGAAGATATTTCATGAATGAAATCAGAAAGCAACACATGAACGGTATTATCAACTTAAAAAAAGAAGCGGGGATGACCTCGCATGATGCGGTTTTTAAACTGCGTAAGATTTTGGGAACCAAGAAAATTGGTCATGGTGGGACCTTAGATCCTGATGTAGTAGGTGTTTTACCTATTGCGGTTGGTAAGGCGACACGCATGGTCGAATTTATGCAGGATGAGGGCAAGGTCTATGAGGGAGAGATTACTCTGGGATATTCAACGACGACCGAGGATGCTAGTGGGGAAGTGGTTGCAGAGACCCCTGTTTTGTCGCCCTTGGATGAAACCATTGTCGATGAAGCGATTGCGAGTCTGACTGGGCCTATTACTCAGATTCCGCCTATGTACTCGGCTGTCAAGGTCAATGGCCGTAAGCTCTATGAGTATGCGCGTGCAGATCAGGAAGTGGAGCGTCCAGAACGTCAGGTCACTATTTATCAATTTGAGCGAACAAGTCCGATTTCTTATGAGGACGAACTTGCACTTTTTACCTTTCGTGTGAAATGTAGTAAGGGGACTTATATCCGTACCTTGTCTGTTGACTTGGGAGAGAAGCTGGGTTATGCGGCCCATATGTCCCATTTGACACGGACTAGTGCTGCAGGGTTACAACTGGAGGATGCTCTTACCTTGGACGAAATTGCTGAAAAAGTGGAGGTCGGGCAACTGGACTTTCTCCATCCTCTTGAAATTGGAACAGGGGACCTTGTCAAAGTTTTCCTAACTCCAGAAGAGGCTACAGAAGTGCGCTTTGGTCGTTTTATCGAGCTAGACCAAACAGAACAAGAATTGGCTGCTTTTGAGGGAGATACATTGCTTGCCATTTTAGAAAAAAGGGACAATTTCTACAAACCAAGAAAGGTTTTTAGCTAGTTTAACTGGAGTGTGGGGATAGATTTGTGTTTCCCCTAGACTATCCAAATCAGACTATAAATTTTGCAAAAAATGTGATAGAATAGACGACGGATAAAAAAACGGAGGATAGCATGCAAAATAGACCAATCATTATCGGAGTGACAGGTGGTTCTGGTGGTGGCAAGACCAGTGTTTCAAGAGCCATTTTATCGCATTTTCCTGATGAAAAGATTTCCATGATTGAGCATGATTCATACTACAAGGATCAGTCTCACTTGACTTTTGAAGAGCGTGTCAAAACCAACTACGACCATCCATTTGCCTTTGATACAGATTTGATGATTGAGCAGATTAAGGAATTGTTGGCAGGGTGCCCGGTGGACATCCCGACTTATGACTATACAGAGCACACACGGAGTAGCAAGACCTATCGTCAGGAGCCTCAGGATGTCTTTATCGTTGAGGGGATTCTGGTCTTGGAGGACAAGCGCTTGCGCGATTTGATGGACATCAAGATTTTTGTGGATACGGATGATGATGTGCGCATTATTCGTCGTATCAAGCGTGATATGGAAGAGCGTGGTCGTAGTCTGGATAGTGTGATTGACCAATATCTTGGTGTGGTAAAACCTATGTACCACCAGTTTATCGAGCCGACCAAACGGTATGCCGATATCGTCATTCCTGAGGGAGTCAGCAATACCGTTGCTATCGACCTTTTGACCACCAAAATTGCAAAGATTTTGGAAGAAGCACGAAACAGCAAATAATCAGATGAGGAGGCCATGCCTCCTTTTTCTATTTTTCCTTTGGTTTCAGTATGCAAAAGGAGATTTTTAATCATCTTTTTGGTATAATAATACCCATGGAAAAGCAAGAAAATGAATAGTAGGTGGAGATGGAAAAGTATTTATCGGTAACAACTTTGACCAAGTATCTGAAAATGAAATTCGATAAAGACCCTTACTTGGAACGGGTCTATTTAACTGGTCAAGTTTCCAACTTTCGTAAACGACCTACTCACCAATATTTCTCCTTAAAAGATGATCATGCAGTCATTCAAGCGACCATCTGGTCTGGGATTTATCAAAAATTAGGTTTCGACTTGGAAGAGGGAATGAAAATCAATGTGATTGGGCGTGTGCAGGTCTATGAACCCAGCGGGAGCTACTCTATCATCATTGAAAAGGCTGAGCCTGATGGGGTCGGGGCTCTCGCGATTCAGTTTGAACAACTCAAGAAGAAACTGACGGAAGAAGGCCTGTTTCAAGAACGTTTCAAACAACCTCTTCCCCAATTTGCTAAGCGAATCGGTGTGGTAACCAGTCGCAGTGGAGCTGTTATTCGAGATATCATCACGACTGTCAGCAGGCGCTTTCCAGGTGTTGATATCCTTCTCTATCCGACCAAGGTACAAGGTGATGGAGCTGCGGAGGAAATTGCTCGAAATATTGCGCGTGCCAATCAACGTGAGGACCTAGATGTTCTCATCATTGGTCGTGGTGGGGGTTCCATCGAGGATCTCTGGGCCTTTAACGAAGAGATCGTGGTACGGGCTATTTTTGAATCCCGTTTGCCCATCATCTCTAGTGTTGGTCATGAGACGGATGTGACCTTGGCGGATTTTGTGGCAGATAGACGGGCTGCGACGCCAACAGCTGCGGCTGAATTGGCAACGCCTGTGACCAAGTTGGATCTCTTGAGCCATTTGCAAAATCAAGAAAAACGAATGGCAACAGCAGTCCGAAATGTCATATCTAAGAAACAAGAAGCTCTGAAAAAATGCAGTCAGTCAGTCATCTTTAGACAGCCAGAGCGCTTGTATGATGGCTATTTGCAACGCTTGGACCAACTACAACTGCGCTTAAAACAAAGTTTGCGAACACGGATTTCTGATAACAAGCAATTAGTCCAAGCAAGGACGCATCAATTGGTCCAAATATCACCTATTACCAAAATCCAACGCTATCAAGACCGGCTTGGTCAGTTGGATAGGCTCTTACGTAGCCAAATGGCTCTTGTTTATGATGCTAAAGTTGCTGAAGTGAAGCGACTTTCAGAAGCTCTGCTGATGTTGGATACCAGTCGAATCGTGGCGCGTGGTTATGCTATTGTCAAAAAGGAAGAGTCCGTAGTAGACTCGGTTGAGAGTTTGAAGAAAAAAGATCAAGTAACGCTTTTGATGCGAGATGGTCAAGTAGAATTAGAGGTTAAAGATGTCAAAACAAAAGAAATTTGAGGAAAATCTAGCAGAACTGGAAACCATTGTCCAAAGTTTGGAAAATGGTGAAATTGCTTTGGAAGATGCGATTGCTGCCTTTCAAAAGGGAATGGTCTTGTCAAAAGAGCTCCAAGCGACGCTGGACAAGGCTGAAAAGACCTTGGTTAAGGTCATGCAAGAAGACGGAACAGAAAGTGATTTTGAATGAAGAAGCAAGAAAAATTATCTCTTGTCGAGTCTGCCTTGGAAGATTTTTATGGAGACCAGCAGTTTGCCTCTAGTTTGCGAGAGTCTGTTCTCTATTCCATTCATGCTGGTGGCAAGCGTATTCGGCCTTTTCTCTTGTTAGAAGTTTTGGAATCCCTGAGAGTGGTTATCCAACCAGCTCACGCGCAGGTGGCTGCGGCTTTGGAAATGATTCATACAGGAAGCTTGATTCATGATGATCTTCCTGCCATGGATGATGATGATTATCGTCGGGGGCGTTTGACCAATCATAAGAAATTTGGCGAAGCTATGGCAATATTGGCAGGTGATGCCTTGTTCCTAGATCCCTATGCCTTGATAGCGCAGGCAGATTTGCCAAGTCAGATCAAGGTGGATTTGATTGCCAACTTATCCCTTGCTTCAGGGAGTCTAGGTATGGTTGCAGGGCAGGTTTTAGATATGGAAGGCGAACACCAGCATTTGTCCTTGGAAGAACTCCAGACCATTCATGCCAATAAGACTGGAAAATTGCTAGCTTATCCCTTTCAAGCAGCTGCTATCATAGCTGAATTAGCACCAGAAATCCAAACAAAATTGAAAACGGTTGGTGAATTGATTGGGCTGGCCTTTCAAGTTCGAGATGATGTGCTGGATGTGACAGCTAGTTTTGAGGAAATCGGCAAGACTCCGCAAAAGGATTTACAAGCTGAAAAATCAACCTATCCTGCCTTACTGGGCTTGGAAGAGGCGACTGCCTTTTGTAACCAAACTCTTGATCAAGCCGAGGCTAAATTAGAAGAAATTGCCCAGCAAGTCAGCTTTGAAACAGCGCCGATTGTGAAAGTAGTAGAAAGTTTGAGAATCAATGGCTAAGGAAAGAGTGGATGTACTAGCTTATAAACAGGGCTTGTTTGAAACACGAGAACAGGCTAAACGCGGTGTCATGGCTGGACTTGTCGTAGCAGTCCTTAATGGAGAAAGATTTGACAAGCCAGGAGAGAAAATCCCAGATGATACTGAACTAAAACTCAAGGGTGAAAAACTCAAGTATGTCAGTCGAGGTGGTCTAAAACTGGAAAAGGCTTTGCAGGTCTTTGATTTATCAGTGGATGGCGCAACCACGATTGATATTGGGGCCTCCACTGGAGGATTTACTGACGTCATGTTGCAAAATGGTGCTGAGTTGGTCTTTGCAGTCGATGTCGGTACCAATCAGTTGGCTTGGAAATTGCGCCAAGACCCACGAGTTGTCAGCATGGAGCAGTTTAATTTTCGTTATGCTGAAAAGACTGATTTTGAGCAGGAACCAAGCTTTGCCAGTATTGATGTGAGTTTCATTTCCCTCAGTCTAATCCTACCTGCCTTGCATCGTGTCTTGGCTGATCAAGGGCAGGTGGTGGCTCTGGTTAAACCCCAGTTTGAAGCAGGTCGTGAGCAGATTGGAAAGAATGGAATCATTCGAGATGCCAAGGTTCATCAAACTGTCCTTGAATCGGTTACTGCTATGGCAGTTGAACAAGGTTTTTCAGTATTTGGATTAGACTATTCACCAATCCAAGGTGGACATGGAAACATCGAATTTCTGGCATATTTGAAAAAGGAAGAGGGAGCAAGTAACCAAGTTGCTCCTGAAATAGAAAAAGTTGTAGAGAGAGCACATAGAGAATTTAAAGATGAATAAAAAAGAGAGACTTGAAAAAATTAGAAGATTTGTTACGGATTATCAGATTGGGACTCAGGAAGAAATTGTTGAGTACTTGAGGGAAGCAGGTATTTCTGCTACTCAAGCCACTGTCTCAAGGGACATCAAGGAGCTTGGTATTGTTAAAATTCCTTTGAAAAACAACACTTATATCTATGAATTGCCAAAATCAATTGTTAAGAGTTTGCAGTTGGCTGAGGACAATATTGTGAGTTCTGAGTTAATGGGAAATATGATCAACCTTTCTGTCATTCCTGGAAATACTATTTTTGTGAAGAGTCAGTTGGTCGAAGCATTTCCTGAACAGATTTTTAGCTGTCTAGCTGATGATGATTCTATCTTAATTGTAGCTAGAACAGCAGAGGCAGCTGAAGAAATTGTTGAACAAGTTAAAAAATGGTAGGTCAGTATGTTACTTGAAATTTCAATAAAAAACTTTGCCATTATTGAGGCGATTTCGCTCAATTTTGAAAAGGGTATGACTGTTTTGACTGGGGAAACGGGTGCCGGAAAGTCTATCATTATCGACGCTATGAATCTCATGTTGGGGGCTCGTGCAACGACAGACGTTATTCGTCACGGTGCTCCTAAGGCAGAGATAGAGGGGCTTTTCTCGGTTGAAAATAGTCGCCTTTTACAGGAACTTTTTGATGAGCAAGGTTTGGAAATGGGTGATGAAATCATCATCCGCCGTGAAATTCTTCAAAATGGGCGAAGTGTTAGTCGCGTCAATGGCCAGATGGTCAATCTTTCTGTCTTGCGTGCAATCGGCCAGCATCTTGTCGATATTCATGGGCAACATGACCAAGAAGAGTTGATGCGTCCTCAACTGCACATCCAGATGTTGGATGAGTTTGGTGATGCAGCTTTCTTGGAGTTGAAGGAGACCTATCAGACGAGTTTTGATGCCTATCGCAAAATGCGTAAACAAGTTCTTGAAGTCAAGAAAAACCAGCAGGAACACAAGTCTCGCATTGAGATGTTGGAATTTCAAATGGCAGAGATTGAGGCAGCGAACTTGCAGGCTGGTGAAGACTTGGCTCTCAACCAAGAACGAGATAAACTCCTCAATCATAAAAATATTGCGGATACGCTAACCAATGCCTATAGCATGTTGGACAATGAGGAGTTTTCTAGCCTAGCTAATGTTCGTTCAGCCATGAATGACATGGAAAGTGTTGAAGAATACGATCCTGAATACCGTGAAATTTCAAGTTCTCTATCAGAAATCTACTATGTTTTAGAAGATATTAGCAAGCGTTTGGAAGATATTATTGAAGACTTGGATTTTGATGGCAATCGCCTCATGCAGGTCGAAAATCGTTTAGACCTTCTGAATACTATTACCCGCAAGTATGGTGGGACTGTAGACGATGTCTTGCTTTATTTTGCTAAGATTACAGATGAGTATAATCTCTTGACGGGTAATAATCTTTCTTCCGAAGACATGGAAGCAGAGCTCAAGAAATTGGAAATTAATCTTGTTGGTTTGGCAGGTCAGCTTGCATCTGCTCGCCATGACTTGGCCCAGCAGCTTGAAGCAGAGATTAAACAAGAACTGCAAGACCTCTATATGGAGAAGGCGCAGTTCCAGGTTCGTTTTAGCAAGGGTAAATTTAGTCGTGAGGGGAATGAAACGGTCGAGTTTTTCATTTCTACCAACCCAGGTGAAGACTTTAAACCCTTGGTCAAAGTTGCGTCCGGTGGGGAACTATCTCGCCTTATGTTGGCTATCAAGTCAGCCTTTTCTCGTAAGGAAGGGAAGACTAGTATTGTCTTTGATGAGGTGGATACGGGAGTTTCAGGTCGTGTGGCCCAAGCCATTGCTCAAAAGATTCATAAGATTGGTCAGCATGGTCAGGTTCTTGCTATTTCTCACCTTCCACAAGTGATTGCCATCGCGGATTATCAATTCTTTATTGAGAAGATTAGTGATGAGCAATCAACGGTGTCGACGGTTCGCCTTTTGACTTTAGAAGAGCGAGTAGAGGAAGTCGCTAAGATGTTGGCAGGAGAGAATGTAACCCAAGCAGCCCTTACCCAAGCGAGAGAATTATTGCAAACGAGGGAGAAATAAATGACAGACTATTATGTAATTGGAGATGTCCATGGAAAAGCGGGTATGCTGGAAGACCTTCTCAAAACATGGGATGGTCACACCCAGTTGCTTTTTCTAGGGGATTTGATTGACCGAGGTGAAGATAGTCGCCGTGTTCTAGAAATGGTCAAGGACTTGGTGGACAATCAAGGGGCTATCTGTCTATCAGGAAACCACGAGTATATGTTTTTGACTTGGTTGGACAATCCTGAAGAAAGCTATGACCACTATCGTCGCAATGGTGGTGATACAACCATTAACTCAATCCTAGGTCGTCCCTTGGATGCACCTGTGGATGCTGTTGAAGACGCTAAACGCGTCGAGACGGAAGCAACCGATTTAGTCGATCTTATTCGTCAAATGCCTTTTGTTGTTGAGACAGACAAGTATATCTTTGTTCATGCTGGTATTGATTTGACCTTGGATGATTGGCATGAAACCACAGATTACAAGAAAGTCTGGCTCAGAAAACCATTCCACGAAGCGGCCAATCATACTGGGAAAACTATTGTCTTTGGGCATACACCGGTTTATGGTTTGCTCAAGCAAGACCGAGGTACAGCTGAGCTTTGGATAACAGATGATGGCAAGATTGGTATGGATGGAGGAGCTGTCTATGGTGGTGTCCTTCATGGAATCGTCTTTACTGACCAAGGAATGACAGAACACCACTTTATTGAAAATGATGGCTTTATTGCCGAAGATTAGTACTCCTAGCAGGGTATGGTCTTGTCAAAATGTTAAAAACAATTTATAATTAATAGATACCCTGAAAGGAAGAGCAGCATGAACTTAGAAGAATTAAAGAAACGACAGGAGAAGATTAGAAACTTCTCTATTATCGCCCATATTGACCATGGGAAGTCAACGCTTGCAGACCGAATTTTGGAAAAGACAGAGACGGTTTCAAGCCGTGAAATGCAGGCCCAGCTTCTGGATAGCATGGATCTAGAACGGGAACGTGGGATTACCATTAAACTCAATGCTATCGAGCTCAATTACACTGCAAAAGATGGCGAGACCTATATTTTCCACTTGATTGACACGCCAGGGCACGTGGACTTTACCTATGAAGTGTCGCGTTCGCTAGCTGCCTGTGAAGGAGCGATCTTGGTGGTTGATGCGGCCCAAGGGATTGAGGCTCAAACACTTGCCAACGTTTATCTAGCCTTGGATAATGATTTGGAAATTCTGCCCGTCATTAACAAGATTGACCTACCAGCAGCTGATCCAGAGCGTGTTCGTACAGAGATTGAGGATGTCATTGGACTGGATGCCAGCGAAGCGGTCTTAGCTTCTGCTAAGGCTGGTATTGGGATCGAAGAAATTCTCGAACAAATCGTAGAAAAAGTGCCAGCGCCAACGGGTGATGTGACGGCGCCACTCAAAGCCTTAATTTTTGACTCAGTTTATGATGCCTATCGTGGGGTTATCCTCCAAGTGCGTGTTATGGACGGAGTTGTCAAACCTGGCGATAAGATTCAGCTTATGAGCAATGGCAAGACCTTTGATGTGACGGAAGTTGGTATTTTCACGCCGAAAGCAGTAGGGCGTGATTTCCTAGCGACAGGTGACGTTGGTTATATTGCGGCTTCTATCAAGACAGTTCAAGACACTCGTGTGGGTGATACAGTTACCTTGGCAACCAATCCTGCGGCAGAGCCATTACATGGCTACAAGCAGATGAATCCTATGGTCTTTGCAGGTCTTTATCCAATCGAATCAAACAAGTACAATGACCTTCGTGAAGCCCTTGAAAAATTGCAGCTCAACGATGCCAGTCTGCAGTTTGAACCAGAAACATCGCAGGCGCTGGGATTTGGTTTCCGTTGTGGATTCCTTGGGCTTCTCCATATGGATGTTATCCAAGAGCGTTTAGAACGTGAGTTTAACATCGACCTCATCATGACAGCTCCGTCTGTTATCTATAAGGTTAACCAAACTGATGGTGAGTCTATGGATGTGTCTAACCCCTCTGAATTTCCAGACCCAACTAAGATTGCGACTATTGAAGAGCCATATGTCAAGGCGCAAATCATGGTACCGCAGGAGTTTGTTGGAGCGGTGATGGAACTGGCTCAGCGCAAACGTGGGGATTTTGTGACCATGGACTATATTGATGACAATCGTGTCAATGTTATCTATCAAATTCCACTTGCTGAAATCGTCTTTGACTTTTTTGATAAGCTCA
The DNA here is from genome assembly GCF_000526095.1 of Streptococcus sp. CM6. Classification (NCBI taxonomy): domain Bacteria; kingdom Bacillati; phylum Bacillota; class Bacilli; order Lactobacillales; family Streptococcaceae; genus Streptococcus; species Streptococcus sp. CM6. The sequence goes on along the minus strand of NZ_JATS01000024.1, from coordinate 27,307 downwards.
AGTCTTCGACGCGTGGATATGCAAGCTTTGACTACGAATTGTCAGAGTACCGTTCATCTAAGCTGGTCAAAATGGATATCCTTCTCAATGGAGACAAGGTTGATGCCCTTAGCTTTATCGTTCACAAGGACTTTGCCTACGAACGTGGAAAACTCATCGTTGATAAGCTTAAGAAAATCATCCCTCGTCAACAATTTGAGGTTCCAATTCAAGCAGCAATTGGGCACAAGATTGTGGCCCGTACTGATATCAAAGCCCTTCGTAAGAACGTACTTGCCAAGTGTTACGGTGGTGACGTTTCTCGTAAACGCAAACTCCTTGAAAAACAAAAGGCAGGTAAGAAACGGATGAAAGCTATCGGATCAGTAGAAGTCCCACAAGAAGCCTTCCTTAGCGTCTTAAGCATGGATGAAGAATAGAAATAAAACTCTTGAAGATTATTCAAGAGTTTTTACTTTAAATGTGAGCTATAAAACCGTAAACTGACAAAATAGATCAGGTTAGAATTTGACAGAAGTTCTTATTTTTCTTATAATGCAGATGGAAAGGTGGTAGGATGAAAAAATTATTAATTTTAGGAACTGTTGTTACTGCTAGTGTTTTTCTAGCTTCATGCTCTAATAAATCGCAAACAGCAACCGAAGAAAGTTCGACTGCGGCTGTTAGTTCTTCTAGCAGTCAGGAAACGAGTAGCTCTAGCTCTACTGTTTCTGAAGCGAAAAAGGAAGAGACGCAAATCATCGGTTCGAATGAATATGGTTTTGTCAAGGTACCCAAATCATGGGTTCGATTCCATGAAGTAGAAGGTGGAAATGATATACAGTATTGCGATGGAACAGATATCAACATTGTTACGCTGAATACCTTCAAGGCTGAGCAGTTTAATATCAGCGAAGAAGAATATGCTAAACTGGATGTTGTGACTGTCTCATCTAGTATTTTAACTTCCAAAGAACAAAGCTCTGATTTCAGTAAGGTTTGGGGCTCCAAATCGACCATTGGAGGTTATGAAGCCTATGTTGTCAATGCAATTGCTAAGTCAGGGAAATACCTCGTTACTTGGGTTTTCCGATCAAATGATGGTAAAATCCGCTATGTTTCACTTGAAGGGGATGGGGAAACTTTAAAAACAATCTTACCGATGGTTGAAAGTGGCTGGTCAACTACTAAATCTGAATAAATGAAAAAAAGAAGATCCTTGGTCTTCTTTTTATTTTTTTACGAATAGATAGATGAGTAGAAAAAGAAATGGAGTTGTATATGAAGATCACAAACTATGAGATTTACAAATTGAGAAAAGCTGGGCTGACAAATCAACAAATTTTAACTGTTCTTGAATACGATGAGACTGTAGATCAGGAGCTCTTGCTAGGTGATATTGCAGAACTATCGGGGTGTCGTAATCCTGCTGTCTTTATGGAACGCTATTTCCAGATAGATGATGCACAGTTGGAGAAGGAGTTCCAAAAATTTCCATCCTTCTCGATTCTTGATGACTGTTATCCTTGGGATTTGAGTGAGATTTATGATGCTCCAGCACTCTTGTTTTATAAAGGGAATCTAGACTTGCTGAAGTTTCCAAAGGTTGCTGTTGTAGGGAGTCGTTCATGTTCTAGTCAAGGAGCAAAGTCTGTTCAGAGGGTCATTCAAGGTTTGGAAAACGAGTTAATCGTGGTCAGTGGTTTAGCCAAAGGGATTGATACGGCTGCTCATATGGCTGCACTCCAAAATGGTGGAAAAACCATTGCAGTGATTGGAACAGGTTTGGATGTGTTTTATCCTAAAGCCAATAAACGTTTGCAAGACTACATTGGCAATGACCATCTGGTTCTCAGTGAATATGGACCTGGCGAGCAACCTCTGAAATTTCATTTTCCAGCTCGAAATCGTATCATAGCAGGACTGTGTCGTGGGGTTATTGTAGCAGAGGCAAGGATGCGTTCGGGCAGTCTCATCACCTGTGAGCGTGCTATGGAGGAAGGGCGCGATGTCTTTGCCATTCCAGGGAACATTTTAGATGGCCATTCAGATGGCTGTCACCACCTGATCCAAGAGGGAGCAAAACTGATTGCCAGTGGTCAGGATGTGCTGGCTGAGTTTGAATTTTAAGGAGAAATTGTTCCCTCAGATAAACTTTTCTTCTTATATATAAGACTTAGGTCTTGACAGCTATAGAAAAATGGTTTACACTTTATAAAGTTTATTACTTTGAAAAGGTGTGATAGTGTGGCTACGGCAACAAAGAAGAAAAAATCAACAGTTAAAAAAAATCTAGTCATCGTAGAGTCGCCTGCTAAGGCGAAAACGATTGAAAAATATCTAGGCAGAAATTATAAGGTTTTAGCCAGTGTCGGGCATATCCGTGATTTGAAAAAATCCAGTATGTCAGTTGACATTGAAAATAACTATGAACCGCAGTATATCAATATCCGTGGAAAAGGTCCTCTCATCAATGACTTAAAAAAAGAAGCCAAAAAAGCTAATAAAGTCTTTCTGGCGAGTGACCCGGACCGTGAAGGAGAAGCAATTTCCTGGCATTTGGCTCATATCCTTGATCTGGATGAGAATGATGCCAACCGTGTGGTTTTTAATGAAATCACCAAAGACGCAGTAAAAAATGCCTTTAAAGAACCTCGCAAGATTGATATGGACTTGGTCGATGCCCAACAAGCTCGTCGTGTCTTGGACCGCTTGGTAGGCTATTCGATTTCGCCAATTTTGTGGAAAAAGGTCAAGAAAGGCTTATCAGCAGGGCGCGTGCAGTCTGTTGCCCTTAAGCTCATCATTGACCGTGAAAATGAGATCAATGCCTTCCAACCAGAAGAATACTGGACAATTGATGGTGTCTTTAAGAAGGGAACCAAGCAATTTCAGGCTTCTTTCTATGGTATGAATGGCAAAAAGATGAAATTGACCACCAATGAAGAGGTCAAAGAAGTCTTGTCCCATCTGACTAGCAAAGATTTCACAGTAGACCAGGTAGATAAGAAAGAACGCAAACGCAATGCGCCCCTACCTTATACGACCTCAACCATGCAGATGGATGCTGCCAACAAAATCAATTTCCGTACTCGTAAGACCATGATGGTTGCCCAACAGCTCTATGAAGGAATCAATATCGGATCAGGCGTGCAAGGTTTGATTACCTATATGCGTACAGACTCGACCCGTATCAGCCCTGTGGCTCAGAATGAAGCGGCAAGCTACATTAACGACCGTTTTGGTAGCAAGTATTCCAAGCATGGTAGCAAGGTCAAGAATGCCTCAGGTGCTCAAGATGCCCACGAAGCCATTCGTCCATCAAGCGTCTTTAATACACCAGAGAGCATCGCTAAGTACTTGGACAAAGACCAGCTCAAACTCTATACCCTTATCTGGAACCGTTTTGTAGCGAGCCAGATGACGGGAGCTATCTTTGATACCATGGCTGTCAAGCTCTCTCAAAATGGAGTTCAGTTCGCAGCAAATGGTAGCCAAGTTAAGTTTGATGGTTATTTAGCAATTTACAATGACTCTGACAAAAACAAGATGTTGCCAGATATGGCTGTTGGAGATGTAGTCAAGCAGGTGAATAGCAAGCCAGAACAACATTTCACTCAACCGCCAGCTCGCTATTCGGAAGCGACCCTTATCAAGACCTTGGAGGAAAATGGTGTTGGACGTCCTTCAACTTACGCTCCGACTATTGAAACTATCCAAAAACGCTACTACGTTCGTCTGGCAGCCAAACGTTTTGAACCAACAGAATTGGGAGAAATTGTTAACAAGCTCATCGTTGAATATTTCCCAGACATCGTAAACGTGACCTTTACAGCTGAAATGGAAGGAAAACTGGATGATGTCGAAGTTGGAAAAGAGCAGTGGCAACGCGTTATTGATGAATTTTATAAACCATTCTCCAAAGAAGTAGCCAAGGCTGAAGAGGAAATGGAAAAAATCCAGATCAAGGATGAGCCAGCTGGATTTGACTGTGAGGTTTGTGGCAGTCCGATGGTGATTAAGCTCGGTCGTTTTGGTAAATTCTATGCTTGTAGCAATTTCCCAGACTGCCGTCATACGCAAGCGATTGTCAAAGAGATTGGAGTCGAGTGTCCAAGCTGTCATCAAGGACAAATCATCGAACGCAAAACCAAGCGCAATCGTATCTTCTATGGTTGCAATCGCTATCCTGAATGTGAGTTTACTTCTTGGGACAAACCAATTGGCCGTGATTGTCCAAAATGCGGACACTTCCTTGTGGAGAAAAAAGTCCGTGGTGGTGGCAAGCAGGTTGTATGTAGTAATGGCGACTACGAAGAAGAGAAAATTAAATAAAATGAAGAGTCCTGAAAATGAATTTCAGGCTCTTTTTTGTTGATGCTTGACAAATTTCCCCCTTGTATGCGAAACTAGAGGAAGAGTAATTTATCTAGGAGAAATCATGCGTATTATTTATCTCTGTATTGGCTTTATTTCACTGGCTTTAGCTGTTATTGGAGTTGTCCTACCACTTTTGCCAACAACACCCTTTCTTTTGTTAGCTATCGCTTGCTTTTCAAAATCTTCTAAGCGTTTTGAAGACTGGCTTTATCATACAAAGCTTTATCAGACCTATGTGGCTGATTTTCGGGAAACCAAGTCTATAGCGCGTGAACGCAAGAAAAAAATCATCGTATCTATCTATATCTTGATGGGAATTTCTATTTATTTTGCCCCTCTTTTGCCAGTCAAAATCGGTCTGGGAGCCCTGACTGTCTTTATCACCTATTATCTCTTTAAAGTCATTCCTGACAAAGAATAGATAAAAATAGTAGTTATTTGCCTTGATAAAAATGAAAGCCTATTTAAAATAATATGATATAATAAATTCAAAGAAAACATCAAGGAGAATCAAATGATTTACGAATTTTGTGCTGAAAATGTGACCTTGCTAGAAAAAGCGATGCAGTCTGGAGCTCGTCGAATCGAACTTTGTGACAATCTAGCAGTGGGTGGAACAACACCTAGCTATGGAGTGACCAAGGCAGCGGTTGAACTGGCAGCTAACTACGACACGACCATTATGACCATGATTCGTCCCCGTGGTGGCGACTTTGTCTATACTGATCTTGAAATAGCGATCATGCTAGAAGACATTCGTTTGACTGCTCAGGCTGGAAGTCAAGGTGTTGTATTTGGTGCTTTAACTGCTGATAAGAAGTTGGATAAGGCTAATCTTGAAAAGCTGATTGCCGCATCTAAAGGAATGGAAATTGTCTATCACATGGCCTTTGATGAATTGAGTGATGAAGACCAGTTGGAAGCCATTGACTGGCTCAGCCAAGCCGGAGTCACTCGTATCTTAACTCGTGCTGGTGTGTCTGGAGACTCGCTAGAGAAACGTTTCGCTCATTATCACAGAATTTTGAAACATGCAGCTGGTAAAATTGAAATTCTACCAGGTGGGGGGATTGACTTGGACAACCGTCAAACCTTTATCGACCAGCTGGGTGTGACACAATTGCATGGAACTAAGGTTGTCTTTTAAAAAATAGAAAGGAACTGCTAGCTTTTGGTAGCAGTTTTCACTTATGTTTGAAATTTTTAAATCCTATCAGTTTAATAAAGAAAAAGCCCATGCCTATGGTTTTGTAGAAGATGAGCAAGTTTGGACTTATAGTTGCCAGATTTTGCAAGGTGACTTTTCCATGACAGTCTCTATCACTCCTGATAATGTGAGCTTTCAGGTTTTTGACCAGGAAACGGGTGACCTCTATCCTCAAGTACATATGGAAAGTATGCGGGGAAGTTTTGTCGGAAGTGTTCGTGAGGCTTGTTTGGAGATTCTCTACCAGATTCGGAAGGATTGCTTTGATGTGCAGGATTTTATCTGTCCTCAGACTAAGCGAATCATGTCTAAAGTTCAGGAAAAGTATGGTAATCAGTTGGAGTATCTGTGGGAAAAGTCGCCTGATACAGCAGTGTTAAGACATGAAGGAAATAAGAAGTGGTATGCTGTTATGATGAGAATCCCATGGGATAAGCTGGAAAAGGGCAGAGAAGGGCTAGTCGAAGCAGTCAATATCAAACACGATCAAGTGGCTGACTTGCTTTCAAAAAAAGGCATTTATCCAGCCTTTCATATGAACAAACGCTACTGGATTAGTCTGGCGCTTGATGATAGTTTGCTAGATGAAGAAGTGTTAGAACTCATCGAAAGAAGTTGGAATTTGACTGTGAAAAAATAAGGAAAGTTACTTGAGTTTTCAAATACTTTCAATTAGCAAAATATTCTTTACTGAAGAAATTTTCAGAAAATAATGGATTTTTTCTTGACAAGTGTTTTTAGCTATGCTAAAATACTAAACAAGATATCAAACGAAGGAGAAAGTCAAACATGAAACCAGCTAAGTTTAATCAATTTGCTTTGTTGTTGAGGTACTCGGGCTAGTGCAGAAGCATTAGTCCTGTTTGGCTTACCAAGCGGGAGTAAATCAACATCTCGCTTGGGTTCCCGAGCGAGATGTTTTTTCTATACTGAAATTTTGAAGGGGGAATTCTTATGCGTAGAGTTGAGTTTCTAGACACCAGTCTCCGTGATGGTGAGCAGACACCAGGTGTTAATTTTTCAATCAAGGAAAAGGTTGCCATCGCAAGACAGCTGGAGAAATGGGGTATTTCAGCCATCGAAGCTGGTTTTCCGGCAGCGAGTCCAGATTCATTTTTGGCAGTTCAGGAAATTGCCAAGGTCTTAAAGAAAACTGCTGTAACTGGTTTGGCACGTTCGGTCAAGTCTGATATAGATGCTTGTTACGAGGCGCTTAAGGATGCCAAGTATCCACAGGTTCATGTCTTTATCGCTACCAGTCCGATTCACCGCAAGTATAAGCTAAATAAGAGCAAGGAAGAGATTTTAGAAGCTATTAAGGAGCATGTTTCTTACGCACGTTCTAAGTTTGAAATTGTCGAATTTTCTCCAGAGGATGCGACCAGGACAGAGTTGGATTTCCTCTTGCAAGTCGTTCAAACAGCAGTTGATGCAGGTGCGTCTTATATCAATATCCCTGACACGGTTGGATTTACCACGCCAGAAGAGTACGGAGCTATTTTCAAACACTTGATTGAGAATGTCAAGACGAATCGTCAGATTATCTATTCACCTCACTGTCATGATGACCTCGGAATGGCAGTGGCTAACAGCCTTTCTGCTGTCAAGAATGGTGCAGGACGAGTCGAAGGGACCATCAATGGTATCGGGGAGCGAGCCGGTAATGCAGCCCTTGAAGAAATAGCAGTGGCCCTCAATATTCGCCAAGATTACTACCAAGCAGAAACAAGTATTGTCCTAAATGAAACCATTAATACGTCAGAAATGGTTTCTCGCTTCTCTGGTATTCCAGTTCCTAAAAACAAAGCGGTGGTTGGTGGAAATGCCTTCTCTCACGAGTCTGGTATTCACCAAGATGGAGTTCTTAAAAATCCTCTTACCTATGAAATCATCACACCTGAATTGGTTGGTGTTAAGAGTAATAGTCTTCCGCTTGGAAAATTGTCAGGTCGCCATGCTTTTGTTGAGAAACTAAGAGAATTGGCTCTAGACTTTGCAGAAGAGGATATCAAACCACTCTTTGCTAAGTTCAAGGCGTTAGCGGACAAGAAACAAGAAATCACAGATGCAGATATTCGAGCTCTGGTAGCTGGAACCATGGTTGAAAATCCAGAAGGCTTCCACTTTGATGATTTACAACTTCAAACTCATGCAGATAATGACATTGAAGCACTTGTTAGCCTAGCCAATATGGATGGTGAAAAAGTCGAATTTAATGCAACAGGGCAAGGTTCCGTTGAAGCAATCTTTAACGCTATCGATAAGTTCTTCAACCAATCTGTCCGCTTGGTGTCCTATACCATTGATGCTGTGACAGATGGGATCGATGCCCAGGCTCGGGTTTTGGTTACTGTTGAAAACAGAGATACAGAAACCATTTTTAACGCAGCAGGGCTTGATTTCGATGTACTGAAGGCTTCGGCTATTGCCTACATCAATGCCAATACCTTTGTTCAAAAGGAGAATGCTGGTGAGATGGGGCATAGTGTTTCCTACCGCGATATGCCTAGTGTGTAAAGGAGAAGGCTATGACAAAGAAAATAGTGGTCCTAGCAGGGGACGGAATCGGTCCAGAAATCATGGAAGCTGGTTTGGAAGTTTTGGAGGCCCTAGCTGAAAAAACAGGCTTTGACTATGAGATAGAAAGGCGACCTTTTGGTGGTGCTGGGATTGATGCTACGGGGCATCCCCTACCTGATAAAACCCTCAAGGCATGTAGGGAAGCAGATGCTATCCTTCTGGCGGCTATCGGTAGTCCCCAGTATGATGGGGCAGCGATTCGGCCTGAACAAGGACTGCTGGCGCTTCGTAAGGAACTCAATCTCTATGCTAATATTCGCCCCGTAAAAATCTTTGACAGTCTCAAGCATTTGTCACCTCTCAAACCGGAACGAATTGCTGGTGTAGACTTTGTCGTGGTGCGTGAGTTGACAGGTGGTATCTACTTTGGGGATCATATCCTTGAAGAGCGAAAAGCGCGTGATATCAACGACTACAGCTATGAGGAAGAGGAGCGAATTCTTCGCAAGGCATTTGAAATCGCAAGAAGTCGCAGAAAAATCGTTACTAGTATCGATAAGCAAAATGTTCTAGCCACATCAAAACTCTGGCGCAGAGTGGCGGAGGAAGTCGCACAGGATTTTCCAGATGTGATCTTGGAACACCAGTTGGTGGACTCAGCTGCCATGCTCATGATTACCAATCCTGCTAAGTTTGATGTCATCGTGACAGAAAATCTTTTCGGAGATATCTTATCTGATGAATCAAGCGTTCTATCTGGCACACTTGGGGTTATGCCATCAGCCAGTCATTCTGAAAATGGCCCAAGTCTCTATGAACCCATTCACGGTTCAGCACCTGATATTGCAGGTCAAGGAATTGCCAATCCTATTTCCATGATTTTATCAGTGGCCATGATGCTGAGAGATAGTTTTGGACGTTTTGAGGATGCGGAGCGTATCGAACATGCAGTAGAAGCCAGTTTGGCAGCAGGAATTTTAACGCAAGATATAGGAGGTCAGGCTTCGACCAAGGAAATGACGGAAGCTATTATTGCAAGGTTATGAAGTTAGATGAAAAAATTACTCTAGTCCTTTTGATTTGGAATGTCATGGTTTTCTTGATTTACGGCATTGACAAATCCAAGGCAAGAAGAGGTGCTTGGCGCATCCCAGAGAAAATATTATTGACTTTAGCACTTGTCTGCGGTGGTTTTGGTGCTTGGTTGGCAGGAATCACCTTTCACCATAAAACTAGAAAATGGTACTTTAAAACAGTTTGGTTTCTCGGGATGGTAACTACACTAGTAGCCTTATATTTTATTTGGAGGTAACGGATGGCAGGAAAATCGATTTTTGATAAATTATGGGACCGTCATGTCATCACTGGAGAAGAAGGGCAGCCCCAACTCATGTATGTGGATCAGCACTATATCCACGAGGTGACCAGTCCCCAAGCTTTTCAAGGATTGCGAGATGCAGGTCGAAGATTGAGACGACCAGACTTGACATTTGGAACCTTTGACCACAATGTCCCGACTGTCAATATCTACGATATTCGAGATGTCATTTCGAAAGCGCAAATCGATAAGCTTGCTGAAAATGTTGAGGAGTTTGGGATCGAACATGCGGCCCACGGCTCTGAAAAACAAGGAATCGTTCATATGGTTGGTCCAGAAACAGGACGGACTCAACCAGGAAAATTCATCGTCTGTGGAGACAGCCATACAGCAACTCACGGAGCCTTCGGAGCTATCGCCTTTGGGATTGGAACCAGTGAGGTCGAGCATGTCTTCGCTACTCAGACACTCTGGCAAGTTAAACCCAAGAAAATGTTAGTAGAATTCACTGGTGTTCCTCAAAAAGGAGTCTATTCCAAGGATTACATTCTCGCCTTGATTGCCAAGTACGGCGTTGCCTGTGGTGTTGGCTATGTAGTTGAATATCGTGGGCAAGCGATTGATGCACTGACCATGGAAGAGAGGATGACCATCTGCAATATGTCCATCGAGTTTGGCTCTAAGATGGGAATCATGAATCCAGATCAGAAGACTTATGACTATTTAAAGGGTCGCGAGTGTGTTCCCAAGGATTTTGATGTGGCAGTAGACGATTGGAAAAGACTGGTTAGTGATGATGATGCTGTCTATGATAAGGTTATCCAGATGGATGTCTCAGACTTGGCTCCTATGGTGACTTGGGGAACCAATCCTGCTATGGGTGTTGACTTTGACAGTAGCTTCCCAGAAATTAAGGATATGAATGATGAGCGAGCCTACAATTACATGAACTTGGAGCCTGGTCAAAAGCCAGCAGATATTGAACTAGGCTATATCTTTATTGGATCTTGTACCAATGCTCGTCTCAGCGATTTACAACTGGCTGCGCGATTTGTCAAAGGGAAGAAAATTGCTCCTAACTTAACGGCTATCGTAGTCCCGGGCTCTCGTCCTGTGAAACGAGCTGCTGAGAAGTTGGGCTTGGATAAAGTATTCTTAGATGCTGGTTTTGAGTGGAGAGATCCAGGTTGTTCTATGTGTCTAGGGATGAATCCTGACAAGGTTCCAGATGGTGTCCACTGCGCTTCAACTAGCAACCGTAACTTTGAGGACAGACAAGGTTTTGGTGCTAAGACCCATCTCTGCAGTCCAGCCATGGCAGCTGCGGCAGCTATCGCAGGGCGTTTCGTAGATGTTCGACAGATGCCAGAAGCCCAGTAAGGAGAGGATATGGAGAAATTTACAGTTTATACGGGAACTACCGTTCCTCTTATGAATGATAACATTGATACTGACCAAATCCTTCCCAAGCAGTTTCTCAAGTTAATTGATAAGAAAGGTTTTGGTAAGTACCTTATGTACGCTTGGCGTTATCTGGACGACAAGTATACTGAGGACCCAGACTTTGTCTTTAACCGACCAGAATACCGTAAAGCTAGTATTCTCATCTCAGGGGATAACTTTGGCGCAGGATCGTCTAGGGAACACGCAGCTTGGGCATTAGCTGACTATGGTTTTAAGGTCGTGATTGCAGGGTCTTTCGGTGATATTCATTACAATAATGAACTCAATAATGGTATGTTACCTATTGTCCAACCCAGAGAGGTTAGAGAGAAACTAGCCCAGTTACAACCAAGCGATCAGATAACCGTGGACTTGGAACAACAGAAAATCATCTCACCAGTTGGAGTCTTCACTTTCGAAATCGATAGCGAATGGAAACACAAGCTCTTAAATGGTTTGGATGATATCGGTATTACCTTGCAGTATGAAGATTTGATTGCTGCTTATGAAAAACAACGCCCAGCCTACTGGCAGGATTAGAAAAAATAGAAAAGGAAATAGAACTATGACAAAACACATTCAATGGAACGGAACACTTTCACAAGAAGGCTATGACATTTTAAAAGGTGAGGGCGGATGTATCGTTTGTCCTACCAAGGTTGGTTATATCATCATGACTAGCGATAAGGCAGGACTTGAACGCAAGTTTGAAGCCAAAGAGCGTAACCGTAACAAACCAGGGGTTGTTCTCTGTGGTAGCATGGACGAGCTTCGCGCTTTAGCACAACTCAATCCAGAAATTGAAGCCTTCTACCAAAAACATTGGGACGAAGACATTCTCCTCGGTTGTATCCTTCCTTGGAAACCAGAAGCCTTTGAAAAATTGAAAGCATACGGTGATGGTCGTGAAGAACTCATGACAGACGTGCGTGGTACTAGCTGTTTTGTCATCAAGTTTGGTAAAGCTGGTGAACAGTTGGCTGCTAAACTTTGGGAAGAAGGTAAAATGGTATACGCATCATCAGCTAACCCATCTGGAAAAGGAAATCGTGGTAAGGTGGAAGGTATCGGAGAACGTATCGAAGGAGCAGTGGACCTTGTCATTGAAGCAGACGACTACGTGGCATCAATCCAGCCTGACAAAACGATTGAAACTCGCTACGAACAAGGGGTGATGGTTTCTATGGTTGATAAAGATGGTAAACTCATCCCAGAACAAGGAGGAGCTCGCTCAATCTCACCAGCTCCAGTTGTGATCCGTAAAGGGCTTGACATTGATAAGATTATGATGCACCTGTCAGATACCTTTAACTCATGGGATTATCGTCAAGGGGAGTATTATTAATATTGAAAAGAAGTCTAGTGTTGAGAGGGAATAAAGTCTCTACACTGGACTTTTCTTTAGAAATTCTTTTCTTTTTTTATAGGATATGATATTCTATATATGAAATAGGATTTTGAAATATTAAATACTGACTAGTCTATATATGAAAATGGAGCTACAAAATGGAAGAAAAATTAAATTATTGGATGATAGTTGCAGGAGGAGGTGGAAAAGTTTGGTCCCTATTTAAAGAAGAGAATATAGCTTGTATAGATTTTGATTCTAATTTGTCTAGTATTCTAGATTATAAAAATCCTCAAGAATTGAAACAGGGAAAACAGAGAGATAAATTTATTTGGAAATTTGCTCATGACATAAAAAAAGATGATTACATAATAGCTACCACAGGGGTTAAGGAAATTTTAGGAATTGGTCAATGTGTGAAACCTTATTATTTTGACGAATCTAAAAAAACATTTAAACATTGTATTGGTGTTAAATGGTTGAAAGTAGATGGTGGATGGGAATACCAAGGTAAAAAAGGTACAAGACAAACCATCAACTGGGATAGAAATTCAGAACGTATCAATTTATATAAATCTATTATAAATGGTACATACAGAAAAAATATAGAGAAAATTGTTATGTATAAAAATATTAACGATTATTTAGATAAATTAAAAAAATCCAAAAACCTCATCCTCCGTGGTGCTCCTGGCACAGGAAAAACTTATCTTGCTAAAGAAATTGCCAAAGAATTAACGGGTGGCAACGAAGACCAAATCGAATTTGTACAGTTTCACCCTTCCTATGATTATACGGATTTTGTAGAGGGGTTGAGACCAATCCTGGTAAATGATGGACAGATTAACTTTGGCTTGCAGGACGGCATTTTTAAGAAGTTTTGTCAGAAGGCTAAAGAAGCTCAAAAAACTGGAGGCCAAGATAATTTTGAGGAAACGTGGACTAGGCTAACGGATGCTATCAATGAAAAGCAAGGACAATACTTCTTTCCTCGTAGTTCTGTTCCAGCCAGTCTAAACAGTCAAGGGAATGTGAAGTTTGATTCTCCTGTTGCTACCAAAGAAAAAGTGTATCTTTTGTACAAGGGTGAAGAGACTAATTTAAAGTACGAAACTTATCAAAAAATTGTTTTGGATCACATGAAAGAAAGTTATGGATTATGTGATTATGTATCTCCAACGATTGACACAGACAAGAAATTCGTTTTCATCATCGATGAAATCAACCGTGGGGAGATTTCTAAGATTTTTGGGGAACTCTTTTTCTCTATTGATCCTGAATATCGTGGCGAAAGGGGGAGTGTTTCCACCCAGTATGCTAATTTACATGAGACGGATGAGAAATTTTATATCCCTGAAAATGTCTACATCATCGGAACAATGAATGATATTGACCGTTCAGTAGATACCTTTGATTTTGCTATGCGTCGTCGTTTCCGTTTTGTTGAAGTTACTGCTGAAAGCCAGTTATACATTCTAGATAAGAAACTAGATGGACATGAGGAAGAAGCGAAAAAACGTTTAAGAAACTTGAACGCTGCTATCAAAAACGTTCAGGAGTTAAACAGTCATTATCATATCGGACCAAGTTATTTCCTTAAGTTGGAAGAAGTGGATTTTGACTATGAGTTACTCTGGTCTGATTACCTCAAACCTCTATTGGAAGATTACTTACGTGGTTCTTATGAGGAGGCCGAAACTCTGGATACATTGAAAAAAGCATTTGATCTGACAAATAAAGAGCAAACAGATCAGCAAGATACTGGTGATAATGATGCGGATAACTGATAATCAGCATAGAATTGCTAGAGAAGACTTTGTCGCAGAATTTCCCAACCTAAGTCAAGCGCTCCTTGATAGAACACTAGATAACCTATCTCAAGAGGACAATATTTTTATTTTTCCAAATGATTTGATGAATTCTCCTGATTTAGACAAGGACCAAAAGATTTTGGAAACAGTTAATCAGGAAATCAAGACAGGCAATGTGATTGGTTTTCTGGGATGCGGTCAGGAAAGATTAACGATTTCCTCTCGTTTTTCTGATGAAAGTAACGACCATTTTTTACATTATCTTTTACAAAAGGTTCTCAATATCAATCTGAATAGTTTGGATGTCGGTCTATCTCAAGAGGATAGACTCTATCAACTTTTGATTTACCTCTTTCCAAAATATCTGCAAGCGGCTCTCCGAAAAGGTCTTTATAAGGAATACCAGAGATTTTCTCATAACGACAGTCATGTAAAGGGAGTGATAGATGTAGGAAATCATCTTAAGAGGAATGTTCCTTTTATGGGAAATATCGCCTACACAACGAGAGAGTTTACCTATGATAATTCACTCATGCAATTGATTCGGCATACGATTGAGTACATTAAGAATCAGAAAATCATTGGGCAAGGGCTCCTTGATAATCTCTTAACTAGTCGTGAAAATGTGGCAGAAATCGTGCGAGTAACACCATATTATAAACTAGCTGATCGTGCTAAGATTATTCGGGGAAATCAATCTAAACCTATACGTCATGCATACTTTCACGAGTACAGAAAGTTGCAAGAGCTTTGCCTGATGATTCTAAATAGAGAGAAACATGGGTTAGGATATCAAGAGCAAAAAATCCATGGTATTCTTTTTGATGTTTCCTGGCTTTGGGAAGAGTATGTTTATACCTTGTTGCCAAAAGTTTTCATCCATCCACGAAATAAGGATAAGACGGACGGAATTTCAGTATTTTCTGACCGTGAAAGAAAAGTATTTCCAGATTTTTATCATAAAGAGTTAAAAATAGTTTTAGATGCTAAATATAAAGAACTGGAGTTCACTGAAAAAGGAATCAACCGTGAGGACTTATTCCAGCTGATTTCCTATTCTTATATTTTAAAAGTTGAGAAAGCTGGTCTTGTTTTTCCGAGCAAGCAAAAGGTTGTTGATAATGAGATAGGAAAGCTAGCAGGTTATGGAGCTTTGTTGAAGAAATTGTCTATACAAATTCCTCAAAAGGCTTCATCTTATAATGAATTTTGTGAAATGATGGAAAGCTCCGAAGAAACTTTTAAAAGGAATATTACTAAGGAAGTGGGGAGAAACTAATCTCCTCACTTTTTATATTTAAACAAGAAACCGAACATTATTATTTTATAATTGAAATTATTTGACAAAAACTGTACTTTGGTTTATAATGATTCAAGGAAACGTCGTAAAAGACGTAGGGATGCGCAAGCATAGGTAGGTCATTACAAAAGAAACGAGACATCGATATGTTAAATGAATTTCCAATTTTTGATTACGAAGATATTCAGTTGATCCCTAATAAATGTGTCATTAAGAGCCGTGCAGAAGCGGATACAAGTGTCACACTTGGAAATCACACTTTCAAACTACCTGTTGTACCAGCCAACATGCAGACGATTTTGGATGAGAATGTTGCAGAGCAATTGGCTAAAGGCGGTTACTTCTACATTATGCACCGTTTTGATGAGGCTGGGCGCATTCCTTTTATCAAACGCATGCACGATCAAGGGCTCATTGCTTCCATTTCTGTCGGTGTCAAGGACTATGAGTATGATTTCGTTAGCCAACTCAAGGCTGATGCTCCTGAGTATATCACGATTGATATTGCTCATGGTCATGCAGACAGCGTGATTTCTATGATTCAGCACATCAAGAAAGAATTGCCAGATACTTTTGTCATTGCTGGGAATGTGGGAACACCAGAAGCTGTACGTGAATTGGAAAATGCTGGTGCGGATGCTACTAAGGTTGGAATCGGTCCTGGGAAGGTTTGTATCACCAAAGTGAAAACAGGTTTTGGTACAGGTGGTTGGCAGTTGGCTGCCCTACGCTGGTGTGCTAAGGCTGCGCGCAAACCAATCATCGCTGATGGTGGGATTCGTACCCATGGTGACATTGCCAAGTCTATCCGTTTCGGTGCTAGCATGGTCATGATTGGTTCCCTTTTTGCAGGACACATCGAAAGCCCAGGAAAAACGATTGAAGTTGAAGGTGAACAGTTCAAAGAATACTATGGTTCAGCTTCTCAATACCAAAAAGGAGCTTATAAAAACGTGGAAGGAAAACGCATCTTACTTCCTGCCAAAGGACATTTGCAAGATACCCTCACTGAGATGGAGCAGGATCTGCAAAGTGCCATTTCCTACGCAGGTGGACGCAAGGTTGCTGACCTCAAGCACGTTGATTATGTGATCGTGAAAAACTCTATCTGGAACGGGGATGCATCCCACTAAGACGGGCTATACGGCTAGAAAAAAACTTGTTATTAGAGCAAATTTTTGTTATAATGGAACAAGTTTCCACCCTTAGTGTAATGGATATCACGTAAGATTCCGGTTCTTGAGATGGGGGTTCGATTCCCTCAGGGTGGATGTAAATAGCCCAAGAAAGCCTTAAATAAGGCTTTTTCTTTATCTCGCCCCAAATTTGCCCCTAAAATTAAAAATTTTATTCTAAAAAATGCTCAAATCCCCTCTAGTCCCGTTTTAAAGTGACTCAGGGGGCTTTTTTTGATATAATAAAAGAGACTGTTATCAGTTAGAAAGAGGTTGGTATGAAAGAATTACAAACTGTACTAAAGAAGCGTTTTGCAATCGAATTTGCAGACAAAAACTTACTGGAAACTGCCTTTACTCATACGAGTTATGCCAATGAGCACCGCCTCTTAAAAATTTCACACAATGAGCGCTTGGAATTTTTAGGAGACGCTGTTCTGCAATTATTGATTTCAGAATATCTGTATAAAAAATATCCTAAGAAACCAGAGGGAGATTTGTCTAAACTCCGTGCCATGATTGTCCGTGAGGAGAGTTTGGCTGGTTTTGCGCGTGATTGCCAGTTTGATCAGTTTATCAAGCTGGGGAAAGGGGAAGAAAAGTCTGGTGGGCGCAATCGTGACACCATTCTTGGAGATGCCTTTGAAGCCTTTTTGGGAGCATTGCTTTTAGACAAGGATGTTGCTAGGGTAAAAGAGTTCATCTATCAAGTCATGATTCCCAAGGTTGAAGCAGGTGACTTTGAAATGATTAAGGATTACAAGACACACCTGCAAGAGCTACTCCAGGTCAATGGCGATGTGGATATTCGCTACCAGGTGACCTCTGAGACGGGCCCTGCCCATGATAAGGTTTTTGATGTAGAAGTTCTAGTTGAGGGCAAGAGTATCGGAAAAGGACAAGGCCGTTCTAAAAAATTGGCAGAACAAGAGGCCGCCAAAAATGCAGTTGAGAAAGGGCTGGATTCATGTATTTAAAGGAAATTGAGATCCAGGGATTCAAGTCCTTTGCTGACAAGACTAAGGTCGTATTTGACCAAGGCGTGACAGCTGTCGTTGGGCCCAATGGTTCTGGAAAGTCAAATATCACAGAAAGTTTGCGATGGGCCTTGGGAGAGTCCAGTATCAAGAGCCTTCGTGGTGGTAAGATGCCCGACGTTATCTTTGCTGGAACTGAAAGTCGTAAGCCGCTCAATTATGCCTCTGTTGTCGTGACCTTGGACAATGAAGATGGCTTTATCAAGGATGCAGGGCAAGTCATTAAGGTAGAACGCCATATCTATCGTAGTGGGGATAGCGAGTATCGAATTGATGGCAAGAAAGTGCGCTTGCGTGATATTCATGACCTTTTCTTAGATACCGGTTTGGGACGGGATTCCTTCTCCATCATTTCCCAAGGGAAGGTTGAGGAGATTTTTAATTCCAAGCCTGAAGAGCGCCGAGCTATTTTTGAAGAAGCTGCTGGAGTTTTAAAATACAAGACTCGTCGAAAAGAAACAGAAAGCAAACTGCAACAAACTCAGGACAATCTCGACCGCTTAGAGGACATTATCTATGAGTTGGACAATCAAATCAAGCCCCTTGCAAAACAAGCCGAGAATGCTCGCAAGTTTCTCGACTTGGATGGTCAACGCAAGGCGATTTACTTGGATGTACTGGTTGCCCAAATCAAGGAAAATAAGACTGAACTAGAGCTAACAGAAGAAGAGCTAATGCAGGTTCAGGAACTCTTGACTAGCTATTACCAAAAGCGTGAAGAGTTAGAAGAGGAAAATCAAACTCTTAAAAAGAAACGTCAGGATCTCCAGGCTGAAATGGCCAAGGATCAAGGAAGCTTGATGGATTTGACTAGTTTGATCAGTGACTTAGAGCGAAAACTAGCCCTTTCAAAACTGGAATCCGAGCAAGTAGCTCTCAATCAACAAGAAGCACAAACCCGTTTGGCGACTTTGGAAGATAAGAGAAAGGCTCTGAGTAAAGAAAAATCTGAAAAAGAAGCGAACTTGGAACAGTTAGAGGAAA
This sequence comes from Streptococcus sp. CM6, assembly GCF_000526095.1. Taxonomy (NCBI): domain Bacteria; kingdom Bacillati; phylum Bacillota; class Bacilli; order Lactobacillales; family Streptococcaceae; genus Streptococcus; species Streptococcus sp. CM6. The sequence goes on along the minus strand of NZ_JATS01000024.1, from coordinate 8,805 downwards.
GTCTAGCTGAAAATAACAAGGAACTCAATCGCCTAGAGGCAGAATTGCTGGCTTTTTCAGATGATCCTGACCAGATGATTGAGCTCCTGCGTGAACGTTTTGTGGCGCTTTTACAAGAAGAAGCGGATGTCTCAAACCAACTGACCCGCATCGAGAATGAACTGGAGAACAGCCGTCAACTATCTCAAAAACAAGCAGATCAACTTGAGAAATTGAAAGAACAGCTGGCTACAGCTAAAGAGAAGGCCAGTCAACAACAGGCTGAGCTTGAAACTGCCAAGGAGCAGGTTCAGAAATTATTGGCAGACTACCAAGCTAGTGCCAAGGAACAAGAGAAGCAGAAAGTTTCTTACCAAGCCCAGCAGAGTCAACTCTTTGACCGTCTGGATAGTCTCAAAAACAAGCAGGCTAGAGCCCAAAGTTTGGAAAACATCCTAAGAAATCATAGTAATTTTTATGCGGGTGTTAAGAGTGTTCTTCAAGAAAAAGACCGTCTTGGTGGGATCATTGGTGCAGTCAGTGAACACTTGACCTTTGATGTACATTATCAAACTGCTTTGGAGATTGCACTTGGAGCTAGTAGTCAACATATCATCGTAGAAGATGAAAACGCGGCAACCAAGGCGATTGATTTCCTCAAACGTAACAGAGCTGGTCGTGCGACCTTCCTTCCTTTGACAACGATCAAAGCGCGTACGATTTCGAGTCAGAATCAAGATGCTATCGCTGCAAGCCCAGGATTTCTGGGCATGGCAGATGAGTTGGTGTCGTTTGATAAGAGACTAGAAGCCATTTTCAAAAACTTGCTTGCTACGACGGCTATCTTTGATACTGTAGAACATGCGCGTGCCTCAGCTCGTCAAGTTCGTTACCAGGTTCGTATGGTGACGCTTGATGGTACCGAATTGCGTACAGGTGGTTCCTACGCGGGTGGTGCCAATCGTCAAAACAACAGTATTTTCATCAAGCCAGAACTGGAGCAATTACAAAAAGAAATTGCTAAAGAAGAAGCTGACTTGCGGTCAGAAGAAGCGAATTTGAAGGCCTTGCAAGATGAGATGGCAGTATTGGCAGAAAGATTAGAAGCTATCAAGTCTCAGGGTGAGCAAGCTCGTATTCAGGAGCAAGGTTTGTACCTTGCTTATCAACAAACCAATCAGCAGGTCGAAGAACTGGAAACGCTTTGGAAACTTCAAGAAGAGGAATTAAATCGTCTTTCTGAAGGAGATTGGCAAGCGGATAAGGAAAAATGCCAAGAGCGCCTTTCTACTATCGCAAGTGAAAAGCAAAATCTGGAAGCTGAGATTGAAGAGATTAAGTCTAACAAAAACGCTATTCAAGAACGTTATCAAAACTTGCAGGAACAGATTTCTCGAGCGCGCTTGCTTAAGTCAGAACTGCAAGGACAAAAGCGGTACGAAGTGACTGATATAGAACGCTTAGGTAAGGAACTGGATAATCTGGATATCGAACAAGAGGAAATTCAGCGCCTTCTCCAAGAAAAGGTTGATAATCTTGAGAAGGTTGATACGGATCTGCTAAGTCAGCAGGCGGAAGAGGCCAAAACTCAGAAAGCCAATCTTCAACAAGGTCTGATTCGCAAGCAGTTTGAATTGGATGATATCGAGGGTCAACTGGATGATATTGCCAGCCATTTGGATCAGGCTCGCCAGCAGAACGAAGAGTGGATTCGCAAGCAAACACGTGCTGAAGCCAAGAAGGAAAAGGTCAGCGAACGCTTGCGCTATCTACAAGCTCAATTAACAGACCAGTACCAGATTAGCTATAATGAGGCGCTAGAAAAGGCTCATGAACTGGAAAATCTCACTCTGGCGGAGCAAGAGGTTAAGGATTTAGAGAAGGCTATTCGCTCGCTGGGCCCTGTCAACTTAGACGCTATTGACCAGTACGAAGAAGTTCACAACCGTCTGGACTTCCTCAATAGTCAACGAGATGATATTTTGTCTGCGAAAAACCTACTCCTTGAGACCATCACAGAGATGAATGATGAGGTTAAGGAGCGCTTCAAATCAACCTTTGAGGCTATTCGTGAGTCCTTTAAAGTGACCTTTAGACAGATGTTTGGCGGTGGTCAGGCAGACTTGATATTGACTGAGGGCGATCTTTTAACAGCTGGTGTGGAGATTTCTGTTCAACCACCAGGTAAGAAAATCCAGTCTCTCAACCTCATGAGTGGTGGTGAAAAAGCCCTATCTGCTCTGGCTCTGCTCTTCTCAATCATCCGAGTTAAGACTATTCCTTTCGTCATCTTGGACGAGGTAGAGGCGGCGCTGGATGAAGCTAATGTCAAACGTTTTGGGGATTATCTCAACCGCTTTGATAAGGATAGTCAGTTTATCGTCGTGACCCACCGTAAGGGAACGATGGCGGCAGCGGACTCTATCTATGGAGTTACCATGCAAGAATCAGGTGTATCTAAAATTGTTTCGGTTAAGTTAAAAGATTTGGAAGAAACAATAGACTAGTTACCAAATGATAGCATCTCTTAGGAGGTGCTATTTTTTAAAACTAAAGTGCTAAATCTTCTCTTACGGTCAGTTCAGGCGCAAAAACGACATTTGGGATTTCCTCTTAGCGAAAAGACTTGCTCTATGATATAATAGTTTCATGATTACAACAGTACCTATTAAGAACGAAAAAGATATTGCAGTACCAGGGAAAACAGTCCTTGTACTAGGTTATTTTGATGGTATCCACAAGGGACATCAGAAACTCTTTGAAGTGGCCAGCAAGGCTTCGATGAAGGATTATCTGCCAGTTGTCGTGATGACCTTTACAGAATCGCCGAAACTTGCCTTACAACCTTACCAACCTGAGCTCATGCTTCATATTGTCAACCATGAGGAACGGGAGCACAAGATGAAGTGGCACGGAGTAGAGGCTCTCTTCTTACTTGACTTTAGTAGCAAGTTCGCCAATCTAACAGGGAAAGAATTCTTTGATACCTATATCAAGGCTTTAAAACCGGCTATCATCGTGGCAGGATTTGATTACACGTTTGGGTCTGATAAGAAAACTGCGGATGACCTGAAGGACTATTTTGATGGAGAGATCATCATTGTTCCTCCAGTTGAGGATGAAAAGGGCAAGATTAGTTCTACACGGATTCGTCAGGCAATTCTTGATGGAGATGTAAAGGAAGTCAATCATTTGCTCGGCACTCCGCTCCCATCTCGTGGGATGGTCGTTCACGGAAATGCTCGTGGGCGTACTATCGGTTATCCAACAGCAAATCTGGTCCTAAGAGACCGAACTTATATGCCAGCGGACGGTGTTTACGTAGTCGATGTGGAAGTGCAGCGTCAGAGATATCGTGGAATGGCGAGCGTTGGCAAAAATGTCACCTTTGATGGAGAAGAACCACGTTTTGAAGTCAATATTTTTGACTTTTCAGATGATATTTACGGTGAGACCGTCATGGTCTACTGGCTGGACCGTGTCCGAGATATGGTCAAATTTGACTCCGTAGAGGAACTGGTAGACCAACTCCAGAAAGACGAAGAGATTGCTCAGAATTGGAAGGATGGAGAGTGAGAGTTAAAAAAGTAAACCAATTTTGTGTTTGCTTTTTTATTTTTGAAAGAAATTTTAATAGAAAGAAACATAATTGAAGGTTGATTGAAAATCTGTTAAAATAGTGATATTCATAACTTTAAAACCAAAGAAAAGAGACTAGTATGATTACAGGCGAATTAAAAAATAAAATTGATCAGCTGTGGGAAATGCTGTGGACTGAAGGAAATGCAAATCCTCTAACAAATATTGAACAATTGACTTATCTTCTGTTTATGAAGGATTTGGATAGTGTCGAGCTTGGACGCGAAAGCGATGCTGAGTTTCTAGGAATTTCTTATGAGGGAATTTTTCCAAAAGACAAACCTGAATACCGTTGGTCGACTTTTAAGAATATGGGAGATGCTCAGGAAGTCTATCGTTTAATGACACAGGAGATTTTTCCATTTATGAAGAATCTCAAGGGTGATACTGATGATACAGCTTTTTCACGTTATATGCGTGAAGCTATCTTTCAAATAAATAAACCTGCTACTCTCCAAAAGGTGATTTCTATATTAGATGAATTTCCAACCAGAGATTCAGGTATAGACTTTGATAGTGACACACAGGGGATTAATGATATTGGCGATATCTATGAATATCTGCTATCAAAATTGTCAACCGCAGGTAAAAATGGACAATTTCGTACACCTCGTCACATCATCGATATGATGGTTGAGTTGATGCAACCAACTATCAAGGATATTATCTCAGATCCTGCTATGGGGTCTGCGGGTTTCTTAGTATCTGCTAGCCGTTACTTAAAGCGTAAAAAAGATGAATGGGAAACCAATCCAGATAATATCAACCATTTTCATAACATTATGTTTCATGGGAATGATACGGATACAACTATGCTTAGACTTGGTGCAATGAACATGATGCTGCATGGAGTGGAAAATCCACAAATTAGTTATCTTGACTCACTATCTCAAGATAATGAAGAAGCAGATAAATACACTTTAGTGTTAGCAAATCCTCCATTTAAGGGATCGCTTGACTACGATTCAACTTCAAATGATCTTCTTGCGACTGTAAAAACCAAAAAAACAGAATTACTTTTCCTTGCTCTTTTCTTGCGTACATTGAAACCAGGGGGACGTGCAGCAGTTATTGTACCTGACGGTGTCCTCTTTGGTTCTTCTAAAGCCCATAAAGGAATTCGTCAGGAAATTGTAGAGAATCATAAATTGGATGCTGTAATATCAATGCCAAGTGGTGTTTTCAAACCTTATGCTGGAGTTTCAACCGCCATTCTCATCTTTACAAAAACTGGAAATGGTGGAACGGATAAGGTCTGGTTTTACGATATGAAAGCAGATGGTTTAAGTTTGGATGATAAACGACAACCGATCAGTGACAATGATATTCCAGATATTATTCAACGTTTCCATCAACTTGAAAATGAAGCAGAACGTAAGAGAACGGACCAGTCTTTCTTTGTTCCAGTCGATGAGATAAAGGATAATGATTATGATTTATCGATCAATAAATACAAAGAAATTGAGTATGAAAAAGTTGAGTATGAACCAACAGAAGTCATCTTAAAGAAAATTAATGATCTAGAAAAAGAAATTCAAGCTGGCTTGGCAGAGTTAGAAGAATTACTCAAGTAGGGAGATGGATGTATGAAAAAAGTGAAGTTGGGGGAAGTTTGTGAGATATTAAATGGATTTGCCTTCAAGAGTTTGCTATATGTTAATGAAGGCATTCGTATTATAAGAATTACTAATGTTCAAAAAGGATACATCGAAGATAGTGATCCCAAATACTATCCAATTGAATATACAAATTCAATCGAGAAGTATATTTTAAAAGAAAATGATTTGCTTATGTCTTTAACAGGAAATGTTGGAAGAGTAGGATTAATAAGTAAAACAATGCTTCCTGCTGCGTTAAATCAACGGGTTGCCTGTTTAAGAACTATTGATAGTTTAATTTCCAAAGAATATGTATTTCAATTTCTTAATTCAGATCTGTTTGAGCAGTCAGCAATAAGAAGTTCTAATGGTGTTGCTCAAAAAAATTTAAGTACAGACTGGTTAAAAAAAGTAGAGATTACTTATCCTTCAGTTGAGCAACAAGAGTTGATTACTAGTACGTTAAATTTGATTGAACGATTAATTTGCTGTCGTAAAGAACAAAATAAAAAATTGAACGAGCTCGTCAAATCCCGATTTAACGAGATGTTTGGGGATCCTGTTTTGAATGAAATGGGTTGGGAAAAACATAGATTATCAAAATTAACATTAAAAATCGGTTCAGGGGCTACACCTAGAGGAGGAAGAGAAAGTTATGTCAACGAAGGGATAGCACTTATTAGAAGTATGAATGTATATGATGGTAAATTTATGTTCAAAGATTTAGCTTATCTAACTAATATTCAGGCTGAAAAATTAAATAATGTAATTGTTGAATCCGACGATGTTTTGCTTAATATTACAGGTGCATCTGTATCTCGTTGCTGTATTGTTCCTCAAAATATTTTGCCTGCAAGAGTTAATCAGCACGTTTCTATAATTCGTTGTAAAAAGCATTTATTATCACCAATATTTTTAAATCAACTTCTAATAACTTCAGAGTTTAAGAGTTTGTTACTGAAAATAGGAGAAAGTTCAGGCGCCACCCGTCAAGCTATAACAAAAAATCAGATTGAAGAATTATACGTCCCCCTCCCCCCTCTTTCCCTCCAAAACGAATTCGCAGACTTTGTGGCTCAAGTCGACAAATCACAATTGGCAATTCAAAAATCTCTGGAAGAATTGGAAACCTTGAAAAAATCACTTATGCAGGAATATTTCGGTTAAGATTTGAGATGAAATAGCAGTTTTACACTATCGTTGTAATTACCGTGATTATTTGTTATAATACTTCAAAGGAGGAAATTAGATGGTCGTAAAAACAAGAAAACAAGGAAATTCAATCACTATTACGATTCCAAGCGAGTTCAATATTCCAAGTGGTGTTAAATACGAAGCAAAATTGTTACCAAGCGGTGAAATTATCTTTACTCCTGAAGAATTGGATCATCAGGTCTCTTATGTTTCTGATGATGCCTTTAACTTAAAATTGGATACAATTTTTGATGAATACGACGATGTTTTCAAAGCTTTGGTGGAAAAATGACAGTCTATCTAACAGAAAAGCAAATTGAAAAAATCAATGCTTTAGTAATTCAACGGTATTCTCCAAAGGAGCAAATTCAAACAGTTAGTCCTTCAGCGTTAAATATGATTGTGAACTTACCAGAACAATTTGTTTTTGGCAAACCTCTTTATCCAACAATTTTTGATAAAGCAACAATATTATTTGTCCAATTGATAAAGAAGCATGTTTTTGCCAATGCCAATAAACGAACGGCCTTCTTTGTTTTGGTGAAGTTTTTACAATTAAATGGTTATCACTTTACTATTTCCGTGGAAGAAGCGGTTGATATGTGCGTGACTATAGCGGTAGAAGCTTTAACTGATGAAAAAATGATAAGCTACTCTAAATGGGTTTCTCAATATTCTGTCAGAGAAAAAATAAGCTAGTGTGTTGGATTTGAATGAGTATTAGAAAATAAACAGACAATATTAGAATTCTGAAATGCAGAAACTGATATTGTCTCTTTTTATTGATGAGTAATAATGAAAGTGAGAATTTATGGAATCAAAAGTTACAATTATCATACAAGAAATGTTACCCTTTTTAAACAATGAACAATTACTAGCATTGCGAGAGAGTTTAGAACGCCATCTAGTGGATGGAAAAAAGAAGCAGAAGCATTCGAATAATAATCTGTTGCAACTATTCATAACTGCTAAGCAGGTGGAGGGCTGTAGCGCAAAAACAATACGTTATTATCAGAGAACAATTGAAAATTTGTTTCATCATATTAAGGAATCTGTGACACAACTGACAACAGATGATTTAAGAAGTTATCTAGCAAATTATCAATCTGAAAAGGGCTGTAGTAAGGCGAATTTGGACAATATTCGGCGTATATTGTCCTCTTTTTTTGCTTGGCTTGAGCAAGAGGAATATATCATCAAGAATCCTATTCGAAGGATTAAAAAAATTAAAACAGAACAAACTGTGAAAGAAACTTATACGGACGAACATCTCGAAATTATGAGAGATAATTGTGAAAATTTAAGAGATTTGGCAATGATTGACCTACTAGCATCGACAGGTATGCGTGTAGGAGAACTGGTCCAGTTGAATCGTTCTGATATTGATTTTGAAAACAGAGAGTGCGTTGTTTTCGGAAAAGGAAAAAAAGAAAGACCCGTATATTTTGATGCTCGTACGAAAATCCATTTAAGAAACTATCTCAATGATAGAAAAGATGGTCATCCAGCTCTTTTTGTAACGCTAGTTGGAAAAGCCCAGAGACTTGGAATTGCTGGTGTCGAGATTCGATTGAGAAAGTTAGGACATAAACTTGGAATACAAAAGGTTCATCCACATAAATTCAGAAGAACCCTAGCGACTAAGGCGATTGATAAAGGAATGCCTATTGAACAAGTCCAAAAGCTACTTGGTCACAGCAAAATTGATACAACCCTGGCCTATGCCATGGTAAACCAAAGCAACGTTAAATATTCGCATCAAAAATTCATCTCTTAACTGCAAATCCCGATATTTCGAGGAGGTTGTTGCATGAAGAAAGTGAAGTTAGGGGAAGTGGCTACTTTTATTAATGGCTATGCTTTTAAACCTCAGGATTGGTCATCTGAAGGAAAAGAGATTATTAGAATACAGAATTTGACTAAAACTTCAAAAGAGATAAATTATTATTCGGGTACGATTGATAAAAAATATATTGTTGAAGATGGTGATATTCTTATTTCTTGGTCGGGGACATTAGGGGTTTTTCAGTGGTGTGGAAAATCCGCAGTGTTAAATCAGCACATTTTTAAAGTTGTTTTCGATAAGATGGATATCGATAAATCATATTTCAAATATGTTGTTGAAAAAGGTTTGCAAGATGCTATAAAACATACTCATGGTTCCACAATGAAACATTTAACTAAAAAATATTTCGATAATATTATGGTTTCATATACAAATTTGAGAGAGCAACAAAGAATTGCAAGTGAACTGGATTTGTTAAGCAAGCTGATTTTAAGGAGACAAGAACAACTTGAAGAGTTTAATATACTTGTAAAATCCCGATTTAACGAGATGTTTGGGGATCCTGTTTTGAATGAAATGGGTTGGGAAAAACATAGATTATCAAAATTA
>NZ_JATS01000023.1:0-28444 GCF_000526095.1 Streptococcus sp. CM6 | reverse complement strand
CACCATCTCCACGGTGGTTCAAGGTAGCACGCGCAGCCTCTAGGTATTCAGCCTGGTCCTTGCTAAAGAGCGTACCTGGGAAGAGACCAACTAGATGGGAAACGTGACGGTGGTGATTTTCAATCCCTTCATTGGTGAATTGGGGGCTGTCCTCCTCGTACCATTCCTTGATGCGTCCCTCTTTGTTGATGTGAAGTGGTTTGAGTTTGTCAAATTTAGCCTTGACCTCTGTGACTAAGTCTTGGTCGACTTTCAGATGGTTGGCAACTTCCATGTAGTCGTGGAATAGCTGCCAGACTAGCGATTGGTCAAAGGTATTTCCGATGGTGATGGTCCCGTGTTCTGGTGAGTAGGATGGGGAAGACACCCAACGGTCGCTTTCTTTGTCGTAGTGCAAGAAGGAGTTCCAGAACTTGGCAGTCTCTTTCAACATAGGATAGATCTTTTCTTTGAGATAAGTCTCATCCTTGGTGAATTTGTAGTAGTCATAAACGTTCTGCATCATCCAGGCATTAGCAGCTGGCGACCAACCCCAATAGTAATTCCAGCCTGGAGTAGTCCAGCCAAATGGAGTTGCTTGAGTGTGGACCAGCCAACCATTTTCTTGCCCGTCTTTGGATTCGATACCTGCGTATTCCTTAGCAGCGATACGACCATAGTAGCGCATGTCGTCAATGTAATTGATCATTGGCTTGGCAGTTTCAGCAAGGTTGCTCATGTAAGCTGGCCAATAGTTCATTTGCAAATTGACATTGAGGTGGTAGTCAGCGTTCCAAGGTGGATTGTCTACGGCATTCCAGACTCCTTGTAGGTTGGCAGGAAGGGCATCTGTCCGATCACGAGACGAACTGATGAGTAGATATCGGCCATATTGGAAGAAGAGTTCTTCCAATTTTTGCCCTTTTTCTGGGTTATAGCCTTGAAGGGCCTCTTTTGTCGTTTGAGCAGTCTTGTTTCCGCCTAGGTTTAGTTTAACGCGGTTAAAGAGACTTTGATAGTCCTTGATATGGGTCTTTTTAAGTGTCTCGTAGTCTTTGGCCTTAGCAGCTTCGACAATCCCTTTAACTGTTTTTTCGAGGTCAATGTCTTTTCGATAGTTGGTTTTAGGATTTTGAGCAAAGTTTGTTTTGGCGCTGAGGTAGAGGGTTGCATAACTTGCGCCTGTAACGGTTAGTGTCTCATTCTGAACAGTAACTGTTCCATCCGTTTTAATTCCTAGATAGGATGCAAATTTGAGGCCGTTATCTTTAACAGTTCCCTTTAGAAGGATTCCGTTTGCATCTGTAGTGACATGACCATTCTTATAGTTGGAATATTCCCAAGAGTAGTTGCCATTAGCAAGCAAGTCTTCTGTCAAACTGTTCCAAAGGGTAAAGTCAAGTGTCTTGTTTCCTTTTTTAGTCAAGTGGGTCACAGTGACATCATCAGGATAACTGGAGAAGGTTTCGCGTTTGAAGGTCGTCCCATCTTGGGTGTAAGAAGTGGTCGTAGTGGCTTCAGTGATATCCAGATTACGGTGATAATCAGTTACAGTGTCTAGTCCTTTCTTCTGGTTATTAAAGACCATGAAGATATCTCCAAAGGCTAGGTAACGTCCATACTGGGCGTTGTTTGGTCCAACTAGATTTTGTTCAGCGAGCTGTTTAGCTTTTTGGCGGTCACCAGCTTCGAGGGCTTTACGTATCTCTGCTAAGACCTTGTAGCGATCCTTGTAGTTTCCTCCGTTATAGTCGGTGCTATCGGGTTGTGGTCCTCCTGACCAGAGGGTCTTTTCGTTGTACTGGATTCTCTCTTCGCCAATTAGGCCAAATACCTTGGCTCCCATCTCTCCGTTTCCGACAGGGAGGGCTTGTTTTTCCCATCCATCATAGGAGGGAGCTGTTGGCTGATTGTAGTTGAGTTGATAGTTTTCTTGCTTTGTCACAGGCTGATCTGCTTTTTCAGGTTCCTTATTTTCTTTAGCTTCTACAATGGCTTCTTCACTAGCTTGACTATTTGTCGTCTGAGTCTCCTCAGCTGGCTTGCTTTCGGAAACTACTGGACTCTCGGCTAGAGACGGTTTTGTAGTTTCAGTCGCTTCAGCTGCTTTGGGTTCACTATCAGGCTTAGTGATAGCTTCGACAGAGCTTGGTTCAGTTTGCTTAACCTCAACACTGTCTGCGGCTACAGTATGGTTGACTAGAAAAACAGCCCCTAGTAAAACAGAAGCAGTCCCAACCGTCAGCTTGCGGATGCTATAGCGACAGGATTTGTCCCAAAAGTGTTTTTTCATAAAACCCTCCTTTGTGTATTCGAAACCGCTTACATTTCATAAAGCAGTTTCGTTTAATTTGTTTCTATTTATCTCCTCACCTCCCATTCTAATGGTCGCTTAGCATTTGTCAAGAGGTTTTTAGCAAGATACATATTTGCTGTTGTTTTTTCTTAAAATAGTAGAATAAGTAGCAAGCAGACCCTCTTTTCCAACTATCAACTCCTTTATTTACTACTAAAAAACAGTTGAGAGTATTCCCAACTGTAAGTGTTTATTTCGGATGTCTTTTGGCAAAGTCAACAAAGTGAAATTTTTCTAATTTATGGCGACTTTCGGTGAATTGGAACTGGCGCCCGTCTTGGAGATAGACTTTTGACTTGATCGAAACGACATAAGGATCTTTGCCAATATCCATGAGAATCTTGTCTCGGTCACTGGTGTGGTCGATGGTGATTTCTTTCTGAGCATAATCGATGTTAAGTTTGAGGTCATCCTCTATATACGAGTAGATAGACTGCTCAGCGATTTGGCGAGTGAGATTTGGGATCAGTTCCATATCCAGATAGTCCGTATCCAGAACCGATACCAGGTCATCCACCACACGCTGGCGGACCACCTTCCAAACCATCCGAAACTCTGGGAAGCCGGTTATTAGTGAGGATTTTTTATCGATAATGATCTTGTCCAGACTGACCACATTGGTCTTAGAGCGCAGTCCAAGTTCCTGTACCAGTTCTTGGTAGCTAGTTAGGTTGGAGACAGGGAAGTTGACCGTTTCTTCTTTGACAACTTGAGAACCTTGCCCCCTTATCTTTTTGATTAATCCTTCTTCTTGGAGGAGGGACAGAGCTTTTCGGACGGTGTCACGGCTCACCTGATACTGATTCATGAGTTCGTGTTCACTGGGGAGGAAATCTCCGACAGCATATGTCTCGTTTTGAATGTTTTTTTGGATTTGCTTAAATAATTGTTGGTATTTCTTCATATTGCTTCCTTAAATGAGTTTTGAGTCTTATTCCATACATACTTGTATCCATTTTACCATACAAGTGCTAGAAAATATGCAAAAATACCCTCTTTTTATCGCAAACAAGTTGCCTACAAGTTTGGTATCGTTTACAATAGAGCTATCAAGTCAAGCTTGCTTTGACAAATATAAGGAGAATCAAATGGGAAAATTTGAACAAGAAGCCAAAGATCTGCTTCAAGCGATCGGAGGCAAGGAGAATGTCACTGCCGTAACCCACTGTGCGACGCGGATGCGCTTTGTTCTCGGAGACGAAAAGAAGGCCAATGTCAAGGCTATTGAGTCGATTCCAGCTGTCAAAGGGACCTTTACCAATGCCGGTCAATTTCAGGTGATTATCGGGAATGACGTGCCGATCTTTTATAATGATTTTACAGCTGTTTCAGGCATTGAGGGTGTCTCCAAAGAAGCAGCCAAGTCCGCAGCTAAGAGCAATCAAAACCTGGTCCAACGTGTCATGACCACTCTAGCAGAAATCTTTACGCCGATTATTCCAGCCTTGATTGTCGGAGGATTGATCCTCGGTTTCCGCAATGTATTAGAAGGTGTGCATTGGTCAATGTTGGATGGCAAGACCATCACAGAATCCTCTCAGTTTTGGTCAGGAGTCAATCACTTCCTCTGGCTGCCTGGTGAAGCAATCTTCCAGTTCTTACCAGTAGGGATTACCTGGTCTGTCTCTCGTAAGATGGGAACCAGCCAAATCTTGGGAATTGTACTCGGGATCTGTTTGGTTTCACCTCAGTTGCTCAATGCCTATTCAGTTGCCTCAACACCTGCATCAGAAATTGCAGCAAACTGGGTTTGGAATTTTGGTTACTTTACTGTTAATCGTATCGGTTATCAAGCCCAAGTTATTCCAGCATTACTGGCAGGTTTGAGTTTAGCATATTTGGAAATTTTCTGGCGTAAGCATATTCCAGAAGTCATTTCCATGATTTTTGTACCTTTCTTGTCATTGATTCCGGCTTTGATTTTGGCTCACACTGTCTTGGGACCAATCGGTTGGACAATCGGGCAAGGACTCTCATCAGTTGTCTTGGCAGGCTTGACGGGTCCAGTTAAATGGCTCTTTGGTGCGATTTTTGGTGCCCTCTACGCTCCATTTGTCATCACAGGTCTTCACCATATGACCAATGCCATCGATACACAATTAATTGCAGATGCTGGTGGAACTGCCCTCTGGCCAATGATTGCTCTTTCAAATATTGCCCAAGGTTCTGCCGTATTTGCCTATTATTTCATGCACCGTCATGATGAGCGTGAGGCTCAGATTTCACTTCCTGCAACCATTTCAGCCTATCTCGGTGTTACAGAACCAGCCCTCTTTGGGGTCAATGTCAAATACATCTATCCATTTATAGCTGGGATGATTGGTTCAGCCCTTGCAGGCATGTTGTCCGTTACATTCAATGTAACTGCGGCTTCTATCGGTATCGGAGGTTTGCCAGGTATCCTCTCTATTCAACCTCAATACATGCTGCCGTTTGCAGGAACCATGCTAGTTGCTATTATTGTACCAATGCTATTGACTTTCTTCTTCCGTAAGGCAGGCCTCTTTACAAAAACTGAGGACGATACAGCCTTGCAAGCAGAATTCGTTGCCCAAGAAGAGGCAGAATTTGTCAGTCATGAACCAGTAACCCTTGCTCCAGTAGAGATTGTCAGCCCACTTACAGGTCAGGTGAAAGAATTGAGTCAAGCGACAGACCCTGTTTTTGCATCAGGCGTCATGGGACAAGGTCTAGTCATTGAACCAAGCCAAGGTGAGTTGACTTCTCCAGTCAATGGGACAGTGACGGTTCTTTTCCCTACCAAGCATGCCATCGGTATTGTCTCTGACGAAGGGGTAGAATTGCTCATCCACATCGGTATGGATACAGTAGGGCTTGATGGCAAAGGTTTTGAAAGTCTTGTAGCCCAAGGAGACCATGTCACAGTTGGTCAGAAATTGATTCGTTTTGATATAGATGCTATTAAGGCTGCGGGTCTCGTGACAGAAACTCCAGTTATCATCACTAACCAAGATGCTTATACAGCGACTATCACTGGAACTTATCCAACAACTATCCAAGCTGGCGAAGCTCTCATGGTCGCTACACGAATCTAATTGAAATAAAACAAACAGGGAAGGAACAGAGGTTCCTCCCTTTTATCGGAAAAGGAGAAACAGATGGCACTTGATAAAAGAAAAGTAGTCTATCAAATCTATCCAAAATCATACAAAGACACCACTGGAAATGGTATTGGGGACTTCCGTGGGATTATCGAGAAAATCCCCTATCTAGCCAAACTGGGCGTGGATATGGTCTGGCTCAATCCATTTTATCCAAGCCCCCAACGGGATAATGGTTACGATATTTCAGATTATATGGCAGTGGATCCTCTTTTTGGTGATATGGCTGATTTTGAAGAGATGGTACGTGTCGGTAAAGAGCACAAGATTGACTTTATGCTGGATATGGTGCTCAATCATTGCTCGACAGAACACGAATGGTTTCAGAAAGCCCTAGCTGGCGACCAGTACTACCAAGACTTTTTCTTCATCCAAGACCAACCGACCGACTGGCAGTCTAAGTTTGGTGGATCTGCCTGGGCACCTTTCGGGGATACAGGGAAATATTACCTCCACCTCTTTGATGAGACCCAGGCTGACCTTAACTGGCGCAATCCCAATGTCCGCAAGGAGCTTTTCAAGGTTGTTAATTTCTGGCGAGACAAGGGAGTCAAAGGTTTCCGATTTGATGTGATCAATTTGATCGGCAAGGATGAGGTTTTAGTGGATTGTCCAGAAAATGAAGGCAAGCCAGCTTACACAGACAAGCCCATCGTTCATGACTATTTGCGCATGATGAACCAAGCCACTTTTGGATCAGATGATAGTTTTATGACTGTTGGAGAAATGTCTTCTACCACCATGGAAAACTGTGTCCTCTATTCGTCACCTGACCGTCAGGAGTTATCCATGACCTTTAATTTCCATCATCTCAAGGTGGACTACAAGGACGGACAGAAGTGGACTTTAGCTCCCTTTGATTTCGAAGAGTTGAAAAGTCTTTACCATAGCTGGGGCAAGGAAATGAGTGACAAAAATGGCTGGAGCGCTCTTTTCTGGAACAATCACGACCAACCACGAGCCTTAAATCGTTTTGTCGATATTCAACATTTCCGCAATGAAGGGGCGACTATGCTGGCTGCCAGCATTCACCTGTCACGTGGGACACCTTATATCTACATGGGTGAGGAAATCGGAATGATTGACCCAGACTATGATTCCATGGCTGACTATGTGGATGTCGAGTCCATCAATGCTTATCAGATGCTCTTAAAAGAAGGAAAAAGTGAGCAAGAAGCCTTCCAGATTATTCAGGCTAAGTCACGAGATAATTCACGCATTCCTATGCAGTGGGATGCTTCAGAAAATGCTGGTTTCACAAGAGGAACTCCTTGGCTGAAGGCAGGGAAATCCTACCCACACATTAACGTAGAAAATGAAATCCAAGGCCCAATTTTTACCTTCTACCAAAACTTGATTCGACTTCGTAAGGAAATGCCGATCATTTCAGAAGGAAGCTACAAACCAGCCTTTGAAGACAGTAAGCAAGTCTATGCCTTTGAACGTCAGTATGAGGATGAAACATTACTGGTCCTCAATAACTTTTATGCCACAGAAGTGGAAATCGACTTGCCAGTGGTCTACCAGAAAGGACAGATTCTGATTTCAAACTATGAAGATGTAGAAGTATCAGAAAAAATTCTTCTGAAACCTTATCAAACACTGGCTATTTATGTAAAATAAACGCAGCAAGGAGCTCTCTTTCATCGAAATGAGGAGCTCCTTTTTTGTCGCCTATTGCCCTTTGTGAAAGCGTAAAACAAACTAGTCAGGAAAGTCACTTTGTGGTATAATATAGAAGACTCAAAAAGAAACAGGAGAAAAAGAATGGACTTACTTTTAGCAATTGTCTTGATTGTGCTAGCTTTTCTAGGAGGAGCTCTTGGAGGGATGTACTTGGTTCGTAAGCAAATCGAAAAAGAATTTGCGGACAACCCACGTTTGAACGCTGAGGCAGTTCGTGCTCTCTTGAGTGCAAATGGTCAAAAGCCAAGCGAAGCAAAGGTACAACAAGTTTACCACCAAATTATCCGCCAACAAAAAGCAGCCCTTGCTAACAATAAAAAGAAAAAATAAATAGGAAAAGTCTGGGATGAAAGTTCCAGACTTCTCACTATGTTCAATAGTTCTCAAGGATAAGACTTTTTCCTTGCATTCTATTGTTATTTGATTATGATTAAGAGAGAGGCAGTTGCCATTCTATCAAGCTGTCTATCCGTTTATTTAGGACAAAAAATCATGATGAACTATCAATCAGAAAAAGACTAGAAAGAAGACTGTATGGATAATCGACCAATTGGTTTTTTGGATTCGGGTGTCGGGGGCTTGACCGTTGTTCGCGAGCTTATGCGCCAGCTTCCCCATGAAGAAATCGTCTATATTGGAGATTCGGCGCGGGCACCCTATGGTCCCCGTCCTGCTGAGCAAATCCGTGAATATACTTGGCAGTTGGTCAACTTTCTTTTGACCAAGGATGTCAAGATGATTGTCATTGCTTGCAACACTGCGACTGCAGTCGTCTGGGAAGAAATCAAGGCTCAACTAGACATTCCTGTCCTAGGTGTGATTTTGCCAGGAGCTTCGGCAGCCATCAAGTCCAGTCAAGGCGGGAAAATCGGAGTAATTGGAACACCCATGACGGTCCAATCAGACATCTATCGTCAAAAAATCCATGATCTGGATCCGGATTTACAGGTGGAGAGTTTGGCCTGTCCTAAGTTTGCTCCCTTGGTGGAGTCAGGTGCCCTGTCAACCAGTGTCACCAAGAAAGTGGTTTATGAAACCCTGCGTCCCTTGGTAGGCAAGGTGGATAGTTTGATTCTGGGTTGTACCCATTACCCACTCCTTCGCCCTATCATCCAAAATGTCATGGGACCTAAGGTTCAGCTCATCGATAGTGGGGCAGAGTGTGTACGGGATATCTCGGTTTTGCTTAACTATTTTGAAATCAATCGTAGCCGAGATGCGGGACCTCTTCAACATCGTTTTTACACAACAGCCAATAGCCAAAGTTTTGCCCAAATTGGAGCAGAATGGCTGGAAAAAGAGATTCATGTGGAGCATGTAACTTTATGACAAATAAAATTTATGAATACAAGGATGACCAGGACTGGTATGTCGGTGTCTGGGATGTCTATGGAGGCATCTATAGCCTTATCAAAGATCCTCTCGATGATTTTATGGATTTAGCGCGGATTTTTCGTGATGAGGAAAATGGCTTTCCAATTACGATCACGGTGATGCGCTGGTCTTCTAACTTCCGTCTGCTCTCCTTTATCGTTGAGATTTTAAATGCCGAAGCAGGCCGCAATCTAGAAGTCATCCAACGTCAGGGAGCTTTGCTCTTGGTTGAAAATGGAAAGCTTTTGCATGTCGAATTGCCTAAAGAAGGAGTCGATGTAGAAGACTTCTTTGATACTAACAAGGTCAGAGAAACTTTATTGATTGCGACTCGTAACGAGGGCAAGACCAAGGAATTCCGAGCTATCTTTGACAAGCTAGGCTACGATGTGGAAAATCTCAATGACTATCCAGATCTTCCTGAAGTAGCTGAAACAGGCATGACTTTTGAAGAAAATGCCCGCCTGAAGGCAGAAACCATTTCTCAATTAACAGGCAAGATGGTGCTAGCAGATGACTCAGGTCTCAAAGTCGATGTCCTCGGCGGTTTGCCAGGTGTTTGGTCAGCCCGTTTTGCAGGAGTGGGAGCGACAGACCGAGAAAACAATGCCAAACTCTTGCACGAATTGGCCATGGTCTTTGAACTCAAGGACCGTTCGGCACAATTCCACACAACCCTGGTTGTAGCTAGTCCAAACAAGGAAAGTTTGGTCGTCGAAGCTGACTGGCCAGGTTACATTAACTTTGAACCTAAGGGTGAAAATGGCTTTGGCTACGATCCTCTCTTCCTTGTGGGAGAGACAGGCAAGTCAGCAGCTGAATTAACCCTTGAAGAAAAAAATAGCCAATCTCACCGTGCCTTAGCCGTTAAGAAACTTTTGGAGGTATTTCCATCATGGCAAAGCAAACCATCATTGTAATGAGTGACTCTCATGGCGATAGCTTGATTGTGGAAGAAATTCGTAATCGCTACCTGGGGAAAGTCGATGCCATTTTTCACGATGGTGACTCAGAACTCCGTCCAGACTCTCCGCTTTGGGAGGGCATCCATGTCGTCAAAGGGAATATGGACTTTTATGCCGGCTACCCAGAACGTTTGGTGACTCAACTTGGTCCAACCAAGATCATCCAGACCCATGGACACTTGTTTGACATCAATTTCAACTTTCAAAAGTTGGACTACTGGGCTCAGGAAGAAGATGCCGATATCTGTCTCTATGGTCACTTGCATGTGCCAAATGCTTGGATGGAAGGCAAAACACTCTTTCTCAATCCAGGCTCCATCAGCCAGCCACGAGGAACCATCAGAGAATGCCTCTATGCTCGTGTGGAGATTGATGACAGCTATTTCAAAGTAGACTTTTTGACACGTGATCATGAGATTTATCCAGGCTTATCCAAGGAGTTTGCTCGATGATTGCCAAGGAATTTGAAGCATTTTTACTGGAGCAGGAAGAAACTTTTCTTACCCCTGCTAAGAATCTAGCAGCCTTGATTGATACCCATAACGCTGACCATGCAATTTTGGTGCTGAGCCAAATCACCTATACGCGTATTCCTGTTGTGACCTTTGACAAACGCTTTGTCGGAACCATTGGTCTGAGAGACATTTTGGCTTATCAAATGGAGCAAGGTTTGACGGATGAGCAGATGGCAACGACAGACATCGTCAATATGACCAAGACGGATGTGGCAGTTGTCGCTCCAGACTATAACATTACAGAGGTCCTCCATAAACTGGTGGATGAACCCTTCTTGCCAGTGGTAGATGATGAAGGGATTTTTCAAGGAATCATCACGCGCAAATCTATCCTCAAGGCCGTCAATGCCCTCTTGCATGACTTTAGTAAGGAATATGAGATTCGATGCAAATGAGAGATAGGATTTCAGCCTTTTTAGAGGGAAAGAAGGGTTTGTCTGCCAATTCCAAGCAGTCTTATAAGTATGATCTAGAGCAATTTTTAGATATTGTGGGTGAGCGGATCTCTGAGACCAGTCTCAAGATTTACCAAGCCCAGCTAGCCAATCTAAAAATCAGCGCCCAGAAGCGAAAACTTTCGGCCTGTAACCAATTTCTCTACTTTCTCTATCGAAACGGAGAAGTGGACAGCTTTTACCGTCTGGAATTAGTCAAGCAAGCTGAAAAGAAGACTGAAAAACCAGAGATTCTAGACCTAGACTCTTTTTGGCAGGAAAGTAATTATCCAGAAGGACGCTTGCTGGCGCTTCTTATCTTGGAAATAGGGCTCTTACCAAGTGAGATTTTAGCCCTTAAGGTTGCAGATATCAATCTGGATTTTCAGGTGTTGCGAATTAACAAGGCTTCCCAACAGAGGATTGTCACCATACCCACGACCTTGACTCCAGAGCTAGAACCCTTGATGGGGCAGACCTATCTCTTTGAAAGGGCAGGGAAAGCCTATTCTCGTCAGTGGGCCTTTCGTCAGCTGGAGTCTTTTGTCAAGGAGAAAGGTTTCCCAACCTTATCAGCCCAAGCCTTGCGGGAACAGTTCATTCTAAGACAAATAGAAAACAAGGTCGATTTGTACGAAATTGCAAAAAAATTAGGATTAAAAACAGTCCTGACCTTAGAAAAATATAGATAATGGATATTAAATTAAAAGATTTTGAAGGGCCCCTGGACCTGCTCTTGCACTTGGTTTCTAAGTACCAGATGGATATCTACGATGTGCCCATTACGGAAGTTATCGAACAGTATCTAGCCTATGTCTCAACTCTGCAGGCCATGCGTCTGGAAGTAACGGGCGAGTATATGGTTATGG
The DNA here is from genome assembly GCF_000526095.1 of Streptococcus sp. CM6. Classification (NCBI taxonomy): domain Bacteria; kingdom Bacillati; phylum Bacillota; class Bacilli; order Lactobacillales; family Streptococcaceae; genus Streptococcus; species Streptococcus sp. CM6. Next base: position 17,144 of record NZ_JATS01000023.1, on the reverse strand, counting down.
CCAGTCAGCTGATGCTGATCAAGAGCCGCAAGCTCTTGCCAAAGGTAGCAGAAGTGACAGACTTAGAGGATGATCTGGAGCAGGACCTTCTCTCCCAAATCGAAGAATACCGCAAGTTCAAGCTCTTGGGTGAGCACTTGGAAGCCAAGCACCAAGATCGGGCCCAGTACTATTCCAAAGCTCCGACAGAGTTGATTTACGAAGATGCGGAACTTGTACATGACAAGACGACCATTGACCTCTTTTTGGCTTTTTCAAATATCCTAGCCAAGAAAAAAGAGGAGTTCGCACAGAATCACACGACCATCTTGCGGGATGAGTATAAGATTGAGGACATGATGGTCATCGTAAAAGAGTCCTTGACTGGACGAGACCAGTTGCGCTTACAGGATTTGTTCAAGGAAGCCCAGAATGTCCAAGAGGTCATTACCCTCTTTTTGGCGACCTTAGAGTTAATCAAAACTCAGGAATTAATCCTCGTGCAAGAGGAGAGTTTCGGAGATATCTATCTCATGGAAAAGAAGGAAGAAAATCAAGAGGCACAAAGCTAGACTTGATAGAGAGGAAAGATGAGTACTTTAGCAGAAATAGAAGCGCTCTTGTTTGTAGCAGGTGAAGATGGGATTCGAGTCCGCCAGTTGGCTGAACTCCTCTCACTTCCCCCGACAGGCATCCAACAGAGTTTAGAAAAATTAGCCCAGAAGTATGAAAAAGACCAAGATTCGAGCTTGTCCCTGATCGAGACAGGTGGTGCATACAGATTGGTCACTAAGCCTCAATTTGCTGCGATTTTGAAGGAATACTCCAAGGCACCCATCAACCAGAGCTTGTCTCGGGCTGCTCTTGAGACCTTGTCCATCATTGCCTACAAGCAGCCTATCACGCGGATAGAGATTGATGCTATTCGTGGGGTTAACTCGAGTGGGGCCTTGGCAAAGTTGCAGGCCTTTGACTTGATTAAAGAAGATGGGAAAAAAGAAGTGTTGGGCCGTCCCAACCTCTATGTAACTACGGATTATTTCCTAGATTACATGGGAATTAACCATTTGGAAGAACTGCCAGTGATTGATGAGCTTGAGATTCAAGCCCAAGAAAGCCAATTATTTGGTGAAAGGATAGAAGAAGATGAGAATCAATAAGTATATTGCCCACGCAGGTGTGGCCAGTAGGAGAAAAGCAGAAGAACTAATCAAGCAAGGCTTGGTGACGGTTAACGGCCAAGTGGTGCGTGAACTCGCAACGACCATCAAGTCTGGAGATAAGGTCGAAGTGGAAGGTCAGCCCATCTACAACGAAGAAAAGGTTTACTATCTGCTTAACAAACCACGTGGAGTGATTTCCAGTGTGACAGATGACAAGGGCCGCAAGACTGTTGTGGATCTCTTGCCTAATGTCAAAGAACGCATTTATCCTGTGGGACGTTTGGACTGGGATACATCAGGTGTCTTGATTTTGACCAATGATGGGGACTTTACGGATGAAATGATTCACCCACGTAATGAGATTGACAAGGTCTATGTCGCGCGTGTTAAAGGTGTGGCTAATAAGGATAATCTCCGCCCCTTGACTCGTGGTCTTGAGATTGATGGCAAGAAAACCAAGCCAGCTGTTTACGAAATTCTCAAAGTGGATCCAGTCAAAAATCGCTCTGTGGTACAGTTGACCATCCACGAAGGGCGTAATCATCAGGTTAAAAAGATGTTTGAAGCCGTCGGTCTTCAAGTGGATAAGTTGTCTCGGACACGTTTTGGACACTTAGACTTGACAGGTCTTCGTCCAGGAGAAGCCCGTCGCCTTAATAAAAAAGAAATCAGCCAACTACACACTATGGCTGTAACCAAGAAATAATGAAACGAATCTTAATAGCGCCAGTACGCTTTTACCAACGTTTTATCTCCCCAGCTTTTCCACCTTCTTGTCGCTTTGAGCCGACTTGTTCCAACTACATGATTCAGGCTATTGAAAAACATGGCTTCAAGGGTGTTCTGATGGGCTTGGCTCGGATTTTACGTTGCCACCCCTGGTCGCCAATAGGAAAAGATCCTGTCCCAGACCACTTTTCCCTCAAACGTAATCAAGAAAAAAAATAACCCAACATCAGGTGATGTTGGGTTTTCTTGCTTATTTTAAAGCTTTTTGAGCGTCTTCAATCATGAGTTTGGTTGATTCAAGACCGCCTCCGCTTAGATACCAGAGGTCTGGTGTTAGTTGGATGATTTTACCGTTTTTAGCGGCAGGAGTCTCAGCGATGAGGGCATTTTCTAGGACGCCATCGTTGCTTGAGTTGTCACCACCGATGGCAAGGGTACGGTTGATGACAAAGAGGATGTCAGGATTGATTTCTTTGACACTTTCAAAGCTGACTTCTTGTCCGTGGCGAGAGTCTTCAAATTTGGTATCAGTTGGTTTGAATTTCAAGGTTTGATACAAGAAAGAGAAACGAGATTGGGCACCAAAGGCAGCCATTTTTCCTTCATTGAGGAGGATAGCAAGGGCTTTTTTGTCAGAACTTTCGTTTTTAGTAGCGACTTCTTGGATGCTTTTGTCTAGGTTGGCTAATTCTTCTTTGGCTTTCTGTGTACCTGTTTCGCCGAAGGCGCTTGCTAAGGATTCGATATTAGACTTGGTAGAAGTCCAGTAGTCGTCCTTACTTGCTTGGAAGAGAACGGTTGGCGCGATTTCTTTGAACTTGTCTACGAATTTTTGGGTACGTGGTGAAGCGATAATTAGGTCTGGTTCAAGAGCAGCAATGGCTTCTAGGTCTGGCTCAACCATGGAACCCACATTGTTGACATTTCCCGCAAGATCTTTTAGGTAAGTCGGAACAGTTTTTGTAGGCATTCCGACGATATTCTTTTCAAAACCTAAAGCGCGAATAGTATCGGCAGCACCGAGGTCAAAGGTCACAATCTTTTTAGGAACATTTGAAAGTTTGACCTCATCTAGTGAACTTTTAATGGTTATCTCTGTTGGAGCAGAGCTACTTGTCTCTGTCTGGCTAGTGCTTGAGTTTGTATTTGTACTACATGCACCAAGTAAGAGCAAGAAGCTAGCCGCTAGGGCAGTGAGATAAAGTTTAAGGGATGTTTTCATGATTTCTCCTTTTTAAAATGTGATAACGATGTAGGGGTCTCTTAGACAGGCTTTTTAGCTAAGAGACTGAGGGTACTCTAACATGAGTTCAGAATAGCTAGCTATAGATACAGATCTTTTTGCCATTGATATCAGCCAGCGTGATGGGAATCTCATAGAGTTGACTGAGCAGGTCAGCCTGCATGATTTGAGCAGTCGTTCCCTTGCAAAAGACTTGACCGTCCTTGAAGGCAACAATTTCATCCGCATATTGGCTAGCCATGTTGATATCGTGGAGGACGATGATAATGGTTTTGCCAAGTTCCTCCACCAGTCGACGAAGGATCTGCATCATGCTGACGCTTTGCTTGATATCGAGGTTGTTGAGCGGTTCGTCTAGCAAGATAAAGTCTGTATCCTGGGCCAGTACCATGGCGATAAAGACACGTTGTAGCTGCCCGCCAGATAGGCTATCGATGTAGCGGTCTTTTAAGTTGGTCAGTTCCAGATAGTCCAGAGTTTCTCTGATTTTTTCCCAGTCATCTGCTTTCAGGCGCCCTCGGCTGTAGGGAAAACGTCCAAAACTGACCAGTTCTTCTACAGTCAATTTGGCTTGGTAATTAATCTTCTGCTTTAGGATGGTGAGTTCTTTGGCCAGTTCTTGCGAATTCCAGCTCTCGATTTCACGGCCTTTGATACTGAGAATTCCCTGATCTTTCTTGGTCAGTCTGCTCATGATGGAGAGAAGAGTTGATTTTCCAGCACCATTTGGACCAATGAAGGCTGTCAGTTTCTGAGGACTGACTTCAAGCGAAATATCTTGCAAAATATCCTGTTTTTGAATGGATTTGTCAATGTTTTCCAGTTTCACCGACGCGCCCTCCTGTAAAGTAAGATAAAGAATAAGAAACCACCCACACTCTCGATGATCATGCTGATGCGAATTTCCAGCGCAAAGACTCGTTCGATGAGGGCTTGCCCTAAGGTTAAGCTAATAAATCCAATTAGAATGGCTACGATAAAGAGCAACTTGTGTCGATAATCTTTGACAATCAGGTAAGTGAGATTGGCCAGCATAAAGCCAAAGAAGGCCATAGGCCCTACCAAGGCAGTGGCTGTTGAGGTCAAAAGCACGATGGCCCAGAGGAGTTCTCTCTGTTCTTTTTCAACATCGAGTCCCAGTATCTGAGCCGTTTCTCTTTGCAGGTGTAAGACATCCAGAATAACTGCTTTTCGAAAGAAAAAGATTGTCAAAGCGAGGATGATTAGAGAACCGATGGCTAGGATGGGAGTGTTGAGATGCTGAAAGGAAGCAAAGAGACTGTTTTGCAGTTTATCGTATTCATTTGGATCCATCAGGACTTGGAGGAAGGTACTGATATTTCGAAAGAGACTTCCGAGTGCTAGACAGATTAGCAGAATGAAGACCAGGTCTTGCTTCATCAGCGTCTTCAAGTAACCTTGTAAGGCGAGAAAGAAGAGTGATTGAAGCAGAAGCAAGATTAGAAATTCTAAGACAGGCGACTTCCCAAGCTGTAGAAATTTGCTTTCAAATATCAGTAGCAGGGTCTGTAGCAAGACATAGAAGGATTCGATTCCCAAAATACTTGGCGTCAGAAAGCGATTTTCCGTCAGGGTTTGAAAACTAATGGTCGAAATCCCTGTCGCGATGGCTACCAAGAGATAAACGATGATTTTTTGGGAACGCAGCTTCCAGGCAAAGGCAGACAGGTTAGTGATAGGCCAAAAGTAGAGGAGACAAGCTCCGATGGCCAGAATAATGAGAAGGCAGAAGAGCTTGGTATGTTTGCTTTTAAACTGCATCTTTTTGTCCCCCTCTCCAGAGAAGTAGGATAAAGACGAGACTACCGATGATTCCTAGTAGGAGACTGACAGACAGCTCATAGGGCCGAATCAAGACTCGAGAGAGGATGTCACAGGCTAGAACCAGATTGGCACCGACCAGTGCGACGATGAGTTTGGTTTGGCTCAGATTATCTCCATAGCGCTTGCGGACAAGATTGGGAACGATGACCCCGAGAAAAGGCAAGGCACCCACGGTAATCATGGTGACACTTGTCGTTAGTGCCACTAGAAAGAGGGCCAGTTTTTCAAGTAGGGAGTAGGAAATCCCCAAACTCTCGCTGGTTTCCTTGCCTAGATTCATGATGGTGAAGGTTTGGGATAATTTCCAAACGGCTATCAGGATAATGAGGCCTAAGAAGAGCCACTCATACTGATGGGTCTGAATCATGGAGAAGGAGCCCTGGGTCCAAGCCGTCATACTCTGAACCAGATTGAAACGATAGGCGATAACTTCTGTGATAGAACCGATAATCCCACTATAGATGATCCCGATCAAGGGCAACATCCACCTTTCCTTTATAGAAAAAATAGTCATAAAAGCAAGGAAGAAGAGGGTAAATAAGATGGATGAGACAAAAGCAAAGAGCATCTTTTGGGTCAGACTCGCAGACGGAAAGACAAAGAGGCTCAACACCATTCCCAGTTTGGCGGCTTCTGTCGTTCCGACTGTACTCGGAGCAGCAAATTGATTTTGGGTAATGGTCTGCATGAGGAGTCCTGCCATGCTCATACTGGAGGCTGCAAGGAGAATACTGATGGTTCTTGGAAGACGCGATTCTTGAAAGAGAAGCCAGGTTTGCTGGTCAAAAGCAAAGAGCTTTTCCCAAGAAAAATCACTAGTTCCAATACTAATGGAGAGAAAGACCAGGAGTAGAAGTAAGCCTGTTAAAATATGAGAGAGTTTCATGCCCCGTCCTTTCATGTAGATTTGGTATAAAAATACCCTTGGAGATAATGTAACACGATTTTTTTAATCTGTCAATAAATTTTCTGACAATTTAATGTAAAAAGAAAGAAAAATTCTTGAAACAATATCTGCCCCTCTCTTTTATTGGAAAACTGAGTAAAAACCAATCCACCTTCCCACTATCCTTCTCCTATAAAAAGTGGTAAAATGGAGGACAGAAAGAAGGAACTGATATGACAACATTATTTTCAAAAATCAAAGAAGTAACAGAGCTTGCTGCGATCTCAGGTCATGAAGCGCCTGTCCGTACCTATCTTCGTGAAAAGTTGACGCCGCATGTGGATGAAGTGGTGACAGATGGCTTGGGTGGTATTTTCGGAATTAAACATTCAGAAGCTGCGTATGCACCACGCGTCTTAGTCGCTTCTCACATGGACGAAGTTGGTTTTATGGTCAGTGAGATTAAGCCAGACGGAACCTTCCGTGTGGTTGAAATCGGTGGCTGGAATCCTATGGTGGTCAGCAGTCAACGTTTTAAACTCTTTACTCGTGACGGTCGTGAAATTCCTGTGATCTCAGGTTCTGTTCCTCCACATTTGACTCGTGGAACAGGTGGGCCAACCATGCCAGCTATTTCAGATATCATTTTTGATGGTGGGTTTGCAGACAAGGCTGAGGCAGAAAGCTTTGGTATTCGTCCGGGTGATACGATTGTCCCTGATAGTTCCGCTATCTTGACAGCCAATGAAAAAAATATCATCTCAAAAGCTTGGGACAACCGCTACGGTGTTCTTATGGTTAGTGAGCTAGCAGAAGCCTTGTCAGGTCAAAAACTCGGAAACGAACTCTATCTTGGTGCCAATGTCCAAGAAGAAGTTGGTCTTCGTGGCGCTCATACCTCTACAACTAAGTTTGATCCAGAAGTTTTCCTAGCCGTTGACTGTTCACCTGCTGGTGATGTTTATGGTGGCCAAGGTAAGATTGGGGACGGAACCTTGATTCGCTTCTACGATCCAGGTCACTTGCTTCTCCCAGGTATGAAGGATTTCCTTTTGACAACGGCTGAAGAAGCTGGCATCAAGTACCAATACTATTGTGGAAAAGGTGGAACAGACGCTGGAGCAGCTCATCTGAAAAATGGTGGTGTCCCATCTACAACTATCGGTGTCTGCGCTCGTTATATCCATTCTCACCAAACTCTCTACGCGATGGATGACTTCTTAGAAGCCCAAGCTTTCTTGCAAGCCTTGGTGAAAAAATTGGACCGTTCAACGGTTGATTTGATTAAACATTATTAAACATAAGGGAGGTGGTCGGGATGGTAGAACCAAACCTAGAAAGTCTTATAAAAGATCTTTATAACCATGCCCGTCAGGGTTTGAGTGAAGATTTAGTTGCTGCTCTCCTAGAGACTGCTAAAAAACTACCAACTACAAATGAGCAATTACTAGCAGTCCGACTCTCAGGACTGGTCACCCGTGAATTGCTCATCAATCCCAAACACCCAGCACCTGAATTGATCAACTTGGCGCGCTTTATCAAAAGAGAAGAAGCCAAGTATAGGGGTACTGCAGTTTCTGCTATCATGTTTGGAGAACTCTTTAAAATGCTTTGATTCCATTGTGAATCAAAGCATTTTTTATATGCTCCAAAAGACATTCTAAATGAGGAGACGAAAAAAGCCATCCCATTCAGGATAGCTTCTTGGTACTTATACTCAATGAAAATCAAAGAGCAAACTAGGAAACTAACCGCAGGCTGTACTTGAGTACGGCAAGGCGACGTTGACGTGGTTTGAATTTGATTTTCGAAGAGTATTAGATTTGTTCAGCAATGACCTTTTCAGCTAAATTCATAGCATGGTCAGATACACGAGTGTAATGGGAAATAATGTCGATAAAGTTGACCCCGGCTTGTGTTGAACATTCACCCTTGTTAAGGCGTTTGATATGGGTCTTTCTGAGAATGCGTTCCATATTGTTGATTTCTTTATGGCGTTCAATCAGACTTTGAGCTTTTTCAATATCATTGTTTTCCACACTATCAAGGGCATCCTTGATAAAGTCAGTAGTTTTTTGATAGATATCCGCCAATTCCTGCAAAGCAGCACCAGAGAATTGAACATTCTTACGTTGGAGGTAGTCGGTTAGGTTGAGCAAGCCTTCTGCGTGGTCCCCAATCCGTTCCAAATCACGAGATGAATCCAGAATGTTGGTCAACACTTCGCTTTCCTTTTGGCTCAAGGATTCGCTTGAGAGTCTGATGAGGTAACGAGTGAGTTTTTCATCGATGGTATTGATGGCTTCCTCTGTCTTGTGCCCTTTTTCAGCTACCTTTTCATCCAAACCGATGATATAGCTATAAGAAAGGTCAAAAGCTTTGGCTGCATAGTTCCCCAAGTGCAAGAGTTCTTTTTTGGCATTTCCTAGGGCAATAGAAGGAGATTGCTGGATAAGTTGCTCATCAAGATAAAGGGGCTCGTACTTAACAACTTCGTCTTCGCCAGGGATAATCTTGGTTACAAAGTAGGCCAAGGCTCCGATGAATGGAAATTGTACAATGGTATTGCTTACGTTAAAGGCACCGTGAGAGAAGGCGATGGTCATCTCAGGTGAGAGATGAAGTAAAGCTTGGAAATACTCAATCATAGCAGTGAAGGGGCCTAATAGGATTAAGCAAAGAATAGTTCCTAAAACGTTAAAGGTAACGTGAGTTGCCGCAACACGTTTAGCGGAGATGTTAGCTCCAGCAGCTGCTAGGATAACGGTTAAGGTTGTCCCGATATTATCCCCGAAGAGAACTGGTAGCGAACCTTTAAGGTCAAGGAAACCACCTGCATAGAGGCCTTGTAGAATCCCGATAGTTGCAGAAGAGGCCTGAATGAGGACGGTAATCACCGCGCCAGCAAAAACTCCCAACACAGGATTTTGTCCTAAGGTTACCATATATTCCTTGAATTGTGGTAAATCTTTAAGCGGACTCATACCAGCACTGATGAGGTTGAGGGCGTAGAAGATTCCCCCGACACCAAACAGGATGCGCCCAATATTGTTTGCTGTTCTGTTTTTTGTAAAGAAGAGGAACATGGTTCCAAGGAAAATCAAGGGTAAAGCATACTCGCCTAGTTTGAAACCGATGATAAAGGAAGTAACGGTGGTTCCGATGTTGGCTCCCATGATAATTCCGATAGCCTGTCTAAGAGTGAGAAGACTAGCGCTGACCAGCCCGACCGTGATAACTGTAACCCCTGTACTTGACTGAATCAGGGCAGTCACGACAATCCCGACTAGAACGCCTAAAAAGGGATTGCTAGTGTACTTGTCAATGTAAAAACGAAGGCGATCTCCAGCAGCTTGTTGCAAACCGTCTCCCATGGTCTTGATACTGTATAAAAACAGTCCTAGACCTCCTAAAAAGTGAAATAAAATTTCCTGCCAATTAATGGACATTTCTTTTTCCTCCGGAAAATAATAACGGAATTTCTCCTATTCTATTTTAAAGGATAAAAGTAAATCTCACAAGTGTTTAGCTGAAATTTTCATAAGAAACAAGAACTTTCTTTTAAAATGAGAGATAGATTCCCTTTAAGATAGATGATTTATAGGATTGTGTCCAAATTTTACTGATTATTATCCTAGTTATAGTTTTTATGTTAAATAGATTGACATCGCTTTCATATAGGATAAAATGAAGATGATCCTGTTCTGGTGGTGTGCACAGAGAACAGTTACTTTTTATCAAAAAGTAAAGCGTTTACTTTATATTTTATTAGGAGGATAAGATGAAAGATCTATTTTTTGAAAAACGTTGCCGTTACAGTATTCGTAAGCTGTCAATCGGGGCTTGTTCCTTAATGATTGGTTCAGCTCTATTCGCGAGCCCAGCTCTTGCCGAACAGGTCGCTGTCCCTGAAACAGCTACTAATACGAGCGCTCAAGCTACAAGCGCTAGTGAAACAGCTAATCCAGATACTGCAGCTATCGAAAAACAATTATCGGGAACAGAGAACAAAGTAGCTGAGCAACCAATTTCAGAAAACACTCCAGTAATAGCTGATTTGGTCAATGAAAAAGAAGAGGCAAAACCCGCTCCGGCAGATAAAACTGAAAAACCTGCTCAACCAACTGAAAAAGAAGAAGTCAAATCAGAGGAAGCTCCTCAAGTGGCTGAGAAGAAAGCCGACAAACCGACTCTAGCAGACGTTCCTAAAAATGAGGAAAAGAGTCTCCGACCAAAAGAAATCAAATTTGATACATGGGAAGATTTGTTGAAATGGGAACCGGGTGCGCGTGAGGATGATCCCATTAACCGTTCATCAGTTGAACTCGCCAAGCGCCATAGAGGCCAGTTGGTTAACGAAAAAGCAAGCAGAAGAGCCAAGGTTCAGGCGCTAGCAAACACCAACTCAAAGGCCAAAGACCACGCTTCTGTTGGTGGAGAAGAATTCAAGGCCTATGCTTTTGACTACTGGCAATACTTGGATTCAATGGTCTTCTGGGAAGGCCTAGTCCCTACTCCAGATGTCATTGATGCCGGTCACCGTAACGGAGTTCCCGTTTATGGAACACTCTTTTTCAACTGGTCAAACAGCATTGCTGACCAAGAGAAATTTGCAGCTGCCTTGAAACAAGATGCAGATGGCACCTTTCCTATCGCACGAAAACTTGTCGATCTTGCTAAGTATTACGGATTTGATGGCTATTTCATCAATCAGGAAACAACGGGTGAATTGGTAGAACCTCTTGGTGAAAAAATGCGCCAATTCATGCTCTATACAAAAGAATACGCAGCCAAAGTCAACCACCCAATCAAGTATGCTTGGTACGATGCCATGACCTACAAATACGGTCGTTACCACGAAGATGGTCTAGGTGATTACAACTACCAGTTCATGCAAAAAGAAGGAGACAAGGTACCTGCAGATCAATTTTTTGCCAATTTCAACTGGAACAAGGAAAAGAATGACCACTCCGTAGAGATGGCAAAATGGCTAGAACGTAGCCAGTATGATGTCTTTGCAGGCTTGGAATTGCAACAAGGTGGCTCTTATAAGACCAAAGTCAAATGGGATGCCCTCTTAGATGAAAAAGGCAAGTTGCGTTTGTCACTTGGACTTTTTGCACCAGATACGATTACCAGTCTAGGAAAAACAGGTGAAGACTACCACAAGAACGAAGACATCTTCTTTACAGGTTACCAAGGAGATCCAACGGCTCAAAAACCAGCAGATAAAGAGTGGTATGGAATTGCCAATTTAGTTGCTGACCGCACACCAGCAGTTGGCCGAACCTTCACGACCTCCTTTAATACAGGTCATGGTAGAAAATGGTTTGTAGACGGTAAAGTTTCTAAGGATTCTGAGTGGAACTACCGTTCTGTTTCTGGTGTCTTGCCAACATGGCGCTGGTGGCAGACTTCAACGGGGGAAAAACTTCGTGCAGAATATGACTTTACAGATGCCTATAATGGAGGTAACTCTCTTAAATTCTCAGGGGATGTAGCTGGTAAGACGGACCAGGATGTGAATTTGTATTCTACCAAACTAGAAGTAACTGAGAAAACCAAACTTCGTGTTGCCCACAAGGGAGGAAAAGGCTCTAAAGTTTATATGGCCTTCTCTACGACTCCAGACTACAAATTTGAGGATGCAGCCGCATGGAAAGAACTAACTCTCTCTGATGACTGGAAGAATGAAGAATTTGACCTTAGCTCACTAGCTGGAAAAACAATCTATGCAGTCAAACTCTTCTTCGAGCATGAAGGAGCTGTAAAAGATTATCAGTTTAACCTAGGTCAATTAACCATTTCGGACAATCACCAAGCACCACAAGCGCCGACAGGCCTCTCTGTAGTGAAACAATCTCTTAAGAACGCCCAAGAAGCTGAAGCAGTGGTCCAATTTGCGGGTAACCAAGATGCAGATTTCTATGAAGTCTACGAAAAAGATGGAGATAACTGGCGTTTGTTGACAGGATCATCTGCTTCCACTATCTACTTGCCAAAAGTTAGCCGCTCTGCTAATGCGACTGGTACGACTCAGGAACTGAAAGTCGTTGCAGTTGGTAAAAATGGCCTTCGTTCCGAAGCCGCGACGGCATCCTTTAACTGGGGGATGACAGTTCAGGATACGACTCTTCCAAGACCTTTAGCTGAAAATATCGTTCCAGGTGCAAAGGTCATCGGTAGCACTTTCCCAAATACTGAAGGTGGAGAAGGCATTGAAGGTATGTTGAACGGTACCATTACTAGCTTGTCAGATAAGTGGTCTTCAGCTCAGTTGAGCGGTAGTGTGGATATTCGCTTGACCAAGCCACGTACCGTTGTTAGATGGGTCATGGATCATGCGGGAGCTGGTGGAGAATCCGTAAACGACGGTTTGATGAACACCAAAGACTTTGATCTTTACTACAAGGATACAGACGGTGAGTGGAAACTAGCCAAGGAAGTCCGTGGCAACAAAGCACACGTGACAGATATCACTCTTGACAAACCAATTACTGCCCAAGACTGGCGCCTAAAAGTTATCACTTCAGATAATGGAACGCCTTGGAAAGCCATTCGTATCTACAACTGGAAGATGTATGAAACCTTGGACACAGAAAGTCAAAATATTCCAATGGCCAAGGTAGCTGCTCGTTCACTTGGAAACCACCAAGTTCAACTTGGCTTCTCTGATGTTCCGGCGGGTGCAACCATCACCGTTTACGACAAGGCAGATTCACAAACACCGATTGCAACTTTGAAGTCTGAAAATGGTGGCGACCTAGCAACAGCACCATTGGCCTTTGACAAGCAACCAAATCTACTCTATTATCGTACCCAACTACCTGGTAAAGAAATCAGTAACACATTGGCAGTAGCGATTCCGCAGGATGAAAGAAAAATTGCTGCAGTTAGCCTTGAAAAAGGGCCTAAGAAGACAGTTTACAAAGAGGGAGAAAAACTTGACCTCAGAGGCGGAACCCTCCGTGTTCAGTACGAAGGGGGACAAGCTGATGAGCTGATTAACCTTACTCACTCAGGTGTGACAGTATCTGGCTACGACGCTCATCAAAAAGGGGAACAAAAGCTCACAGTTAGCTATCTTGGACTTCCAGTTACTGGTGACTTAAAGGTACAAGTGACAGGTCAAGATGAAGGAAAACCGAAAGAAGTAGCAGGTTTGTACATTACTCAGAAACCGAAAACAGACTATCTAGTAGGAGAGCAACTGGATCTTGCAGAAGGTCGCTTCGGCGTTCTCTATGATGATGAGACAGAAGAAAGTCATGCCTTCACAGATCAAGGTGTTAAAATTACGGGCTACGATGCTCAAAAGACTGGTCGTCAGACCTTGACCTTGCATTACAAGGGGCACACCGCTGAGTTTGATGTCTTGGTTTCTCCAAAAGCAGCTGTCAACGATGAGTACCTCAAACAAGAAATCACTGCTGCCCAAGGTCGTCAGTCAACCCTTGCCTACACCTTCTCAAGTGAGGACAAACAAGCTGCACTAGTAGAGAAACTTAATGCAGCGAAAGCTGTTGCAGAAAACCACAATGCTAGCCAAGAAGAAGTCAACCGGGCTTTGAATGAGTTGAAACAAGCAGGGACGGACTTGGATGGAAATCAACGTTACCAAACTGCTAGAGAAGAATTGGAAGGTTTGCTCGAATCCGTCCGTGAAAAAGATCCTAAAGCTGAGTTAATTGAACAAGTAGAAACTTTATTAGCTTCAGAGATGCCAACTCCACAAGCGTTTGCGGAGATGAAAGAAAAGCTGAATAAAAAACTAGCCCATGTGGAAGAAAGCCATCATGTTGGAAGTATGGAACCAGATGAAGTGGCCCCAACGATTGAGGCCCTCCCTGAACTAGTTATTGAAACTGAAACAACAGCCTTTGAACGTCAGAAGCGACCAAACGCCGAGCTTCTCAAAGGACAACGCCGTGTTGTGCAAGTTGGAGTTGAAGGTCAAATTCGTCGTCTAGTGGAAGTAGATGCTCAAGGCAATCGTACCCTTCGTTCGACCGAGGTAGTCAAGGAAGCAATCCCAGAAATCACCGAAGTTGGAATAAAAGCTCTATCAAGCAACCAACCAGCTGAGGGTGTGAAAGATTTAGTTCTAGAAACTCCGAAACTGGAAATTGAAGAGGGAACAGTTTCCTTCAAACGTCAAGAACGACTAAACGCCGAGCTTCTCAAAGGACAACGCCGTGTTGTGCAAGCAGGCGTGGAAGGTCAAGTTCGTCACTTTGTAGAAGTTGATGCTCAGGGCAAACGCACCCTTCATTCGACTGAGGTTCTCAAGGAATCTATCCCAGAAATTGTTGAAGTTGGAACGAAAGAAGAGCAGGTTTCACAAACAAGGGATCAAGCGCTTTCAGCAGCGCCAGCAAAAGTTGAAGAAGCACGCAAAGAGCTTCCAAATACGGGAGCGACAAGAGATGCTAGTCTAGTAGCTCTGGGACTCCTCGGAGTAATGAGTGGCTACGGCTTGCTTGCTGGAAAGAAGAGAGAAGACTAATCGGATTTACGAATCTTGGATTTTCTCATAAAAACTAAAAAACAAGGTTTGACGGCAAATCAGTCAGACCTTGTTTTGACTAGTAGAAATCAGTGAAAGAATGATTAAATGAGCTAGTCTTTCTTTCAATAATCAGTTATTTAGCAAGGTTTTTCTAGTTTTTATTTTAAAAAATGCTAGTTTCAATTATAAGAAAGAACAAGAAAAGTTTAGGGTTTTTCTATCTCTTTTGCTGATTTTGTGATATAATTAACACGTATAAAAAAAGAAGGAGTCATATCTAATGGCAAAATTGACTGTTAAAGACGTTGACTTGAAAGGGAAAAAAGTTCTCGTTCGTGTTGACTTCAACGTACCTGTTAAAGATGGCGTGATTACCAATGACAACCGTATCACTGCAGCTCTTCCAACTATCAAGTACATCCTTGAACAAGGTGGACGTGCAATCCTCTTCTCTCACCTTGGACGTGTAAAAGAAGAAGCAGACAAAGAAGGTAAATCACTTGCTCCTGTAGCTGCTGACTTGGCTGCTAAATTGGGACAAGAAGTTAAATTTATCCCAGGAGTTACACGTGGTGCTGAATTGGAAGCAGCAATCAACGCTCTTGAAGATGGACAAGTTCTCTTGGTTGAAAACACTCGTTACGAAGATGTTGACGGCAAGAAAGAATCTAAAAACGATCCTGAACTTGGTAAATACTGGGCATCACTTGGAGATGGTATCTTCGTAAACGATGCATTCGGTACAGCTCACCGTGCACACGCATCTAACGTTGGTATCTCAGCAAACGTTGAAAAAGCAGTTGCTGGATTCCTTCTTGAAAACGAAATTGCCTACATCCAAGAAGCTGTTGAAGCTCCAGAACGTCCATTCGTGGCTATCCTTGGTGGTTCAAAAGTTTCAGACAAGATCGGTGTTATCGAAAACTTGCTTGAAAAAGCTGATAAAGTTCTTATCGGTGGTGGGATGACTTACACATTCTACAAAGCGCAAGGTATCGAAATCGGTAACTCACTTGTAGAAGAAGACAAATTGGATGTCGCAAAATCTCTTCTTGAAAAAGCAAACGGCAAATTGATCTTGCCAGTTGACTCAAAAGAAGCAAACGCATTTGCTGACTACACTGAAGTGAAAGACACTGAAGGTGAAGCAGTTGATCCTGGATTCCTTGGTTTGGATATCGGTCCAAAATCTATCGCTAAATTCGATCAAGAATTGACTGGTGCGAAGACAGTTGTATGGAACGGACCAATGGGTGTGTTTGAAAACCCAGACTTCCAAGCTGGTACAATCGGTGTCATGGACGCTATCGTGAAACAACCAGGTGTGAAATCAATCATCGGTGGTGGTGACTCAGCTGCCGCAGCAATCAACCTTGGTCGTGCAGACAAGTTCTCATGGATCTCTACTGGTGGTGGAGCATCAATGGAACTCCTCGAAGGTAAAGTTCTTCCAGGACTTGCTGCCTTGACTGAAAAATAAATAGTTTATCTGAAAGAAGATGGTTTAACCATCTTCTTTTTAATTTCATTTATAAATATGTTAGATTTATCAATGAATGAAGGGGGGGAGAGTAAATATTTGCATCCCACATCATAAAATGCTACTATGAATGGTAGATGATTAATTTAGATAAGGAAATGGCTTATAATGAAAAATAAAAAAGAAGTCTATGGATTTCGTAAAAGCAAGGTTGCCAAAACTTTGTGTGGTGCTATTTTAGGAACTGCTTTGATTACTTTTGCAGACAAAGCAGTATTTGCTGATGAAGTCACAGAGACGAAGAGTACAAGTACAGTTGAGGTGGCTACTACAGGAAACCCAGCCACAAATCTACCTGAAGCTCAGGGTGAAATGAGCCAAGTTGCCAAAGAGAGCCAAGCTAAGGCTGGTTCTAAAGACTCAGCTTTGCCAGTAGAAGTATCATCAGCTGATTTGGATAAAACAGTTGCTGATGCAAAATCTGCAGGAGTTAAGGTAGCTCAAGATGAAACAAAAGACAAAGGAACAGCCACAACTCCTACAGAAAATGCTCAAAAACAAGATGAGATTAAAAGCGACTATGCTAAACAAGCTAAAGAAATAAAGACAACAACTGAAGCATATAAAAAAGAAGTCGCAGCTCATCAGGCTGAAACAGATAAAATCAATGCTGAAAACAAAGCAGCGGATGACAAGTATCAAAAAGATCTAAAAAGTCATCAAGAAGAAGTTGAAAAAATCAACACTGCTAATGCAACAGCTAAAGCAGAATATGAGGCTAAGCTAGCACAATATCAAAAAGATTTAGCAACTGTCAAAAAAGCAAACGAAGATAGTCAACAGGATTATCAAAATAAACTTTCAGCTTACCAGACAGAATTAGCTCGAGTACAAAAAGCTAATGCGGAAGCTAAAGAGGCATATGATAAAGCAGTAAAAGAAAACACTGCAAAGAATGCAGCGCTTCAAGCTGAAAATGAAGCGATTAAACAACGTAATGAAACTGCAAAAGCAACTTACGAAGCAGCAATGAAGCAGTATGAAGCAGATCTTGCAGCTGTTAAGAAAGCTAAGGCGGATAATGATGCTGATTATCAAGCTAAATTAGCAGCTTATCAGACAGAATTGGCTCGAGTTCAAAAGGCAAATGCGGAAGCTAAAGAGGCTTATGATAAAGCAGTAAAAGAAAACACAGCTAAAAATACAGCCATTCAAGCTGAAAATGAAGCGATTAAGCAACGTAACGCCGCTGCAAAATCGACTTATGACGCAGCGGTGAAGAAATACGAAGCAGATTTGGCAACAGTCAA
>NZ_JATS01000022.1:0-1423 GCF_000526095.1 Streptococcus sp. CM6 | reverse complement strand
CTGGTTCCAATGGTTTCTCCGTCTCATATGTTGGCTCTTCTGGTTTTGATGGCTCTGGTTGATCTGGAGTCTTAACTGGTGGAGTTGGCTCATTTTCGTAGCTTGGTGCTACTGGAGCAGGATCCAATGGTTTCTCTGTCTCATACATTGGTTGAGTTGGAGCTGTTGGTGCAACAGGTTTCGTCGGAACCCCAATTGCATTAATGTTTGAATTGAAAGCAAACCAAATATTTCCACTTTTAGAAGAAGCCATATTAAAGCTAATCTCCGATTGAGTTATTTCACCGACAATAGCACCGTACCAATTATTTGGACTAGAGGTTGTATCCCATTCCGATGTATCCCAACGAGCCCCTAGCGATTTTTCTGCATTTGATGAATCTGCATAAGCAGAGTTATTTTCATGAATCTTGATAGATGAACCAGAAATTGGAATATATCGACCGTTAAAGTTTCTAACACTTTCAATTGCATCTTTATCAATTGCCCCACTACCGTTACCTCTATTTAGAGATGAAAAATTAACTAATCCTCCTGTGAGATTCATAAGTTGACCTTCTTCATCATAAAACTTGACTTTTACATTAATGTTTGTAGAAGTAAAATAATCATTATACCATGCTGTCACAGTTGGATCACTCGAGGCAAACATAGTCATTTTGGTTCCATCGTTAAAACCTGTTTCTTTTAATGTGTAAGTGTAAACTACTTTTGAAATTTTCTTACCATTAAAACTTGAATTTTTTAGACCAGTATAGGTAACATCGACTGGTTTATCCTTTTCTAATACAAGCTTTGCATAAGTGTTATTCGAATTGATTGCATTGAAATATGAATATGCTGTAGATTTTGTCCTATCAGGATTTGTTGGCGAAATCCCCCATGATTTTACCAAAGCATCCAATTCCTGCTGCCCATATTGATGTACAGATGGATCAATTGTTCGTATTGCATTTGGTTCTGATTTAAAGTTCAACGATTGTGATCTTGGTTCTGAAAGATAACCATCTTGCTTCTTTTTACTCTCCGCTTCTGCGAGTGCTGCAGTATAAGCTGCGAAATCTTTCTTATACTTGGCAAGATCTGCTTCATATTTTGCAACCTTAGCTTCATAATCTGTCTTAGCCACGGCATTACGTTGCTTGATTTCTTCATTTTCAGCTTGGAGTGCAGCATTTTTTGCCTTGTTGTCTTCAACAACCTTTTCATAGGCTGCTTTTGCATCGGCATTAGCTTTTTGAACGCGAGCTAATTCCGTCTGGTATTCGGCTAGCTTAGCTTGGTAGTCTGCTTCATTGGTAGCATTTGCTTGCTTAACTGCCGCCAAATCTGCTTCGTATTTCTTCACCGCTGCTTCATAAGTCGATTTTGCAGTGGCGTTACGTTGCTTAATCGCTTCATTTTCAGCTTGAATGGCTGTATT
>NZ_JATS01000021.1:0-26286 GCF_000526095.1 Streptococcus sp. CM6 | reverse complement strand
TTTGATTTTCATTGAGTATAAGATGTGACAACGGCTAAATCGTTAGAACAGCTTGTATAGAATATACATGGGAATGGGAGTCAATCCATTCCCATATTTTCAATAGGAATGAAACAACAATAGATTAGAGGAACTCTATGCTAAATTACACAAAAGAAGAATTACTTGAACTGGGTGCAGAAATCACGACTCGTGAAATCTACCAACAGCCTGATGTATGGAAAGAGGCTTTTGAAGCCTATCAAGCGAAACGGGAAGAAATTGCAGCCTTTCTGAAAGGAATCGCTGATAAACATGACTATATCAAGGTTATCTTGACGGGTGCTGGTACTTCTGCTTATGTGGGAGATACCTTGGTACCATACTTTAAGGAAGTCTATGACGAACGCAAATGGAATTTCAATGCTATTGCGACAACAGATATCGTAGCCAATCCAGAAACTTATTTGAAAAAAGATGTGGCGACTGTCCTTGTTTCCTTTGCTCGTAGTGGGAATTCACCTGAAAGTGTGGCGACTGTTGATTTGGCTAAAGCCTTGGTGGATGACCTCTATCAAGTGACCATTACATGTGCTGCAGAAGGGAAATTAGCTCTTCAAGCTCATGGCGATGACCGCAATCTTTTGCTCTTGCAACCAGCTGCTTCCAATGACGCTGGATTTGCCATGACTTCTAGCTTTACGTCCATGATGCTAACAGCTCTCTTGGTCTTTGACCCTACAGAATTTGCTGTGAAAGCTGAACGTTTTGAAGTTGTGTCTAGCCTTGCGCGTAAAGTTCTAGACAATGCAGCAGATGTCAAGGAGCTGGTTGACCTCGACTTTAACCGTGTTATTTACCTGGGCGCTGGTCCTTTCTTTGGACTTGCTCATGAAGCTCAGTTGAAGATTTTGGAACTAACAGCTGGTCAAGTTGCGACCATGTATGAAAGTCCAGTTGGCTTCCGTCACGGTCCAAAATCTCTTATCAATGAAGATACAGTTGTTTTGATCTTTGGAACAACAACAGACTACACTCGCAAGTACGACTTGGACTTGGTTCGTGAAGTGGCTGGTGACCAGATTGCTCGTCGTGTTGTGCTCTTAAGTGATCAAGCCTTTGGTCTTGAAAATGTCAAAGAAGTATCCCTTGGTTGTGGCGGTGTCTTGAACGATATTTACCGTGTCTTCCCTTATATCGTATATGCCCAACTCTTTGCCCTATTGACTTCACTCAAGGTAGAAAATAAACCAGATACGCCGTCTCCTACTGGTACCGTAAACCGTGTGGTACAAGGTGTGATCATTCATGACTATCAAAAATAAGGAAGTGTCTATGAGTAAATTACAATTAAGTCCCAATAAAGTAGCTTGCCTGCAAAAACTCTCTGACGAGAACGGCATCATCTCAGCTCTTGCCTTTGACCAACGTGGTGCTTTGAAACGCCTCATGGCTCAATACCAAACAGAGGAACCAACAGTGGCTCAAATGGAAGAACTCAAGGTCTTGGTTGCAGATGAATTGACAAAATACGCATCCTCTATGCTTCTTGACCCTGAGTATGGTCTCCCAGCTACAAAAGCGCTTGATGCCAATGCCGGTCTTCTCCTTGCTTATGAGAAAACTGGCTACGACACAACAAGCACCAAACGCTTGCCAGACTGCTTGGATGTTTGGTCTGCAAAACGCATTAAAGAACAAGGTGCAGATGCAGTCAAATTCTTGCTTTACTATGACGTAGACAGCGCTGACGAACTCAACCAAGAAAAACAAGCCTACATCGAACGCATCGGTTCTGAGTGTGTGGCAGAGGACATTCCATTCTTCCTTGAAATCCTTGCTTACGATGAAAAAATCGCTGACGCAGGTTCTGCAGAATACGCTAAAGTCAAACCACACAAGGTTATCGGTGCCATGAAGGTCTTTTCAGACCCACGCTTCAACATCGATGTCTTGAAAGTGGAAGTTCCAGTCAACGTCAAATACGTTGAAGGCTTTGGTGATGGAGAAATCGTCCATACTCGTGAAGAAGCAGCAGCCTTCTTCAAAGCACAAGATGAAGCAACTAACTTGCCATATATCTACTTGAGTGCGGGAGTATCAGCCAAACTCTTCCAAGAAACACTTGTCTTTGCCCACGAATCAGGCGCAAACTTCAACGGTGTTCTTTGCGGCCGTGCAACTTGGGCTGGATCAGTTGAAGCCTACATCAAAGACGGTGAGGCAGCAGCTCGTGAATGGCTACGCACAACAGGTTTTGAGAACATTGACGAACTCAACAAGGTTCTCCAAACCACAGCGACTTCATGGACTGAACGTGTAGAAGCATAAAACAGGTATAGAAGAATCCCTTTTTGTTAAGCAAATGCTTAGGTTTTCTGACAAAGGATTCTGAAAATAGAAACTACAACCATAGATGGTGCATACACTTTCTATGGTTTGTTTACTTAAGAGAAATGGATTAAAGGAGACAAAAATGAAAGCATACACAGAGCGTGTATTTGGAAATCATGAGGGCAAGGATGTCTTGGCCTATCGCTTTGAGACTGACAGTGGCTACCAACTAGAAATTATGACCTATGGTGCGACTATCTTGCGCTATGTCACACCTGACAAGGCTGGAAATTTTGCCAATGTGATTTTGGGCTTTGATGATTTTGATAGCTATGTAGGTAATAGTCCCAAGCATGGAGCAAGTGTAGGTCCTGTAGCAGGCCGTATTGCAGGTGCGATATTTGAGCTCAATGGTCAGACCTATAATCTTGAAGTCAACAATGCCAGCAACTGTAACCACAGTGGTTCAACAGGTTGGGATTCGAGCTTGTTTGAATTGGTAGAGGTGAGCGACCATGGCTTGACTCTCTACACAGAGCGTACAGACGGGACAGGAGGATTTCCTGGTAATCTCAAGATCTGGATCAGCTATCACTTGGAAGAGACTGGTGCTTACGAAGTCAGCTACAAGGTAACGACTGATCAGGATACGCTTGTCAATCCAACCAACCACAGCTACTTCAACTTGTCTGGTGATTTTACGCAGACAATTGACCGCCATGTCTTCCAGCTAAATACGGAGGGCATTTACCCAATCGCTCCGGACGGTGTTCCGGCTAAGACTCCAGATGCTACTCGTGATGTGGTGAAACATATCTACAATGGAGCCTTGTTGAAGGACATCTTTGCAGAGGACGATGAGCAAATCCAGTTGGTATCTGGTTTGGATCACCCATTTGCCCTTCCTGCAGGTCATGACAATGCTGGTTTTCTTTATGACCAAAACTCAGGTCGTTTCCTGCTTTTCAAGACAGAGGCCCCTTGTTTTGTGGTCTACACAGCAAACTTTGTGGATGAGAGTGTGCTCATAGCTGGTCAGCCAATGGTACAGCACAATGGGATTGCCCTTGAAGCGCAGGCTTTACCAGATGCTATTCATAGCGACCTCAAAGACCAAGTCATTCTCAAAGCAGGGGAAACCTTCACCAGCAAAACTCGTTACGAGCTTGTTGTTAAATAAAAAGAAGAGCTGGTTTCCAGCTCTTTTGAGTTGTCTTCGTTGACATTCTATCTCAATAGTGTATAATTGATGTAATTAATTAAGTTACAACAAACAAAAGGAGACACCCGATGACTTATGCATACCAAAGCCACATTTATCTAGCAGAGGCTGTTTTAAATGTCAAGGATTTGACGAGTCAAACGGCTTTTTATCACCAGATTATTGGCTTGGAGATTTTATCCCAAACAGAGACAGAAGCGATTTTGGGACTTGGTCGAAAAGCCTTGGTTCACTTGATTCAGGCAGAAAAGGCTGGCGGAGTAAGGGAGCATTATGGGCTCTACCATCTGGCGATTTTGTTGCCAACACGAAAAGCTTTGGCAGATGTCTTAAAACACCTAAGTGACTTGCGGATTCCTCTGGTCGGGGGTGCAGATCATGGATACAGTGAGGCTATTTATCTAGAGGATTTGGAAGGAAATGGCATTGAACTCTACCGTGATAAGCCAGTGTCTTCATGGGATATTCGAGAAGATGGTCGCATTATCGGTGTGACCGAAGCCCTTGCGGCACAGGACATCTATGAGTTAGGAGAACAGGTGGATCCCTTTATTCTAGCTGAAGGGACGAGAATGGGGCATATCCATCTATCGGTTAAGGATAGTCGAGCGGCGAGCCAGTTTTATCAAAAGGTGTTAGGGCTAGAAGATAAATTTAGCATTCCTAGTGCTAGTTGGATAGCGGCTGGTCAGTACCATCACCACCTGGCTGTCAACGAATGGGCTGGAAAAGGTCTGGCTCCGCGTGAACAAGGCTTGCCAGGTTTGGCTTACTATGTCCTTGAGATCGAAAGCAAGGAAGAACTCCTGAACATCGTTAAGCAAGCACAAGAGCTAGAAGCACCGATCAAGTGGTTAAATTCGAGTGAGTTGGATCTTGTAGACCCAGATGGGATTGTGACCCGTATTCGCTTGGCACGATGAGACGAGGAAAACACATTATTTATTTTAGAGACATAGAAAAAGGCGGACAAGCTCGTATTCTGTTTTTAGAATGCGAACTTGTTCGCTCTTTATGAAATGATAAAGAGTAAAAGAGCTATAGCTATAACCAGACTGTAAAGGTAATCACCTGTTTTTTGTAGGTGACAAATATTTTACCTCTAAATAGGCTAACGAGATGCTGAGCCATAGAGAGACCAATGCCGTGTCCAGATATGGTTTGGTTGTTGTGAGAGGTATCCGCACGATAAAAGCGATCAAAGAAACGCTTAATATTAGCTGCTTGTCCATCCTTGTAATCATTAGAAATAGTGATGCAGGTTCGTTTGCGTAGTAGGTAATTTTTGCGTTGGAGTGTCAAGCGAATTGTTCCAGCGGGATCGCAGTATTTTCGGGCATTGTCAAGAAGGATGCTAAGAAGCTCATAAAATTCTTCTTGGGCTACTTTTTCTACAACGTCTGCTTCAATAGAACTTTCAAATTTTTTATCTTCTTTGGTAAAGAGAGGAGCAAAATCTGTCGCAACTTTCTCAGCAATAAGCGAGATATTTTGAGGAGCTAGTTTGATATCCTCTTGCTCCTCGAGACGAGCAAGCCGGATTAGTCGTCCAATCAGGTGGTTGAGACGCTCGGTCTGTTCTTTGGTACTGATGCTCCACTCGGTCTCTCCTTCCATGAGTTCCTGAAGCTCCGTATTGGCCGAAATGATAGCCAGCGGTGTTTTGAGTTCGTGTCCTGCATTGGTGATAAACATCCGTTGTTTTTCATAGTTTTTGATAAAAGGACGAATGACAATCCCTGAAATCAAGGTAAAGAGCAGAGCAAGGAGAAATAGGCTAGCCAGTGATAACCAAATAGAGACTTGAAAGAGGGTGTCTCGTTCGCGAATGTAGTTGGTAGCTTCAAAGAAGACTAGGAGCTTGCCCGAAGCTGTCTGACTAATCTGGTAGGTGAAGTAGCGCCCGTTGCGAGTAATCGTGCCATAGGTTTCCGGTTTTTTAAGAATTCTCTGGAGAAAACCTCTGACGTCTGCTTCGGTCAGTGATTGGACATTCCCTAGAGAAATAGTGTAGTCATTCCCCTTTTCTCTGACAGAGAAATACTGAAAATTGTAGATAATCCCTTCCTGGATGTTCTTTTTGGTGAAACTTTCCTTGATTTCATCTGTGATTGGGAGTTCGCCTTCATTTTTAGACAAGATGGAGAGGACGGTTTGGATATTATCCTCTGTCTGAGTATAGACGATGCTATTCATCAAGACCAGAAAGAAAGCAAGAATCAGAGCGATAGCAGCAGTGGCTGTGACAATAAACTTGATACGTAGTTTTCGAAACATCTAGTCTCCTCCTATCAGTTGGAAAGGCCCTTCTGCAGATCCTAAGATTTGCAAGTTGGACTGAACGCTTTGAAGTTTTTGGCGTAGGTAGGAAATATAGAGAAAAACGAGCTCGTAATCACTTTCTTCCAGCTCATCTGGCCAGACCTGCTCTAGTAGTTGTTGACAACTGAGGGGTTGGTCAGCGTGCTGGATGAGGAGAGTCAAGAGTTGAGTCTCCTTTTTCCCTAAACGAATGCTGTTTGTAGCAGCCAATTCTTGTTCCTCAATATCCAAGCGAGTATTTCCTAATTGGACTGTATCCGGGGTGTAGTCTTCCAGGCGGCGTGCAGTAGAACGGAGTCTAGCCAAGAGCTCCTTGAGCGAGAAAGGTTTAGTCAAGTAGTCGTCAGCACCTGCATCGAGTCCGGTTACACGGTCATCTACTTCAGCCATGGCTGTCAGCATGATGACGTGGGTCGTATTGCCTGCCTGGCGAATTTCTTTGAGGGCTTCGATTCCAGTTTTAATTGGCATCATGATGTCAAAAATCATGAGGTGATAGTGGTTAGATTCAGCCTTTTCGACAGCGTCTTGTCCGTTAAAAACAGAATCAACGCTGTAGCCTTCGCGTTCTAACGCAACAGTGATAACACGGTTTAGTTGGGTTTCATCTTCGGCAAGTAGGATTTTCATAGGTTCTCCTTAGTCTTGATCAGAGCGCTGAATCAAATCACGGATGGTCTGCATGGTCAAGTCACAAGAAGCAAGCTCATCGGCACAACGTTTGAGCTCGCGCGTGATTCGCTCAGGATTTTGGATGTTTTTCTTGTATTTCATCTGGTGTTCGAGGCTAGCCCAGGAGTCCATGGCAATTGTGCGCAGTTGAATCTCGATAAAATAGGTACCCTGGTCATTTCCCAGACAGTCTGGGTAGGGAGTGGTCACCTCTAGAATCAGATGATAGGAACGGTAGCCGTTGGGTTTGACCTGACGGATATAGTCTTTCTCTTTGAAAATATGGATGCTTGGCATCTGGCGAATATACTCTACGATGCGGTAGATATCATCTGTAAAGCCTGTGATAATTCGAACGCCAATAGCATCTCGTATTTCTTTAAGAGCAGATTGACTTGTCTGAGGAAGGCCCTTGCGTTGGCATTTTTCACGCATGCTTTTTTCTGTTTTGATGCGCGCATGCAAATGCTCATATAGTTTGAGGTTGGTTTCTTTTTTGTAATTGGCTGCGACCTCTTCTATGTCTTGAATAAAGGTTTGCAAGATGATGGGTAAATAGGCTTCACAGCTATCATAGATAGAATTCATAAGAACGTCCATTCTGAACAGTTTTTTTACTATTATATCATGAAAACACAGATATGAGATAAGTTCCTACAAAGACAGATGGGATGAGAATTTTGACAAAGCCCCTTATTCGAGATATAATGAAGAAAAATCGAGCAAGGAAAAAGAAATGACAAACTCAAAGTATATAACACGCTTGAAACGTTCAGAGGGCCAGTTGCGTGGGATTCAAAAGATGATTGAAGAAGATCGTGACTGCGCTGATATTGTGACGCAGTTGACAGCAGTGAAATCGAGTGTTGAGCGCGTGATTGAGATGATGATTACGGAAAATCTCACCGCCTGCATCAACCAACCACTAGATGATCCCGAGGCTCAAAAAGAACGCCTAGAAAAGGCCATCCGATACTTGATTAAACGGAAATGAACTAATTTTTTGAGACGATAGTTGCAAAGGCATATCTAACTATTAATAGAATAGTTTAATTTGAATCAAAAGAAGCTGGGTAAAAAGTCTTTAAAATTAAAAAACGCATACTATCAGGTGTTGAAAAGCCTTGATAGTATGCGTTTTATTGTGGGGAGATTTATACTCTTCGAAAATCAAATTCAAACCACGTCAGCTTCACCTTGCCGTACTCAAGTACAGCCTGCGGCTAGCTTCCTAGTTTGCACTTTGATTTTCATTGAGTATTACTTCATTTTCTCCTGAAATTGAGTTGTTGCCCAGCTTCTTTTGATTATTCTACTTGCCCAGGCCAAGCATTCATACCACCTTCTACGTTGATAACGGTGAAGCCTTGGGCGCTGAGAAATTGACAGGCAGAGGCGGAGCGCACTCCACCTTGACAAATGACATGGTATTCATGGTCCGGTTTGAGTTCTTTGTAGCCTTGCTCCAAGGTACTTAAAGGCAGATTTTTTGCACCTGGTGCATGTCCTGCTTGGAATTCATGTACTTCACGTACATCAATAAGATTTAGATTTTCATGTTGATATTTTTCATAAAAGTCAGCCATGCTGATATTAGTTACCATATTCTACTCCTTCTGGTTTAGCCATTTTGTATAGTGAATAAGCGCCGTCAAGGTTTTGGACGGTAAATCCTGCTTGCTTGAGGATACGCTCTGCGATATAGCTACGTAAACCGCTGTGGCAGCTAACGATGTAGGCTTGATTCTTGTCCAGTTCGTCCAAGCGTTCCCGTAGTTCGTTTAGGGGGATGTGGATGGTATCGACTTTGAGTCGGCCACTCTGGAATTCGCCACTTGTCCGTACATCTAGGAATTTCTTACCGGCGGCTAGTTCGTCTTCTAGTTGGTACCATTGAATATTGTCGCTTAAACCTTCGATTAGGTTCAAGGCTGCATAGCCCAGCATATTGACGGGATCCTTAGCAGAGCCAAATGGTGGCGCATAGGTGAACTCCAATTCTGGTAAGTCAAAGACGGTGAGATTTCCCTTGATAGCAGTTGCTAGGATATCAATTCGCTTGTCAACACCTTTCTTCCCAACTCCTTGGGCACCATAGATTTTTCCAGTGGTTGGGTCAAAGAGGAGTTTCAAGGTCATATCAGTAGCGCCAGGATAATAACCAGCGTGATCTTTTCCACTGACATGAAGTGCCTTGTAAGGAAGTTGATTCATGCGAAGGATACGTTCGCCGAGACCAGTCGAAGCAGCTGTCATATCAAAGGCACGAACGATAGCAGTGCCGATACTGCCCTTGTTTGTACGACCTAGTCCTGCAATGACATCCGCCACTTGGCGTCCTTGACGATTGGCAGGAGAAGCGAGAGAGATGAGAGCGTCTTGGCCTGTAATCTCTTGCTTGACGACGATGGCATCCCCAACTGCAAAAATATCTTTTTGACTGGTTTCGTAATGTTCATCGACCAAGATCCCACCACGAAGTCCCAGTTCAATCCCCGCAGCTTTTGCTAGTCCGTTTTCAGGTTCAACACCGACAGAAAGGATGGTGAGGTCAGAAGTGATCTTTTGACCGTTTTCGAGAACGATGATTTTTCCTTGGTCTTCAAATCGAGTCGCAGACTGGGAAGTGATAACGCGGACACCATTTGCCAGCAATTCTGCTTGGACAAAGGCCGCCATTTCCTGATCTAATGGTGGCAAGACATGAGGTGCTTTCTCCACGATAGTAACTTGCAATCCCCGTTTCGCCAGATTTTCAGCCATTTCAAGTCCGATAAAGCCTGCACCGATAACGACAGCTTCTTTTGGATGATTGTCCAAGGCAGCCATAATCTCGTCAAGATCGGGAACATTGCGGAGCGTGTAGGCATTCTTAGCTTCTGCCAAACCTTCAATGGTAGGAACAAATGGTTTAGCTCCTGGAGAGAGGATCAGCTTGTCGTAGCTTTCTGTGAATTCCTGCCCATCATGCCACACCGTCACAGTGTGCTTTGCTGGCGAAATGCTGATGACCTCGTGAAATGGCCGCACATCGAGATTAAAGCGTGCCTTGAGACTTTCAGGAGTTTGAACCAATAAACTATCACGGTTTGCAATTTCTCCTGAAACATAGTAAGGAAGCCCGCAGTTTGCAAAGGAAACAAAGGGACCTTTCTCAAAAATAGTAATCTCAGCATCTTCCATCAGACGTCTGAGACGTGTTGCGGCGGACATTCCGCCTGCCACTCCTCCGATAATGACAATTTTCATCGGATTCCTCCTTATAATAAATTTTAGATCACTTTTCCTGTCCAAGCGCTCATACCGCCTCGAACATTGATAACATCATAGCCTTTTTTCTTAAGCTTTTTCGCAGCTATTTTGCTTCGCACACCGGAATGACAAATGACATAAAGTGTTTCTTTTGTCGCAGGTGTGTAAGAACCGATTTCTGTTAAAGGAACATTCTTGGCGTTTTTGATATGACCTCTACGGAATTCCGTAGGTGTTCGAACATCCAGTAGCTGAATCGGTTCTCTGAGTTTAGCTTCTAAATCGCTGGTAGAAATACTGTCAATTTTTGTAAATAATAAGTGAAACATAGGCACCTCCAAATATACCCTTATGGGGTATATTAAACCATGAAGTTAAGCTTTTGTCAAGCAAGTTGTTTTGAGTTGGGATGGGGAATGGTTTTGAGAGTCTAGAAAGAAGTCCTAGACCAGCTTATTCTTGATCTTTCAAAGCCTTTTTGATATGATGGCGTCAAAGTAAGTGTGAGGTGATAAGATGACCAGTGAATACCAGAAAATGATAGCGGGAGAACCCTATCATCCGTTTGATCCTGAGTTACGGGCCTTGGCTCAGACAGCACGTCAGAAGCAGGCGGACTTCAACCAAGAGTTCGATCCCTTGAAAGGGGCGGAGATTATCAAAAGTTGGTTTGGTTCAACTGGGAAAAATCTCTATGTCAATCCACGCCTGGTTGTCGATTATGGAATCAATATCCATTTAGGGGAAAATTTTTATTCTAATTGGAACTTGACCATGCTGGATGTTTGTCCGATTCGCATCGGTAACAATGCCATGCTTGGTCCCAACTGTCAGTTTTTAACCCCACTCCATCCACTGGATCCGCATGAACGCAATTCAGGGATCGAATACGGCAAGCCCATCACCATCGGTGACAATTTCTGGGCTGGAGGTGGCGTCATTGTCCTTCCTGGAGTGACACTGGGGGACAATGTGGTTGCCGGAGCAGGGGCTGTGATTACCAAGTCCTTTGAAGACAATGTTGTTTTGGGTGGCAATCCTGCGCGTGTTATCAAGGAAATCCCTGTGAAAGAAAATTAAAAAGAACAGCTGGGGCTGTTCTTTTTGTAATCTTTATCTTAGTCTTATAAATTTTTCTTCTTTTTGGCTTTTTTGGTTAGAGTGACATGGCACTGGGGGATGTTGGTTTTAAAAACTATTAACTGTATTTTAGTATTTTCAAATTGTTTCTAGTAGCCTTTTCAAAAGAATACTGAGTGAAACTAGATTTAAGGAAACTTTCAGAAAAGTTTTAGTTTTGTTTCAGGAATCTTCTGTAGACTGTCTAGCTATATCATACGAAGGAGAGGAAAAGGTATGAAATCAAAAAGATGGATCCTACTCGCAACGAGTCTAACAGCAATGGTGCTGATGGCAGCATGTGCCCAGTCAACAACTATATCCAATACCAATGCAACTACAAATAATGCAACAACAACTTCAACCAAAACAAACCAAACTTCCTATTTCACAGAGAAGGACTATGATACTTCCTATAATGAAAGTACAGCTTCTAAGATCGAGCTATCTGGCTCATCTGCAAACGTTTCTGGAGATGGTGTGACAGTCTCTGGCTCAACAGTGAGCATCACAAAATCTGGAACCTATGTGATTTCAGGTCAGTCTGATGGAGTGCAGATCAAGGTCGAGGCAGATGAGTCGGCAGATGTTCAGCTAGTCTTAAAAGGTGTCACCATGACCAACACCAATGCAGCGATATCTGCGACATCAGCTGGCCATGTCTACCTGACCCTAGCAGAAGGAACAACCAACAGTCTCTCTGACTCAAGCTCGAACAGCGACGAAAAAGCCGACGCAGCCTTATTTTCTAAGGTGGATTTAACCATCAACGGGAAAGGAACTCTTAATGTAGAAGGTAAGAAAAATAATGGTATTAAGGCTAACGACACCCTCCACATCACAGGTGGAACCTATAACATCACAGCATTTGGCGATGCCTTTAATGTCAATGATGAACTCAATATCACTGGTACAACCATGACCATCGATGCTAAAGAAGACGGAGTCAAGGTGGACAATGACGAGGATACTTCAGTCGGAACCATGTACCTATCTAACAACAACATCACCGTTACAGCAGGGGATGATGGTATCCACGCTTCTGGAGACCTTGTCATCGATAGTGGGACCTACACCGTCAAGAATTCGACAGAAGGACTTGAAGGTAAGTCAATTACTATCAACGGAGGGGACATTAGCATCTATTCGACAGATGATGGAGTCAACGCGGCTAATAAAAACGCCCAACAAAGTGAAATCTTCTTCACCATGAACGGTGGAAATCTAACAGTAGAAGTAGGTCAAGGGGACACAGACCCAATCGACTCAAACGGGAACGTGACGGTCACAGGCGGAACTATTAAAATGATTGGTCAAACAGGTTTTGACTTTGATGGAACTGCGACCTATACAGGCGGAGACATCTATCTCAACGGTGAAAAACAAACGGAAATCGTCAATTCTATGCCTGGAGGCGGTGGACCGAATGGAGGTCCTCAAGGTGGAGGACCAGCTCCTGGCGGACAAGGATAAAAAAGAATCTCCTTTCTCGAAAGAGAAGGGAGATTTTTTGTGTTTGAGAGATGGATTGTAGCTAAAACAACTCCCAATTAGGTCTTGAAAATTTCTTAGTCTGTTTCATATAAAAATGAGTAAAATGAATTTCCATCGCCAAGGTCATTAGAGTTGCGATAGCAATGACGATGGTAGGATTGGCTGAGAAAAGTAGAGGAAGAATAGGCCTTTAAAAAGTGGACAGGAAAGACCATTTCAGAGTATCGAAAAGAGATTTAGAAACAGCTCTAAAAGCAATAGCTATCCATTATAAGCATCAGATAATAATATCTGGTGCTTTATTTTTAAAAAAATTCAGATTTTTTTCTTGACAAGTGAGTGATTACTCACTATAATAGCTTCTGTGATTTAAAAAGTGAGTACCCACTCACCAAGGAGGAAGTAAATGAAAATATTACTACATTTACAAGATTTAGTAAAATCTTTTGACCATCAAATAGTTCTGAATCATGTCAGCTTTGAATTGCAGGCAGGAGAAATTATAGGATTAATTGGTCCGTCTGGTGCTGGTAAATCAACTATGATTAAGACTACGTTAGGAATGGAAAAGGCTGATGGAGGCCTAGCTTTAGTGTTAAATCACACTATGCCCAATCGCCATATTTTAGGAGATATTGGCTATATGGCCCAATCAGATGCTTTATACGAGTCCTTGTCAGGCCAAGAAAATCTGGAATTTTTTGGTCAGCTAAAGGGGCTTTCTAAAAAAGACCTAAAGGCGGAAATTGCTCATATAGCTCAAGTAGTAGATCTGACAGACTACTTAAACAAGGCGGTATCTGGTTATTCTGGAGGAATGAAACGGCGTTTGTCTCTTGCTATCGCGCTGTTAGGAAATCCTCAACTCTTGATTTTGGACGAACCGACAGTTGGAATCGACCCTTCTCTTCGAAAGAAAATCTGGAAAGAATTATTCGCGCTTAGAGACAATGGGGTTGGGATATTAGTTACTACCCATGTTATGGATGAAGCAGAGTTGACGGATAAGGTTGGCTTATTATTAGGCGGAAAAATCATTGCTTTTGATACACCGCAACACTTAAAAGAAAGTTATCAAGCTTCAAGTATTGAAGAAGTATTTTTAAAAGCAGAAGGTGAGTAAAATGAGAACAATAGCGATTGCAAAAAAAGTCATCAAAGAATTACTTCGTGACAAACGAACTCTAGCCCTGATGTTTATAGCACCTGTTTTTATCATGTGGTTGATGAACCTCATGTTTTCAGCTAGTACAACCGTGAATGTCAAGTTAGCAACACAGGATCTACCAACTGGTTTAGTAACGAAAATGGATGAGCTCGATCATGTGGACGTCGAGACTTATCAAGACTTAGATCAAGCCAAAGAAGCGCTAGCAAATGAAAAAGTCGATGCTGTGATTTCTTATAAAGACGGTGAGTACCAGGTTGACTACGCAAACACAGACGCCTCCAAAACATCTATGATACGACAAGTGTTACGAACGAGTATCGCCAGTGAAGGCACCGATCAGTTAGTATCTCGTGTTAAACAAGCTCTTCCACAATTGGACTCGGACGCAAAAACACCAGAAATCAAGGAGTCTTACCAGTATGGAGATGAAAATACAAGCTTCTTTACCAGTATGATTCCGGTTTTGATAGGTTTTGTAGTTTTCTTCTTTGTCTTTTTGATTTCAGGTATGGCGCTTTTGAAAGAGCGCACCAGTGGAACACTAGAACGTTTGTTAGCAACACCAGTGAAACGATCTGAAATCGTCTATGGCTATATGTTGTCTTACGGTATTATTGCGATTTTTCAAACGGCAGTTGTCGTCTTAGCAGCAATTTGGCTACTAGATGTAGAAGTTGTAGGAAATATTTTAAATGTTATAATAGTTAATGTGGTACTGGCTCTTGTAGCACTAGCTTTTGGAATTCTCTTGTCTACTCTAGCAAAATCAGAATTCCAAATGATGCAATTTATTCCTCTCGTGATTATGCCCCAACTTTTTTTCTCAGGAATTATTCCATTGTCATCCATGGGAGAATGGGCTCTAACTGTGGGGAAATTTTTGCCATTAACCTATTCTGGTGATGCAATAAGCCAGATTATTCTTTACGGGCACAATCTTGGTGATATTTTGTCAAATCTTGGTGTTTTAATGATTTTCTTGATCATTTTAACAATTCTCAATATTGTTGGATTGCGTCGTTATCGTAAAGTTTAGAAATCAACATAAATAATGCTAAAAAGATGTGAAGATTAGATGGATAAGACTGTTTTTGAATCGTTTGAAGATTACTTAGAAGAAGCGAATTACCCTCAAGGAAAGAAAAAAATTATGCAGGCAGCAGTGGACCTCATATCAACTAGGAGTTACCATGGGACCTCAACTCTTCACATAGCTGAGCGTGCTGGACTAAGCCAGGCAACTTTGTTTAAGTATTTTAAGACGAAGGATGATCTACTGACGGCTATTTTACATCCTGTAGTCCCAGGCATTTTCGGTAGTTTTTTTGAGGAACTCTTAGCTTTTGAAACGACAGAAGAGAGGGTTCGTTATCTCGTCCACGATCGTATGAGCTATCTCAAAAAAAATCGTGCTTTGATGAAAATCATTCTGCAGGAGAGTTTTTCAAATAAGAAACTAAAAAATGAACAGATTTTTATCTGGAATGCTATTCAAGATAAACTTCGAGTGCTTCATAAAGAATTGCTAGCAGATCCACGTGTAAATCCAGAGTTAACGATTCCTCAAATGGTTCGTATTTGTGTTGGTCCATTGTTGGCTTACTTCGCTCAGCTTTATATCGTTAGCGACAATGGAGAAATAAATGAAGAAGACTTAGACTTATTAGAAAAACAGATTTTAGGTGCTTTGTGGAAATAGAGTAGGCCTAGACAAAATGGAGGCTAGATTCTATTGGTTTGGCTTCTTGCACAAGATAATATAAAAGGGTATATATTGTCTGATGCAGATTCGTGCTTTTTTATTATTGAATTTGCTATTTTGGTGATAGTCCTCAATCACTTTACTAAAACAGAAACCGACCTCTCCAGCAGAGCAACGATTTCTTAAATGTATGGAAGAGGAGTTTTCTGGCTTGCTAAAGACAACTCCTTGACACTCCGTCATCTTTTGATACAATAGTACAAAATTAGAGGAGGTGGGCTATGATTCAGAAACATGCGATTCCCATTTTGGAGTTTGATGACAATCCCCAAGCGGTCCTTATGCCAACACATGAGGGATTGGACTTAAAGTTGCCAAAGAAGTGTATCTATGCGTTTTTGGAGGAGGAGATTGACCGCTATGCTCAGGAAGTAGGAGCGGACTGTATTGGTGAGTTCGTTTCGGCCACCAAGACTTATCCAGTCTATGTCGTCAACTACAAAGGCGAGGAGATCTGTCTGGCCCAGGCGCCCGTGGGCTCTGCTCCAGCGGCTCAGTTTATGGATTGGTTGATTGGCTATGGCGTGGAGCAAATCATTTCCACTGGAACCTGTGGCGTCCTAGCCGATATAGAGGAAAATGCCTTTCTCGTCCCTGTTCGGGCTCTGCGAGATGAGGGAACCAGCTACCACTATGTAGCACCTTCTCGTTATATGGAGATGCAGATTGAGGTTATCTCTGCCATTGAGCAAGTCTTGGAACAAAGAGGCATTCCTTATGAGGAAGTTATGACCTGGACGACAGATGGTTTTTACCGAGAGACAGCTGAAAAGGTTGCCTATCGCAAGGAAGAAGGTTGTGCTGTTGTGGAGATGGAGTGCTCTGCTCTTGCGGCAGTAGCTCAGCTACGTGGGGTTGTCTGGGGAGAGTTACTCTTTACCGCAGATTCCTTGGCAGATCTGGACAACTACGACAGTCGTGACTGGGGCTCGGAAGCTTTTGATAAGGCGCTCGAACTCTGTCTTGCTATTGTGCACCACATGTGAGTGTTCTTACTGTTTTTATGGTAGAATGTAGTTATGTTATTCAAATCTTTTTTGGAAAAAATCAAGACGATGCTGGTTCGATTATCACCAGCTCGTCGCATCTTTTTAAGTTTTGCCTTAGTTATCTTCTTGGGCTCGCTCCTTTTAAGCCTACCCTGGGTTCAAGCAGCAACGTCACAAGCGACCTACTTTGACCATCTCTTTACGACTGTGTCCATGGTCTGTGTGACAGGGCTCTTCACCCAGCCGGTGGCCTCTACTTACAATATCTGGGGCCAGTTGATTTGCATGCTGTTAATCCAGATCGGTGGTTTGGGGCTTATGACCTTTATCGGAATCTTTTATATTCAAGGGAAACAAAAGCTCAGTCTTCGTAGCCGTGAGACTATTCAAGAAAGTTTTAGTTATGGGGAAACCCAGTCCTTAAAGGACTTCATCCGCTCGATCTTTTTGACGACTTTCCTGGTAGAAGGGCTCGGTGCCTTTCTCCTGAGTTTTCGCTTCATTCCTGAATTTGGATGGGGGCGAGGGATGTTAACCTCTATCTTTTTGGCTATTTCAGCTTTCTGCAATGCTGGATTTGATAATTTTGGAAGTACGAGTTTGGCAGTCTTTCAGACGGACCCTTTGATCAATCTAGTGATTGCAGGATTGATTATAACGGGTGGTCTAGGATTTATGGTCTGGTTTGACCTAGCGACCCAGTTTGGGAAAAAGAAAAAACGCCGCCTGCGTTTCCATACCAAGTTGGTTCTCTTTTTAACGGCGGGAATTTTACTCTTTGGAACAGTATCGACTCTCTTAATTGAGTGGAACAATCCTGGAACGATTGGAAATCTCAGCGCTCCAGAGAAACTGCTGGTTAGCTTTTTCCAGACTGTCAGCATGAGAACGGCAGGTTTTGCCTCTATTGACTACACCCAGGCTCGACCGGTCACCTTGCTGATCTACATCTTGCAGATGTTTCTGGGCGGGGCGCCTGGAGGGACAGCAGGGGGACTCAAGATTACGACCTTCTTTGTCTTGTTAGCCTTCGCTCGTAGTGAACTATTGGGCTTGCCTCATGCAAATGTGGCTCGGAGAACTATTGAACCTCGAACCGTGCAAAAATCTTTCAGTGTCTTTATTATCTTCTTGCTGACTTTCTTGCTGGGCTTGATTCTATTAGGGATAACAGCAGAGGGAAATCCGCGCTTTATCTACCTCATGTTTGAGACCATTTCAGCCCTTGCGACAGTTGGGGTGACGGCGAATTTAACACCAGAGTTAGGCAAGTTAGCTCTCAGCATCGTTATGTTGTTGATGTTTATCGGCCGTATTGGCCCCTTGACACTACTGGTAAGTTTAGCAGAATACCAGCCAGACAAGAAAGATATGATTCACTATATGAAAGCAGATATCACTATCGGATAAGAAAGGAAAAACGATGTCAGATCGGACAATTGGAATTTTAGGTTTGGGAATTTTTGGGAGTAGTGTTTTGGCTGCTCTTGCCAAGCATCATATGAATATCATTGCTATTGATGACCACGAGGAGCGCATTAATCAATTTGAACCCGTGCTGGCGCGTGGGGTAGTTGGGGATATCACGGATGAAGAACTCCTTCTATCAGCGGGGATTGACACCTGCGATACCGTGGTTGTCGCAACGGGGGAAAATCTAGAATCCAGTGTTCTTGCAGTCATGCACTGTAAAAGTCTAGGGGTGCCGACCGTCATTGCCAAGGTAAAAAGTCATATGGCTAAAAAGGTACTGGAGAAAATTGGTGCGGACTCGGTCATCTCACCGGAATTTGAAATGGGGCGTTCATTAGCGCAGAGAATTCTCTTTCATAACAGCGTAGATGTCTTTCAGTTGGACAAGAATGTTTCAATTGTCGAGATGAGAATCCCTCAATCTTGGGCGGGGAAAAGTCTTAGCCAGCTAGATTTACGTGGGCGATACAATCTCAATGTACTTGGATTTCGTGACTATGAAAATTCTCCTCTAGATGTTCAATTCGGCCCCGATGACCTTTTACGGTCAGGCGCCTATATCATGGCGGTGATTAATAACCAACATTTGGATACTCTAACAGAGCTTAGTGAGTAGGAGAGGAAGGGCTGTTTTCTTCCCCAATGATTAATGAATCAATATAAGTATTTTATAAGAGGGATTTAAGAAAAATTTTAACTTTTTCTTAATCCTTTTTAATTTTAGGAGATTATACTAGAGCCATCAAATAAAGAAAAACTCTAAGGAGAATCCTATGAAATTCAATCCAAATCAGAGATATACTCGTTGGTCTATTCGCCGTCTCAGTGTCGGTGTTGCTTCAGTTGTTGTGGCTAGTGGCTTCTTTGTCCTAGTTGGTCAACCAAGTTCTGCACGTGCTGATGTCGTCAATCCGACCCCTACCCAAGTTGTGCCAGACGCTGCTTTGGTGAGTGAAAAGAGCGACTTACCAGCAGAGGTTCTCAAAAAAGCAGTCGATGTAGCTCTTCCTTCAGAACAAGCAGACTCAGCACCTAAAGCAAGCTTGGATATTACAAGCTCTTCAGAAAAAGCGGACGCAACTGCTAAAGAGCCGGCAGTAGCGCCAAAAGAAGAAGTACAAGCACAACCTGACTCTAAGAAACAAACAGAAGATGCAGTTAAACCTGTGGAAAGTCCTGCGCCTACAGTTTTTGGACAAGACCGTGAAGCTAGTGAAGCGCAACCAGCGACCACCCCAGCTGAAGTACAAAAAGGTGTGGCTGACAATACAAAAGATACAGTAGATGTCCCAGCCACTTACTTGGACAAGGCTAACTTTCCTGGTCCCTTCACCGCCGGTGTCAACCAAGTCATCCCATACGAATTCTTCGCTGGAGACGGCATGTTGACTCGCCTGATCTTGAAAGCATCTGACAAGGCTCCATGGTCAGACAACGGAACAGCTAAAAATCCCGCTCTTCCACCAGTAGAGAAATTGGGCAAAGGCCTTTACTTCTACGAAGTGGATTTGGCAGGCACCCAAGGCAAATCAGATAAAGAGCTGCTTGACTTGTTGAAACAAAACGGCACACATAGCTATAAAGCTACCATCAAAGTGTACGGTGCAAAAGACGGCAAGCCTGACTTAACTAATCTGGTAGCAACTAAAGATTTGGATGTCAACTTGAATGGTTTGACCACCCCAGCTGAAGTCCAAAAAGGTGTGGCTGACAATACTAAAGACACAGTAGATGTTCCGGCTAGCTACCTTGACAAAGCCAAGGTTCCTGGACCTTTCTTGGCCGGTGTCAACCAAGTTATTCCATACGAAGCTTTTGGTGGAGATGGTATGTTGACTCGCCTCTTGTTAAAAGCTTCAGACAAAGCCCCATGGTCAGACAACGGAACAGCTAAAAATCCTGCTCTATTGCCACTTGAAGGCTTGGCTAAAGGTCAATATTTCTACGAAGTGGATTTGAATGGCAATACGGTTGGCAAAGATGGTCAGGCCTTGCTGGATCAACTTCGAGCTAACGGAACACATACATACCTAGCTACTGTTAAAGTCTATGGTTCTAAAGATGGCAAACCTGATTTGACCAATCTGATTGCTACTCGTCAAGTAACGATTCAGCTTCGTGGAAAAGAAATGGCGACAATACCATCTCAACAAGGTCAGATGAATACGAAGCCTTCTGAAACAGGCTCTACAGGTACGACTGAGGGTATGATGGGTACAAATCACCATATGTCAGATATGAAGGTCGATCAACCAGCTTCTAGCCCAATGGCTAATATGATGAAAAAAGATGATAAAGCGATGCTACCAAATACTGGGGAAGCTAAAACAGCTACAGCTGGCCTTGGTATCTTTGGTCTAGCCTTGGCAGGTCTTGTTGGACTTTTGGGTTTGACAAGCAAACGAGAAGATTAAGATTCAAATCACTTAAACATTAAGGAAAATAGTGTTATACTAAAGCAAGTATAACACTGTTTTTATCGAAGGAGTGTCAGATGAAAAAGACAATTTTGCTGGTTGATGATGAGATAGATATTCTAGATATTCAACACCGCTATCTTATACAGGCAGGTTACGATGTTTTGGTCGCCCATGATGGTAAGGAGGGATTAGAGCTTTTCAGAAAAAAATCTATCGACCTCATTATCACAGATATCATGATGCCCAATATGGATGGCTATGATTTTATCAGTGAAGTTCAGTATACCGCTCCGGATCAACCCTTCCTCTTTACAACTGCTAAGACAAGCGAACAGGATAAAATTTATGGCTTAAGTTTGGGGGCAGATGATTTTATAGTCAAACCCTTTAGCCCACGCGAATTGGTTTTAAGAGTGAATAATATCTTGCGTCGCCTTAGCCGTGGAAGAGAGACAGAACAGATCGAGTTTGGTGACTTAGTGATCAACCATGTGACTCATGAGGTTCGCATTGG
Organism: Streptococcus sp. CM6; assembly: GCF_000526095.1. Classification (NCBI taxonomy): domain Bacteria; kingdom Bacillati; phylum Bacillota; class Bacilli; order Lactobacillales; family Streptococcaceae; genus Streptococcus; species Streptococcus sp. CM6. The sequence goes on along the minus strand of NZ_JATS01000021.1, from coordinate 5,563 downwards.
GGATCAACCTTTGGAATTGACAGTAAAATCCTTTGAACTTCTATGGATATTAGCCAGCAATCCCGAGAGAGTCTTTTCAAAGACGGAACTTTATGAGAAGGTATGGCAAGAGGACTATGTGGATGATACCAATACACTCAATGTTCATATCCATGCTTTGAGGCAAGAGTTGACCAAGTATACAAATTCAAATGCTCCTGCTATCAAAACTGTCTGGGGTTTGGGCTATAAGATGGAAAGACCAAGAGGTAGAAAATGAAATTAAAAAACTATATTTTAGTGGGGTATCTATTGTCGACTCTACTAACGATTTTGGTCGTTTTCTGGGCAGTCCAACGAATGTTGATTGAGAAAAGTGAAGTTTACTTTCTAGTTGGAATGACCTTGATTGCTAGTTTCATTGGCGCTGCAGTGAGCATCTTTCTTTTGTCGCCAGTGTTCTCTTCTCTGAAACATTTGAAAAAACAAGCTCAGGATATAGCCAGCAAGGATTTCAGCACAGAAATTGAAACCAAAGGCCCATTAGAATTTCAAGAGCTGGGCCAGGCTTTTAATGACATGTCCCACAATTTGCAGGCTACCTTTCAATCACTTGATGAGAGCGAGCAAGAAAAGAGAATGATGATTGCGCAGCTCTCTCACGATATTAAAACTCCCATTACCTCCATTCAGGTTACTGTGGAGGGAATTCTAGATGGAGTGATTAAGGAAGAGGAACGGCTCCACTACTTAACCACGATTGGTCGGCAAACCGAGCGTCTAAACAAGCTAGTGGAGGAATTGGATGTTCTGACTCTTAACACCCAACCTCAAGACACTGCTGATGAAGAAGTCGAAGAGGTCTTTTTAGATCAGCTGTTGATTGAGTCAATGAGTGAATTTCAACTCCAGATTGAACAAGAGGAGCGAGATGTTTACATTCAAGTATCACCTGAGTCAGCGAAAATCAAGAGCCATTCTGACAAACTTTCTCGCATTCTGGTCAACTTGCTAAACAATGCCTTTAAATATTCAGAACCAGGAACCAGAATCGAGGTTCTTGCCCAATTAACAGAACAAGAGCTGACAATCAGTGTGAAAGACGAGGGTCAGGGGATCCTTCCTGAAGATTTGGAAAAGATCTTTAAACGACTTTATCGTGTGGAAACTTCGCGCAATATGAAGACGGGTGGACATGGATTAGGACTTGCGATTGCACGCGAACTAGCCCATCAGCTTGGTGGCGAAATCACAGCAGAAAGTCAATATGGCTTAGGAAGCAAGTTTACATTCAGCCTCAATTTGAAATAAAGCCGTAAAATCCCTTTACAAATCTAGCTTTTCATGGTACAATAGCCTTTGTGTGAAATAGCAGCAGGAAAGCATGAAGCTCGTCAACAGGTGTCTTATGACAAGTAACCTTGGCTGTTTAGGCGAAGGGCATCTGCACGAATCAGGGCTTTCTAAGTGACTATTTCCACCGAAATATTATTTATATCAGGAGGACATACACATGTCACGTTATACAGGACCATCTTGGAAACAAGCTCGTCGCCTTGGCCTTTCACTTACAGGTACAGGTAAAGAATTGGCACGTCGTAACTACGTACCAGGACAACATGGACCAAACAACCGTTCTAAATTGTCAGAATACGGTTTGCAATTGGCTGAAAAACAAAAACTTCGTTTCACTTACGGTGTAGGTGAAAAACAATTCCGTAACTTGTTCGTACAAGCTACAAAAATCAAAGGCGGAATCCTAGGTTTCAACTTCATGCTTCTTTTGGAACGCCGTTTGGATAACGTTGTTTACCGTCTTGGCCTTGCGACTACTCGTCGTCAAGCTCGTCAATTCGTAAACCACGGCCACATCCTTGTTGACGGAAAACGCGTTGATATCCCATCATACCGCGTAACTCCAGGTCAAGTGATCTCAGTTCGTGAAAAATCATTGAAAGTTCCAGCAATCCTTGAAGCAGTAGAAGCTACTCTTGGACGCCCAGCATTCGTATCATTCGACGCTGAAAAATTGGAAGGTTCATTGACTCGCTTGCCAGAACGCGACGAAATCAACCCAGAAATCAACGAAGCACTTGTCGTTGAATTCTACAACAAAATGCTTTAATTTTAAGAAATATCTTACAGAAAGCCTACAACAGTGGGCTTTTTGCTTTGTCTTAAAAAACGGTTCTTTGTCAACTGTAGTGGGTTGATAAAAAGTCACAACCTGGAGAGGACCAAATTGGTTCTCTCCTTTTTGATATTCAAAGCAATGAGAATTCTCGTTTTAAAATTTTCAAAGTTCCGGAAGCCAAAAGCATTTCGCTTAATGACTTTGATGAGGATATTTGTGGCCTCAAGTTTTGCGTTTGAGTAGGGAAGTACAAGTGCATTAATGATCTTATCCTGATCTCTCAAAAAGGTCCTAAAAATGGTCTGGAAGATTGGATTGACAGAAGAAATAGTTTCCTTGATTAATTCAAAGAAATAATCAGCGTGCTTCTCTTGAAAATGAAAGAGTAAAAGCTGATAGAGTTCATAGCGATCTCTAAGATCTTGAGAGTAAGAGAGAAGTTTTTCAAGAATCTCTTTATTGGTTAAATGCGACTGAAATGTTGGACGATAAAATCGTTTACTGCTCAGCTTATAGTTATTCTGTTGAATGAGTTTCCAGTAACGTTTCAGTGCTTTATATTCGTGCGATCTTCTATCAAACTGATTCATAATTTGGACACGCACACGACTCATAGCACGGCTTAGATGTTGTACAATATGGAAACGATCTAGAACGATTTTAGCGTTTGGGAGTGAAACAGTCTGGGAGACTGTTTCAGCCTGAGTCTAGAAATTTGAAAGCGAAGTTGTTTAGCCAAGTCATAGTAGGGACTAAACATGTCCATGGTAATGACTTTCACGCGACTTCTTACCTGTCTAGAATACCGGAGGAAATGATTGCGAATAGTTGCTTGAGTTCGTCCATCTAAGATAGCTAGGATCTTTCTTGTATCGTAGTCCTGTGCAATAAAACTCATCTCTATCTGCCGATTGAAACAGTCACTTCCCTGACTGTTTCCACATCCCAACTCAAGTGTTCTGGAAGGTGGTTAAGATCAGTCTTAAATTTGAATTTATGTAACTGTCGAAGTGGAGACAGATAAACTTTCGGAGATAGCTGTCATAGGGATTTTCTCAATCAATTTTTGAGTGATTTTCTGTTTGACGATGGTTGAGATCTGGTGATTCTTCTTGACTGAGGAAGTCTCTGCGACGGCTATTTTTCCACAGTCTGTACAGCGGAAACGGCGTTTTCTCAATCGAATGAGAGCACATTCGAGGTAGGGGATTTTGGATTCTTTTTGGAAGTCATATTTAGCCATTTGTCCTTGACAGTTGTGACATTTAGAGGCAGGATAATCGAGCTTAGCAATGACTTCTTTATGCGTTCCAGTATCAAGATAATCTAAGATAATAATATTTTTGTCATTCATTCCAAGTATGTTTGTGATAAAATTTAATTGTTCCATAAGATTCTTTCTAATGAAGGTTTGGTCACTTTTTCATTATAGATCTTATGGGGCTTTTTTCTACAACAAAATAGACTCCATAATTCCTACAGTGGGTTTACCCACTACAGAAATTATAGAGCCTGAAACCAACGTTTCTGGGCTTTTTTCTTGCTTAAACCATTCTTCTGGATGAATTTTGTCTGATTGAGAAAAGATTAGAAAATATCTTTTGATTTAATACTTGTATTCTCTTTTTTAATGTGATATAATTATAACATAGAGGTGAGATATTTATAACAAATGCTACGGTCACCAATCCTTTCTCACAAGAAAATCTGCCATTAGGCACAAGCCTAAAAATTTTACTGTTCAATGTGAACTATTTCTAACAAAGGAGGAACACATCATGTTTAAATCACAAAAAATAGGGCTCATCATTTCGACACTGATGACTAATCTTTTCATTATTAGCTACGTTTTTCTAGCTACAAACCTCAGTCTTTTGGCTAAAATATTGATTAGCCTTACACCAATTATCGGTAGTGCCATTGGATTTTCTGCCTTCTACTTTAAAGACAGGAAAGAAGAATAAGATGAAACACATCAAAAAATGGTTAATTTGGACTTGGTTACCTGTTATGCTACTACTGTGGCTATTAACCCCGCCAAGTAATTCCCCCTGGATAAAACACACTGTTTTTCTAGTCACGATTACCATGCAAGGACTTATTTTCTGGCTTGTTTCCAAGGCACAATCTCAAGAAGACGAGGAAAAGTATTTTGGACTGACAGAGAAGTTATATGGTATGACCTTATTTATCGCTATGGCCATTTACACTAAAGGTATCTGGATAATCACACCAGCTACTAGTCCTATCTGGCTGAAACACCTTTTTCTAGGTTCTGGCTTGTTTGTCCTCATTCTTTGCTTTCTCTATTTTGCATTAAAAAAAGTTGATGAACAAGCAGACGAGCGTTTCTATATGAACTTGGCAAAGGCAGCCTGCACAACCCTGGTACTGATAGTTCTATCTCTGATAGTGTTGAGCATAGTAACATTTTTCCTTCCCTTCACCCTAAGAACAGGCATGGTTTTGATTTTTACTGCATCCATGATTGTGTTTTTTGACCTGTTTTTCCTCATATTTGAAAAGAGGGGGTAGATATGGGAAAAATTCTAACAAACTTAAAAGCCATCCGAGAAGACGCCCGCATGACCCAGCAAGAATTGGCGGATAAGATTGGTGTACGACGGGAAACTATTCTCCACTTGGAGAATAATCGATATAACCCTTCACTTGAAATGGCGCTTAAAATCGCACGTGTCTTTGGCATGTCCGTTGAAGATATTTTCCGCTTAAATGAAGAGGTCTAGTCATGAAAAATCAAATTTGTACCCACTGCGGTGCTAACCAATTTGTCGTAAAAAAACAACTGAAAGGTTATGCAGGATTAGTCAGTGAAGAGGCTAAATTCGTTTCAGGAGGTATTGCCCTCTATCATGAAATTTGTCAAAATTGTGGTACTGTTCATAGAAGTTTTGTGAAGGATGTTGAGAAATTATAAGCGATTCTAATTGTGGTTTTAAATATGCTAAAAAGGCCTAGAAAATCAGCTCTTTGTCAACTGTAGTGGGTTGAAGTCAGCTAAGATCTAGAAAGGACGAATTTCGTCCTTTCTTTTTTGATGTTCAGAGTGATAAAAATCCGTTTTTTGAAGTTTTCAAAGTCCCGAAAACCAAAGGCATTGCGCTTGATGAGTTTGATGAGATTATTAGTGGCTTCCAATTTGGCGTTGGAATAGGGTAATGGGAGAGCGTTGACGATTTTCTCTTTATCTTTGAGAAATGTCTTAAATACAGTCTGAAAAAGAGGATGAACCTGCTTTAGATTGTCCTCAATAAGTCCGAAAAATTTGTCAGGCTCTTTATTCTGAAAGTGAAAAAGCAAGAGCTGATAGAGCTGATAGTGGTGTTTCAAGTCTTCTGAATAGCTCAAAAGCTTGTCTAGGATTTCTTTATTGGTTAAATGTGACTGAAATGTTGGACGATAAAATCGTTTACTGCTCAGCGTATAGTT